>NZ_JACVTX010000041.1:0-30988 GCF_016624745.1 Erwinia sp. S43 | reverse complement strand
AAAAAAAAAACTTTCCGCTATTATTTCACCCCCCCCCCCCCCCCCCGGGGCGCCCCCCTCTTCTGGTTTTCAGCGTTTGGAAATGTTTTAAACGAGCGCCATGCAGCACTCAGCGAGAATAATTCCAGGTACGTTTACTCCATCACCTTCTTCTTCATCCTCAAGCTATCCCCAAGCTCACTCGTAATCCTCAAGTTCCGGCGGTGCCGTCATCGGCAGCGAAATCACAAAATTCGCGCCACCCTGCGGGCGGTTTTCCGCATGAATCTCCCCGTCATGCATCGCGACAATCGCCTGGCAGATTGCTAACCCCAGCCCGACGCCCGGCACCGATGACTCTTTATTGCCGCGAGAGAATTTTTCAAAAATCTTCCTCTCCTGCCCGGCAGGTATCCCCGGACCGCTGTCCCACACGATAATCTCCAGCCGTGAAACTTCCCCCTCAGTCCTGCGAGCACGAATGCCCAGCTCGGCCTCCGCCCCGGCATATTTCAAAGCGTTCTCCAGCAGATTTGCCAGCACCCGCTCCATCAGCGGTGCGTCCACGTCAATCAGCAGCAGCTCCGGCGGCAGATCCAGCTGAACGGTGCGGTCGGCCAGCGAAGCGTTCATGGTGCGCAGCGTGCTGCCAATCAGCTCATCCAGCGCCATCCACTCGCGTTTAAGGTGGAAGCCGCCGGACTGTAGCCGCGCCATATCCAGCAGATTATTGACCAGCCGGATGGTGTTCAGCGTCTGTTCACGCATCGCGCTGGCCTGCGGCGCATACGGCGAGTTTTCGCTGGCGAGATCCAGCGTCAGGATTTCCGCCTGGCCGAACAGCACCGTCAGCGGCGTACGCAGGTCGTGGGAAAGCGCGGATAACAACGCGTTGCGCAGCTGCTCGCGCTCCGCCGCCAGTCTGGACGCCGCCTCGCGCTGGCTGAGCGCCATGCGCTCCAGCGCGTTAGCGATCAGCACGGTAAAGGTTTCCACCAGCCGCTGCTGTTCCGGGATCATCAGCTGGCGCAGATTCAGCGGTTCGAGGATCAGCAGGCCAAGCGTCTCGCTGCCGCTTTTTAACGGCAGCATCAGCCAGGGTACGCCGGGCAGCGTGTCGGTCCCGGCACCGGCGGGCTGGCCCTTGGTAAAGCTCCAGTGGGCGATAGCGCGGTCCGGCTGAGCGCTGAGATGTGGTTCGCCCACCACCTTCAGCTCGCCCTGCTCATCAGGCAGATGCAGCTCGCTGCGCGCCTGTAAGGTACTTTCCAGGCTGTGCTGGAGGATCGCGGCGATGTCCTGCTGGCTGAGCGCCCGGCTGAGCGCTTTTGCCATGCCGTACAGGTGCTGCGCCCGCTGCTCGCGATAGCGCGCCACCCTTGCCTGATAGCGCACGCCCGCCGTCAGATTGCCGACGATCACCCCCACCGCCAGCATCACGCCGAAGGTCACCAGATACTGCACATCCGACACCGCCATGGTGCCGGTGGGTGCAACAAACACCAGGTCAAAGGCAATAATATTCAGCAGCGTGGCCACCACCGACGGCCAGCGGCCATAGCGCAGCGCCACCACCACCACCGCCAGCAGGTAGACCATCACCAGGTTGACGGAATCAACGCGCGGCAGCAGCCAGCGCCCGGCCAATGTCACCACAACGCACAGCAGCAGCGCCGCCACGCAGCCGTGCAGCTGCGCGCGCCAGCGGCTATCGTTCGCCGCGTTCTGTCTTGCCAGCGGCGGACCGACATCCGCAGGCGGATCGTCGAGGGCGACGATCAGAATATCGAGATCCGGCCCCAGCTCCGCCAGGCGATCGGCAAAGCGCTCGCGCCACCAGCGTTTACTGGGGCGGCGGCCAAGGATAATTTTACCGAGGTTATGATCGCGGGCGTAGCGCAGCACCGCGCGGGCTTCGCGGGTGTCGGAGAGGGTGGCGGTTTCTGCCCCCAGATCGCGCGCCAGCTGGAGCGTGCGTAAAATTCCGCGCCGCCGCGCTTCCGGCAGGCGATACAGTCGCGGGGTTTCCACATACACCGCATGCCAGACGCAGTCGAGTCGCCCTGCCAGCCGGGCGGCGCTACGCACCAGCTTTTCGCTGCCGCCGTTGTCGCCGATGCACAGCAGGATCGCATCGCGGGTGTGCCAGACTTTTTCACGGCCCTGCGTCTCACGCCAGGCGCGCATCTGGTCGTCGACGCGATCGGCGGTTCGGCGCAGCGCCAGCTCGCGCAGGGCGATCAGGTTGCCCTTGCGGAAGAAGTTTTCGATGGCGCGCTCTGCCCCCGAACCGATGTAGACTTTGCCCTCTTTCAGCCGCTGGCGCAGATCGTCCGGCGGCAGATCCACCAGCACCACTTCGTCGGCGGCATCAAAGAACGGGTCCGGCACCGTTTCCCGCACGCGAATACCGGTCACGCCGCCCACCACGTCGTTCAGGCTTTCGAGGTGCTGCACGTTAACCGTGGTCATTACATCAATGCCCGCGTCCAGCAGTTCTTCGATATCCTGCCAGCGTTTGGGGTGCCGCGAGCCACGGGCGTTGCTGTGCGCCAGCTCGTCCATCAGGATCACCGCCGGATGACGGGCCAGCGCGGCATCAAGGTCAAACTCCGGGTAGCGCTGCTGCCCGGTGGCGCGGCGTGGCAGTACGGTCAGCCCGGCCAGCAGCGCCGCAGTTTCCGGGCGATCGTGGGTTTCAACGATGCCGACCAGCACCTCCAGCCCCTGGCCGCGCAGGCGCTGTGCCTCCTGCAGCATCGACCAGGTTTTACCCACCCCGGCACAGGCACCAAAGTAGATTTTTAGTTTGCCACGGCCCTCAACCGCCGCCTGGCGCAGCAGCGCATCCGGGTCCGGGCGCTGGAGTTCATCGTTCATAATGCTCCCTGTGATCAAAACGGCGAAAAGCCGCACCGGATTAACATCGCCGTGCGGCCCGTTGCATCAGCCCATTAAGGCCACTTTTCTACTACATGCCATCCAGAGCCAGATTCAGCGCCAGCACGTTGACCGTCGGGTCGCCGATAAACGCCGGCATCGGCGTGTGGATCTGCTGCTCAATCAGCTTCTGCACCACGCCCAGCGGCAGCTGCCTCGCCGCCGCAATGCGGGGAGCCTGCCAGCGCGCCGCCTGCGGTGAAATCTCCGGGTCGAGTCCGCTACCGGATGCAGTCAGCAGATCCACCGGTATCGAACCCGCGGCCTGCGGATTGGCCGCACGCAGCGCCGCAGCACGCTGTTCCAGCGCCTGGTCAAGTGCCGGGTTGCTCGCCGCCAGGTTGCTGCCGGAAGAGGCCAGCGGATTATAGGGCGCATCACCGGTAGCCGAAGGACGCCCCTGGAAATAGCCCGGCTGGCTGAAGTTCTGCCCGATCAGTGTGGAACCTCGCGCTTCTCCCCGCAGCTCAATCAGCGAACCGGCAGCCTGATGCGGGAACCACCACTGCGCCAGCCCGGTGGTCAGTAAAGGATAAAATACGCCGACAACCAGCGTCAGTAGTAACAGTAAAAACAGTGCGGGGCGACATTGACTCATGATAGTTCTCCTTACGCCAGACCGGTAACGGTCAGCAGCATATCGATCAGCTTGATACCGGCGAACGGCACCAGCAGCCCGCCCACGCCGTACAGCCACAGGTTACGGCGCAGCAGCGCCGCCGCGCTCAGCGGACGGTAGCTCACGCCCTTCAGCGCCAGCGGAATCAGAAACACGATAATCAGCGCGTTAAAGATCACCGCCGACAGCATCGCCGAGGTGGGGGAATGCAGGTGCATGACGTTAAGCATATTCAGCTGCGGGTAGGTCGCCGCAAAAGCCGCCGGGATGATGGCGAAATACTTCGCCACGTCGTTGGCGATGCTGAACGTGGTCAGCGACCCGCGGGTCATCAGCATCTGCTTACCGATATGCACCACCTCCAGCAGCTTAGTCGGGTTGGAGTCCAGATCGACCATGTTCCCCGCCTCTTTCGCTGCCTGAGTACCGGAGTTCATCGCTACCGCCACGTCGGCCTGCGCCAGCGCTGGCGCATCGTTGGTGCCGTCACCGGTCATCGCCACCAGGCGGCCTTCCGCCTGATACTGGCGGATCAGCGCCAGCTTGGCTTCCGGCGTGGCTTCCGAGAGGAAGTCATCCACCCCGGCTTCGGCGGCGATGGCAGCGGCGGTCAGCGGGTTATCGCCGGTGATCATGATGGTTTTAATGCCCATTTTGCGCATTTCAGCGAAGCGCTCTTTGATACCGCCTTTAACGATGTCCTTCAGCTCCACCACGCCCATCACTTTCGCGCCGTCGCAGACCACCAGCGGCGTGCCGCCCGCCCGCGCCACCTGTTCCACCAGGCCGTTCACTTCCTGTGGGAACTGGCCGCCGTTACTGTCAATATGGCGGCGCACTGCATCCACCGCGCCCTTGCGCACGGCACGCTGCTGCACGTTAACCCCGCTCATGCGCGTCTGCGCCGAGAACGGAATAAAAGTAGCGTCCATGCTGCTCAGATCGCGTTCGCGCAGGTTAAATTTCTGCTTCGCCAGCACCACAATACTGCGCCCTTCCGGGGTTTCATCGGCCAGCGACGCCAGCTGCGCCGCATCGGCCAGTTGCTCCGCCGTCACGCCCGGCGCGGGCAGAAACTGCGTCGCCTGCCGGTTGCCGAGGGTGATGGTGCCGGTTTTATCCAGCATCAGCACGTCAACGTCACCCGCCGCCTCAACCGCGCGGCCGCTGGTCGCAATCACGTTGGCCGCCAGCATGCGGCTCATGCCCGCCACACCGATCGCCGACAGCAGGCCGCCGATGGTGGTGGGGATCAGGCAGACCAGCAGCGCCACCAGTACGGTGATGCTGACCGTGCTACCGCCCCAGGCGGAGAACGGATACAGCGTCGCGGTGGCCAGCAGGAAGACGATGGTCAGCGCCACCAGCAGGATGGTCAGGGCGATCTCGTTCGGCGTTTTACGCCGCGTTGCACCTTCCACCATGGCAATCATTCGATCAAGGAAGGTTTCCCCCGGATTCACGCTGCAATGAACCACCAGCCAGTCGGAAAGAATGCGCGTCCCGCCGGTCACCGAGGAAAAATCCCCGCCGGATTCACGGATCACCGGGGCAGACTCCCCGGTGATGGCGCTTTCATCCACCGACGCGCCGCCGGACAGCACTTCACCGTCGCAGGGGATGATGTCCCCGGCTTCCACCAGCACCCAGTCGCCTTTGCGCAGGCTGTCCGCCGCCACCGGCTGATGGCTGGCTCCGTAGCGCGCCTCGCTGAGCTTTTTGGCAAAGCTGGTTTTGGTCACGCCTTTCAGGCTGTTGGCCTGCGCTTTGCTGCGCCCTTCCGCCAGCGCTTCGGCAAAGTTAGCGAACAGCACGGTAAACCACAGCCACAGAGAGATAGCGGCGGTGAAGCCCGCCTCGCCCGGGGTTTTCCCTGCCGCCATGGCGATCGCCAGCAGTGTAGTAATGACGCTGCCCAGCCACACCACAAACATCACCGGATTGCGCACTTGTACGCGCGGGTCCAGTTTTTTCAGCGCATCAAGCAGCGCCACGCCGATCAGCGCGCTGTCAAACAGCGCCTGTTGATTCCGACTCATCTCGTGATTCTCCGCTCGTTAACGACTGAGCATGTGCAGATGTTCCGCCACCGGGCCCAGAGCCAGTGCCGGGATAAAGGTCAGCGCGCCCACCAGCAGCACGGTGCCAATCAGCAGGGCAATAAACAGCGCGCCGTGGGTAGGCAGCGTACCGTTGCCCTGCGGCTGGATTTTCTTCCGCGCCAGAGAACCGGCAATAGCCAGTACCGGAATGATGATGCCGAAACGGCCCACCAGCATGCAGAACGCCAGCAGCAGGTTCCAGAACGGCGTGTTGGCGCTGAGTCCACCGAAGGCGCTGCCGTTGTTGTTGGCCGCCGAAGAAACTGCGTACAGCACCTCGGAGAATCCGTGGGTGCCGGGGTTCAGCATTGCGCTGCGTCCGGCGTCGGTCATCATCGCCAGCGCAGTGCCCAGCAGTACCAGCGTCGGCGTCACCAGGATCGCCAGCGCGGTCATTTTCATCTCCCAGACGTCGATCTTTTTGCCGAGGTATTCCGGCGAGCGACCGATCATCAGCCCGGCGATAAACACCGCCAGCAGCACGAACAGCAGCATGCCGTACAGTCCCGCACCCACACCGCCAAACACCACCTCACCGATCTGCATCAGCCACATCGGCACCATGCCGCCCAGCGCGGTAAAGGAGTCGTGCATCGCGTTTACCGCACCGCAGGAAGCCGCCGTGGTGATCACTGCGAACAGGCTGGAGTTGAGGATGCCGAACCGCGTCTCTTTCCCTTCCATATTGGCGGCGGTATCCGCCCCCAGCGTCAGGAAATGCGGGTTGCCCTGTAGCTCCGCCCACATCACCACCGCCACGGCGGCGATAAACATCAGCGACATCGCCCACAGCAGCGTATGGCCCTGACGCCGGTCGCGCAGCGCGTCGCCGAAGGCAAAGCACAGCGCCGCCGGGATCAGGAAAATTGACAGCATCTGCACGAAGTTACTCAGCGCAGTGGGGTTTTCAAACGGGTGCGCGGAGTTGGCGTTAAAGAAGCCGCCGCCGTTAGTCCCGAGCATTTTGATCGCTTCCTGCGAGGCCACCGGCCCCATCGGCAGCACCTGTTTCGCGCCCTCCAGCGTGGTCAGCTCCACGTAGCCGTGCAGGTTCTGAATTACACCCTGGCTGACCAGGAACAGCGCCATCAGCAGAGAGAGCGGCAGCAGAACATAAAGGGTGATACGGGTGATATCGCGCCAGGCGTTACCCAAATCGTCCAGCGCGCGGTTGGCAAAGCCCCGGATCAGCGCAAAGGCAACGGCGATACCGGTGGCGGCAGAGAGGAAGTTCTGCACGGTTAAGCCGACCATCTGGCTGAAATAGCTCAGGGTGCTTTCCCCGGCGTAGGACTGCCAGTTGGTGTTGGTGACAAAGCTGACCGCGGTGTTCAGCGCCAGATGCCAGCTCAGCCCCGGCAGCCCCTGCGGGTTCAGCGGCAGGTGTGCCTGGTTAAGCAGCATCAGGAACAGCAGTACCAGCCCAAGGGCATTAAACAGCAGGATTGCCAGCAGATAGCGCTGCCAGTTCATCCCCCCCGGCGCAACGCCGCTCACCCGCCACAGCAGGCGCTCGGTAGCGGCCAGGCCCGGCACGGGACGGTCGGCAATCAGCCACGCCAGACCGCTGCCCAGCGGACGGGCAAGCACCAGCAGCAGCACCATGTAACAGCCGATCAGTAAAAAGGCGGAGGCAGCCATCAGAACTCCTCCGCGTTAAGCAGGGCATAAATCAGATAACCCAACAGGGCAAACACCAGCACAATGCCGGTTATAACAGCAGCGCTCACAGCACACCTCCAGAGGCGTTTCAGATGGCTGATATTGTTGCGAGCGGCGTGCAAAGTTGGTGTAAAAATGCGGGGTCAGGGTGTAAAAAAAGTATAAAAATGGACTGATTTTTCAGCAGTTATGGCCCGCTCAGCCCAGCAGCGGCACACAGAATGGCATTGCCATCAGCGCGAGAAGAAGTATTCCAGCAGCGGCTTCAGCACCGCGCTCTCCGCATGCTGCTGGTAGTAAATTAGCGCCAGCCTGTCGGCAGCGGCCTGTAGCTCCGGCACCGGCAGCGAGATCATCCCGGCTTCAGTTTCCGACTCGGCCAGCGACGGCACCAGCGCCACCGCCACGCCCTGCCGCACCAGTTGCTTCATTACCGGCAGAGCGCTGGCCTGCGCCACAATGTTCGGCGTCAGCCCGGCCTGGGTAAAGCACTGCATCACCCGATCGTACATGCCGAAACCGGTTTTACGCCGCAGCAGCACCAGCGGCTGCGCGGCCAGCTGTGCCAGCGTGACGGAGGGCAGTGCGGCCAGCGGTGTATCGGCCAGGCACAGGGCGCGGACGTTGAGCTGATTGAGTGGGATACTGGCGATATTGTGCGGGTTCAGCGTCAGCGGCAAATGGATCAGTGCGGCATCCACCTGACGCCGCTCCAGCAGTTCTTCCAGCCACGGCGGGTCGCCCTGATACAGCGAGAATTGCAGATTGGGGTAGCGCAAACGCAGCGCGGCGATGGCTTCGGCCAGCAGGCTGATGCCCATATCCACGCAGCCCAGGCGCACCACGCCGCGCTGACCTTCGCTGAAGGCGCGCATTTCACTGTCGATATTCTGCGCCTGCAACAGCAGATCCCCGGCGCGCTGGTAGAGGTAGCGCCCGGCGTCGGTGGGGATCATCCCGCGCGACGTTCGCTCGAACAGCACCACGTCCCACTGGGCTTCCAGCTGCTGTAACGCCTTGCTGATTGGCGGCTGGGCGGTAAACAGCACCGCAGAAGCCGCCGAAATCGAGCCTTTCTCCACTACTGTTTTAAAGTAATACAGGGGCTTGAGTTTCAACATCGCAGAGTTTTCCTGTACCGAAGAACCAGATAACTCCTTTTTTACACCAACGTTCGGTACAGAAACACCACGCATCGTGCCCGCTCAGGTATCAATAGTGAAAATCCGGCAGAAAACGCCGCACGTCGACCTCTTTAAACTCGCAGCGCTGGAAGTGGCTTTTCAGCGCATACGGCACGGTACAGTCGAAAATGGTTTTGCAGGCGATGCCCTTCGCGGCAATGCTCGGGCTGTATTCCGGGATCTGCGACGGGTCGAGTGGATGGCAGCGCACGCCGGGAATAAAGACCGTATCCACATCGCCCTGATAGCGCGTCTGCATCGCCCACAGCACGTCGTTGCTGTCGAAAATATCCACGTCTTCGTCTACCAGCATCACATGCTTCAGCTCGGGGAATGCCGCAAAGGCCAGCAGCGCAGCCTGGCGCTGGCGTCCTTCATCCGCCGGAATGCTTTTCTTAAACTGCATCACCGCCATCAGCTTGCCGCCGCCGGAAGAGTGGGCGAAAACGTTGAGCAGGCGGCCCGGCATCGCCCGCTCCACCATGCCGAGAATGCTGGCCTCGGTGGGAATACCGGCCATGTTGACGTGCTCTTCGCTACAGCCGATGGTGTGCTGCAGGATCGGATGGCGGCGATGGGTGACCGCCTTCACCTTGATCACCGGCAGCGACGGGTTTGCGGGGCCGGTATAGCCGGGGAACTCCGGCATCGCTTTGCCGGTATTCGTATTGCGATCTTCCCGGTAGCGCACTTCCGGCATCAGCTCGCCTTCGATCACCACCTCCGCATGAGCTATCGCCCGGGCATTCACCGCCACGCCCTGCGCCAGCTCTACCGCCTTACCGCGCAGCGCCCCGGCAATGTTCAGCTCGTCAAAGCCCAGCGGCGTGGTCGGCGGCTCAAAGCAGGCACCGACATAAATCGCCGGATCGACCCCAAGGCTGATGGTGATCGGTAGCGCGTTGCCTGCCGCTTCCGCTTTCGCGCGGAAGACGTCCAGGTGGCGTCCGGGGGCAAAGTACATCGACAGCTCGTCCGGCCCCTGCATGCACAGGCGATGAATGGTGATATCGGATTCGCCGGTTTCCGGGTCGGTGGCGTAGCACAGCCCCATGGTGAAATAGGGACCGGCATCCTCTTCGGTATTGGTCGGCGCGGGCAGCAGCGTGCGGATATCAAAACCCGGCTCGCTGGCGAGGTGAACCACCTCCTGGCAGGGAATGTGCGCGCTCTGCGTCAGGACGGGAGGAAGGGGATTTTTCACCGAGTTCATCAGCAGATGGCCCAGCCTGTCCGGCTCACAGCCCAGCAGCGCACCGACGCGGCGGCGCGAGGCCAGCACCCCGGTCACCACGCGGAAATCCGCAAAGCCTTTCACCCGATTAAACAACATCGCCGGGCCTTCACGCGTTGGTCGCCGGGTGGTCCCGGCCGCGCCAACATAGCGATAAACGCCCGACAGCTCGGCATGGGGGTCAACCTCGGTGTCGGTGCTGACCAGCTCGCCGTCCATTGCCGCCAGCCGCGCCAGCGCGGAGCGGAGATCGTAAACCGTCTCGGTCATGGTTATCTTCCTCAGTGAGTCATGGCCCCCAGTATGTGATGCGCCCGGCGACCGTGAATATGACTGAAAAGCTAACCCGCTATACCTTTTGGCTAATGCGCGGCATCAGGACTTCAGCGAGACGTCCTTAATCTGCGCCTTCGGTTTTACACTGCCAGTCACCAGCCATACCGCCACGATAATCACCAGCCCGCCGCCGATAAAGCCGCTGGAGATCGTCTCGCCGAGAAACAGGTAGCCCCACAGCACGCCAAAAGGTGGGATCAGGAAGGTGACGGTGAGCGTTTTCAACGGACCGATATCGGCAATCAGGCGGAAGAATAGAATATAGGCCCAGGCGGTGCACACCAGTCCCAGTGCCAGCACGCAGAGCCAGACGCCGGGGTGCTGCCAGTCCACCGCGGGCTGGACGGCGACCGAAGTGATAAAGATCGGCAGCATAAACAGGGTGGCCCCCATCTGGCTGCCGAGCGCCACCAGTTTGGCATCCAGCCCGCCGCGATCGCCGATCCATTTTTTGGTGAGGAACCCGGCCATCGCGTAACAGGCGGTGGCGACCAGACAGGCGGCGATGCCCAGCAGCACATCGTGGGTCAGCGCCAGGCTGCCGGTGGTGGTCAGCAGCACAATTCCCGCTAATCCCAGCACCACGCCGCTAAGCTTACGCAGCGTAAACTGTTCGCTGAACAGCAGGCCGCCGATCAGCACGCCCATCAGCGGCGTGGTGGCATTCAGAATGGCGGAATAGCCTGCGGGAAGCCATTTTGCCGCCAGGCAGTACATCACAAACGGCACGGCGGAGTTGATCACCCCCAGCAGCACTGCCGGCAGCGCTTTACCGTTAAAGGTCAACTTCACCCTCAGAATCAGCAGCAGCGCAATCAGGCCAAGGCAGCCGAAGAAAACGCGCAGAAAAGCGGTATTCAGCGAGCCAAAAACCGGCGTGGCAACCCGCATAAACAGAAAGCTGGCGCCCCAGATGGCGGCAAGCAGCAGTAAACGACCCATATCCCCTTGTCTCACTCACTTCTCCCGTTGATATAAATTCACTGCCGCAGGGCGATCCCGTCAGCGGAAAGAGTAGTTATATGCCTCGCCGTCCGGCAAAACAAGCCGTTATCGGCCATGGGGATTTGTTAACGGAAAGTGGGAGCTGTGTCGTGATCTGGAAAGGTGAGAATGTGAAAGACTTCTCATTAGTCTGCCGGGGTGCTTAAATCCGCTATCTGCACTTTACTTTAAACGATGAAGGGTTGATTCATCATCGATCGGAGGTTTTATGCTGTCCTCACATACCCTTAGCATCGCTATTCCCCGTAACTGGGTCGATTTATATGAAACCATCTGGAAACCGGAATTCTTTCCTAAATGGGCTTCCGGGCTGAGCAAAACGCCGCTGGAGCAGGATGGCAACATCTGGCGCGGTAAAGGCCCGCTGGGTGCGGTGAAAGTGCGTTTTACCGAACATAACCCGTTCTGCATTATGGATCACTACGTGGATACCGGCCTCAGCAAAGAGATTTTCGTGCCGATGCGTATTGTCGCCAACGGCACCGGATCGCAGGTGCTGATTACGGTGTTCCGCCAGCCGCTGCTCTCAGACGATCGTTTTGCTCAGGAGCTGGAGATGGTAAAACAGGACTTGCAGACGCTGCACACCCTGCTGACCACCTGATAACGCGCACAGGGATGTCAGTCATTACGGAAAGGAGAATCTGATGCAGAAAATTATTTTTGATACCGATATCGGCGTGGATGACGCCTTCGCGCTGGCCTATGCGGCGAAAAGCACCGACATCCTCGGCATTACCACGGTATTTGGCAACGTGCCGGTGGAGCAGGCGGTCAAAAACGCCCGCCTGTTCAGCCAGAAAATCGGCCTGGATGTGCCGATTTATCGCGGCAGTTCACGCCCGCTGGCCTGCGCACCTTCCGCCCCCGCCCTTCAGGTTCACGGCAAAGACGGCCTCGGCGGCGTTTTTGAAAATCCGTGCAGCGGCGAGGCGGATAACGCCATTAACTTTATTATTAACAGCGTTCGCCAGCACCCCGGAGCGATCACCCTGGTCGCCATCGGGCCGCTGACCAATATCGCCACCGCCATTAATCAGGCCCCGGATATCGTGGCGAAGGTGGCGCAGCTGGTGATTATGGGCGGCGCTTTCGGCACGCTGGGCCACGGCGGCAACGTCACGCCGTTTGCCGAATTCAATATCTGGAAAGATCCGCACGCGGCGGATCAGGTGCTCAGCTCACAGCTGAAAATCGTGGTACTGCCGCTGGATGTCACCCATCAGGTGCAGATTAGCGGAGAAGATATTCGTAGCCTGAACCGACCGGAACTGGAGGCGATTTCCCGCAGCTATCTGCAATACAGCCTGGAGAAAGAAGGATTTGAAGGGATGGCGCTGCACGATACGCTGACCATTTCCTGGCTGAATCATCCAGAACTATTCGGCATTACCGAATCACCGGTGCGGGTGGTGACGGAAGGGATTTCACGCGGCCAGACGCTGCACCGGCTGCATCCGCTGGCTTCACGCGATGACCCGTTTGCCGCTGCCGGCATTCAGAAACTGTGCCTGGCGGTGGACAGCGAACGGGTCAAAGCGCATTTCCTGGCGGCGCTACGCGGTTAAACCTGCGGGGCTCAGAAGCGGATAACGCCTTTAATCAGCCCGCGGTTGTTAATCACCTGCTGTTCGAAAATCTCAGCCAGCGCGGCAAACTCAAAGCGCTGGTTGAGCATCATCCCGGCGGTAATTTTTCCGTCAGCCATCAGGCTGGCAACACGCTCAAAGTCCTGGCGGGTGGCGTTGCGGCTGCCCATCAGCGTGGTTTCTTTTTTGTGGAATTCCGGGTCAGGGATCTGAATATCACCCTTGTGCAGGCCAACGAACACCAGCGTGCCACCGTGGGCCATCAGACGTACCGCGCCGTTCATCGCCGCCGCATTCCCGGTGGCATCAATCACCGTGGACGGCAGCTGGCCGTTGAACTGATTACGCAGCTGCTGCGGGAAATCTTCCGCCGCCGCATCCAGCGCCACCAGCTTCAGGTTCTGCTCCACGTGCTGCCTGCGGAACTCGCTGGTATCCGCTACTACCACTTTAGCGCCAGACGCATGAGCAATGGCGGCAACGCCCAGCCCGATCGGCCCGGCACCCACGACCAGCAGATTACTGCCCGGCTCCGGCGCCGCGCGGCGTACCGCATGTGCGCTGATGGCAAAAGGCTCAACCAGCGCGGCCGCGTCAGGGTCAATGCCCTCTGCCGACAGCAGGTTTTTCACCGGCACGCTGAGGTAGTCACAGAAACCGCCGTCCTGATGCACGCCGATCACCGAGATGTTTTCGCAGCAGTTGGTTTTGCCGCTCAGGCAGGCTGAACACTGTTCGCAGGAGAGGTACGGGATCACCGCCGCGCGCTGGCCCACTTTCCAGCCGCTAACGCCTTCGCCCAGCTCCACCACCTCGCCGCAGAGTTCATGCCCCAGCACGCGTGGATAGCTGAAAAACGGCTGATTGCCGCCCCACGCGTGAATATCGGTGCCGCAAATTCCGGCGCTGATAATTTTCAGCAGCGCTTCACCCGCAGCAGGCTGCGGTTTATTACGCGTCTGGTAAGCCATCTGTTTCGGCTCCAGACACACCAGCGTATTCATCGTTGTCATGGTTTTTCTCCGTTGTCTGCACAGGGTTATGGCGCAAATCAATCGGCGCGTTTTGTTAAAGAATTGGATCTGTGAGCCAGCGCGCCTTTCGCTGTTCTGAATTGGTTTTTAATAGATAAAAAACCGGGAGAAGCCATGAGCCGCACGCAGAATCTTCGTCATAACGTCGTGAATCAGATGCTGGAAGCCATCGCCCAGCAGCACATTCCTTCACCGCTGCCGCCCCAGGCCGCCCTGGCGGAAATGTTTAACATCAGCCGCACCACCGTGCGCCACTCGCTGGACCATCTGGAGCAGTGTGGCGTGCTGGAAAAGGTCAACGGCAGCTGGGTCATTGCCCGTCAGCCCGATGATGCCGATGGCTTTGCCGCAACGCTGCCGGGGCCGGAAGCGCAGACAAATCTGGTAGAACAGGCGTTTTTTCAAATGATTAACCAGCGCCAGCTGATGGCCGGCGACAGTTTTTCCGAACTGCAGCTGGCGCAGGCGGTGGGCGTGAGTCCGCTGGCGGCGCGGGAGTTTTTGCTGCGCTTCTGCCGCTACGGGCTGATTGAAAACGTGCGGCGCGGCCACTGGCTGATGAAGAAATTTGACCAGGAATACGCGGAGAAGCTGTTTGAGCTTCGCGAGATGCTGGAGATCCACGCCCTGAAGCGCTTTATCAATTTGCCCGCCGACGACCCGCGCTGGATTGCCGCCCGTGACCTGCTGAGCCGCCACCGCCAGATGCGTGACACCATCGCCACCAGCTATCGTAACTTTTCTCAGTTGGACCGCGAGATGCACAAACTTATCCTCTCAGCGGCAAATAATCCCTTTTTCGATCAGTCTCTTGAGGTAATTTCTGTCATTTTCCACTTCCACTATCTGTGGGATGAAAGCGACCTGAAGCAGCGCAACATCGTGGCGCTGGAGGAGCATCTGGCGATCCTCACCGCGCTGGTCAGCCGTAATGACGTCGAAGCGATCATCGAATTTCACCGCCATCTGATTACCGCCAAGGAGTCGATGCAGCGTTCAATCCGCCAGTACAGAGGGTGATTTTTTAACCGATTTTGGCTTTTTATCGATAAAAGCCATCAACCACAGTAATTAAAAGCCGATTAAAAACCGTAAATCGCCGCCTGCCGCACGAAAAAGATAACAAGTTGGCAACACCGACTTCGGCCGCCACTAGTCTGCTATTCAGCCTTACTTCAACCCTGTTCTGGCCGTGGTTTTTAAAGCAGTACCCCGGCCCGATGCTAATAACAATACTTTTTATACCCGGGGAGTACCGTATGGAAAATAGCCAGACCGTTCGCGGTCAAAACCGCCCTGCCAACCACGAAGAGCCAAAGGCCACCGTGGTGCCAGAGCGCGGTCCGCTGCAGCGCTCGGCGCGCATTAAGCGCGTACAAACCACCGCGATGATCCTGCTGTTCCTCGCGGCGATTATTAACTACCTCGACCGCAGCTCGCTGTCCGTGGCTAACCAGACCATCCGTGGTGACCTGGGCCTGAGCGGCACCGAAATCGGTATTCTGCTTTCCGCCTTCTCGCTGGCTTATGGTATCGCTCAGCTGCCGTGCGGCCTGCTGCTGGACCGTAAAGGCCCGCGCATTATGCTCGGCGTTGGTATGTTCGTCTGGTCCTGCTTCCAGGCCATGGCGGGTATGGTGCAGAACTTTACCCAGTTTGTGCTGGTACGTATCGGCCTGGGGATCGGTGAAGCACCGATGAACCCGTGCGGCGTTAAGGTGATTAACGACTGGTTTAACATCCGCCATCGCGGTATGCCGATGGGTATTTTCAACGCCGCCTCCACTATTGGTCTGGCTATCAGCCCGCCGATTCTGGCAGCAATGATGCTGACGATGGGCTGGCGTGCGATGTTTATTACTATCGGCGTGCTGGGGATTTTCCTCTCCATCGGCTGGTACACCATTTATCGCAACCGCAACAACAACACCCTGACCCAGGAAGAAATTAACTATCTGGAAGCGGGCAGCGTAGTGGCGAAAAAAGAGCCGATGACCATGAAAGAGTGGCGCGGCCTGTTCAAGAACCGCACCATGTGGGGCATGATGATCGGCTTCAGCGGCATCAACTACACCGCGTGGCTGTATCTGGCCTGGCTGCCGGGCTACCTGCAGGCAACCTACAACCTGGATCTGAAAAGCACCGGCTGGATGACCGCGATCCCGTTCCTGTTTGGCGCGGCGGGTATGCTGCTGAACGGCTATGTGGTTGATGCAGTCGTCAACCGCGGCGCGCATCCGCTGAAAACCCGTAAGGTGTGCATTATTGCCGGTATGCTGCTTTCTGCCGCCTTTACCGCCGTCGTGCCGCATGCCACTACCACCTGGAGCGCGGTCCTGCTGATCGGCATGGCTCTGTTCTGCATCCACTTCGCCGGAACATCGTGCTGGGGCCTGATCCACTGCTCGGTCACCGCGCGTATGACCGCCTCGGTGGGCAGCATCCAAAACTTTGCCAGCTTCGTGTTTGCCTCGTTTGCTCCGGTCCTGACCGGCTGGATCCTCGATACCACCGGCTCATTCAGCATGGCGCTAACTGTTTGTGCCTGCGTAACGGTGATCGGTGCACTCTCCTATCTGTTTATCGTCCGCGACCCGATTGTGGATGCCTGATAAACCCGCTGCTGCCGCGCCTTTCGGTGCGGCAGCACGACTGCCTGCTCCTGCTCCTGCTCCTGCTCCTGCTCCTGCTCCTGCTCCTGCTCCTGCTCCAGTGAAGTGTTCCCACTATAATCCAGTCAATCTATCCCCACTCTCCCACCCGCACCAAGCAATCAATTTTTTTGACAAAGATCAGCAAATCACTCCGCTATCGCAATGCCTTCCATCGGCCTATCATTGTTTTCAACGAAGGCATACCGCCTTACACATACAAAACAACTGAAGGAATGACACCATGAAATCTATCAAAACTTTTGCTGCAGTTATCGCCCTGTCCGTAGTTTCTTTCGGCAGCTTCGCTCAGACCGTTACCGCGACCGGTTCAACCATCGACAGCGCTGAAGCGAAAATTGCCGCTCAGGCTCAGCAGGCAGGCACCTCTTACCGCATCATCGAAGCCAACAGCAACAACGTTGTGCATATGACTGCAGAGCTGGTCAAATAAGACGTCTTACCTTAGTACCGGCAGTGCCCGAACCCTGACCATCAGGGGACGGGCATGCTGTATTTCAGCTGCCCGTAATGCCCATCCAGCCGTGTATCCCCATATAAATCCCCACCAGCGCAATCAGCGCACTGCTGAACCAGGGTGCCCGCTGCGCCAGCGTATTGAATCCGCTCCAGCGCTTCGTCGCCTGCCGCATACTCATCGCCGCCACCACGCCAACCGTCACCAGCGTCAGTGCCAGGCCGATACTGAAGCAGAAAACCAGCAGCGCCCCCAACGACAGCGCTTTCATCTGAATACACAGCAGCAGCACGGTGATCGCCGCCGGACAGGGGATCAGCCCGCCGGTTAAGCCAAACAGTACGATCTGTCCGGTGGTCACGTTGCGATTGGCGAAACGGCGCTGGATATCGCTGGCATGGGCACGCGCATGGGCGTCCTGATATTCCTCGCTGCGCAGATCGATACGCGGCAGCGTCAGTGCCCACTGCGTGGAGTGAACAGCCTCGCCGTGATGATGCCCGGATGCATGTTCATGTCGGTGGTCATTATGTTCATGCGTATGACGGTCGTGATGGTAGGGAGCGTAACGGGCGCTGAGGATCTGCCCCTGCACCTGAACGGGCCGATATACATGCGGCAGGCTTTGGCGAGCGGAGTCGGCATGATGGTGGCTATCAGGCTGATGATGATGCCCATGCTTATGGCTGTGGTCATGGTCATGAGAATGACTGTACCCGTGATGATGATCGTGTGCGTGGTCATGGGAATGACTGTGCCCGTGATGATGATCGTGAGCGTGCTGGCTTTCGCGGCGGATGCGCCAGAACATCCATGCTGCGGTGGCCAGAATAATCACCCCGGATGCCAGCTGGAACCACGGCTCTGTCGTTGCCGCATCAAAGCGACGGCTGAGCATCATGCCGCCCAGCGCAATCGCCCACACCACCAGCGTGTGGGAAATCGTCGCTGCCAGTCCCAGCAACACCGCCTGTTTGACCGTCCCTCGCACCGCAATAATAAACGCCGCCATCATCGTTTTGGAGTGTCCGGGCTCCAGCCCGTGCAGTGCGCCTAACAGAATAGCACCGGGAATAAACAGCCAGACGTTGCCGGCCCCCTGCTGCAACAGCGCAGTAAAATCCATCATTTTTTTGCCTCGGAGAAGCTATCATAGGGAGAAGAACACCGTAAATATACTATACCCCAGTATACTAACCCACAAGATGGAAGCAGCGATGTCACACACAATTGCCGGACAAAAGAAACTTCTGACCCGCGTACGCCGCATTCGCGGCCAGGCAGACGCGCTGGAAAAAGCCCTGCTGGCGGAGACGCCCTGTATCGATATTTTGCAGCAGATCGCCGCCGTTCGCGGTGCGGTGAATGGATTAATGGCGGAAGTGCTGGAAGGGCATATTCGTGTACATCTGCTCGATGAGCAAAGTGAAGCTGCTCAGCGCGAGCAGGATTTAGAGCAGATTGTGGCGGTGATTCGTTCGTATATGAAGTAAAACCATCGGGGCTGCCTTGCCGTATGTGGCCCGGATTAATGCATCAATTTTTTTGACAAAGATAAGCAAATCACTCCGCTATCGCAATGTCTTCCATCGGCCTATCATTGTTTTCAACGAAGGCACACCGCCTTACACAAACAAAACAACTGAAGGAATGACACCATGAAATCTATCAAAACTTTTGCTGTAGTTATCGCCCTGTCCGTAGTTTCTTTCGGCAGCTTCGCTCAGACCGTGACCGCAACCGGTGCAACTATCGACAGCGCTGAAGCGAAAATTGCCGCCCAGGCTCAGCAGGCCGGTACGTCTTACCGCATCATTGAAGCCAACAGCAACAACGGCGTGCATATGACAGCTCAGCTGATCAAATAAGGCGTCTTATCGCAGTAACGGCAGTGCCCGAACCCTGACACTCAGGGAACGGGCATGCTGTAATTTTCGGCCAGCACCGGCACAAAATAATCTACCACCACCATCCTGCCCTCCAGTGGTTCCCGACGATCGATGCGTTCAACATCATAGCCATCACGGCGCACGGCTCCGACTGTCGGCAGCGCATGCTGATAAATCAGATCAATAAACGTGCTGTAAAGACGCTCATCACCCCGATAGCTGAACTTCAGATAGGGCTGTTTTTCGATGCTAATCTGCATCTGCGCCGCATCGGTCGCACAGGTATCCTGTTCCAGGCACGTCAGATACTGCAACGTGGCACGATCGCCCGTTCGCGGTCCGCCCCGAATGACGTTAATCAGCCCGTAAAGCATATCCGGCTGTTCGGCCAGCGCATTAAGCCGCCGCTGCCAGAAGCTGTCGCGCTCGCGCCAGGAAAAATCAACAATGGTGTCCAGCGTAAAGGCGTAGTTGTTCACACAGCCGCTCAAATGCAATCCATCCAGCTCAACCAGCTCACCTTCCGGCACGTTCATTGTGGTCAGATTGATCGGTGGGCAAAGCCCCTCGCACGACCAGTGCGGCGCATCGCGGTATTGAGCTGGCGTAACGTTAAAGTGGCGCTTAAAGGTTTTATGGTAAACATTATGGCTGGAAAAACCGTGCTCGCTGCCCACCGAATCAATCTGCTTGTCGAACAGCCGCAGCATCACCGCGCTGGAGGTCAGCCTGCGCTGTCGGCAGTAGGAGGCCAGTTTTTGCCCGGTGACCTCTTTAAAAATACGCTGCAGGTGCCATTTCGAGTAGCCCGACTTCTCAACGAAGTCGTTAATGGTCAGCGGCGTATGGATATTGCCTTCCAGCCAGCGCAGCAGCTGATGCACAACTTCCTGCTTAAATGTGGTTTTCACTCTTTATCACTCTCCCTGATAAGCGCCAACAAATCGTCGCGCAGCACCTGCATATCGCGGATGGTATCGCCGCGCACCAGCGACTGGGCAAGCCAGGCACCGTCCGCAGCCAGCCGCACCATCTGATGCAGCGGCAAACTGTCCGTACGCCGATGGCGTTCAAGCCGTCCTTTCAGCCACGCAGACCAGCGCTGACACAGCGCCGGAGAAGCCATCATCGACAGCGACAGCGGTACCCGCATGCTGTTTAAGCCCTGCTGGATTTCATTAAAGGCCACGATGACATAGGCACGGCTAAAGCAGCCCGATTCCTGACTATCCTCAGCAATCAGTCGATCAATCTCCCGCTCGCTTTCCGCAAGAAAGGCATCAAACATGGCGTCCAGCAGTGCCTGCTTGTGGGGAAAATGGTGAAAGAAGCCGCCTTTGGTCACACCGGCGGCCTGGGCGACCGCCTGCACGGTGATACCGTTCAGCCCCCGGCTAACGGCCAGCGCAGCGGCAGATTCAATCAGGGCGTTTCGCACCTGCTCGGGCTGTTTTTTTCGGTTATAGGCCGTTTTATCCGGCCCCGTATTCTGAGGTATATCTGATTCAATTAGCTGTTTCATTTAAATTTACAGATTAATACAAGAAAGATACCGCACGGTATGTTGCCTGTAAAATACCATAAAATGATGACGCTCAGATAAAACTAATCTTCAAGGATAAAGTAAAAAAGCGCAGAAAACGCCTGGATCGAGAGGCAGCGCGAAGAACATGAAAATGAAATTTTTATGCGTTATCAACGGATTGTTAAAAAATATAATCTGAGCGCTGTCATATCTTTAGCATCTTATCTCCCTGTCCCTGCGGGATTTATGATAGTTTTTCCTCATTCAGATTCAGTTGGAACTTTCGATGAAAAAAACCACGCTCACCGATATCGCCCGCGAAGCCGGAGTCGGGGTCGCCACCGTAGACCGGGTACTCAACCGGCGGGCTCCCGTGCGCGCCGAGACGGAAAATCGCGTGGTTCAGGCCGCAACGCGCCTCGGTTATCGTTTTTCACCGGAGTTTCTGGCCGACGCCGCCGCAGACGGTACTTCCGGTAGCGGCGGAGCGCTGCGCATCGGCGTGATCCTGCTGTCGCGCGACTACTCCTTCTACGATACCTTTGCCCGTTCGCTGGAAAAGCAGGCCTCGCCGCACTGCCAGCCCGGCACCCGGGTGGAGTTTGTTTTCCACGACATCCACGCAGTTGAAGCTGCCGCCGCCAGCATTGATGAAATGAGCAATCGCGTGAATACGCTGGTGCTGATCGCGCTGGACAATGCGCTGGTACGGCGCGCGGTACAGAAAGCCGCAAAAAAAGGGGTGAAAGTCTTTACGCTGCTTTCTGACCTCTCTCCCTGCGATCACACCGGCTACATCGGCCTGGATAACCGCAAAGCGGGCCGCACCGCCGCCTGGATCGTCCAGCGCCTGAGCGGCCCACCGGGCAAAGTTGGGGTGATCATCGGTGATAACCGTTTTCTCTGTCAGGAAACCTGCGAAATCAGCTTCCGCTCGTACCTGCGCGAACACGCCACCGGGCATACCGTGCTGGAGCCGGTCACCAGCTTTGAAAACGTCGAGCAGGGCTATCACGCGACCACGCAGCTGATCCAGAGCCATCCCGATCTGTCGGTGATTTATGCCCCCTGCGGCGGGGTTGAAGGCGTGGTCAATGCCCTGCGCGACAGCGGCAAGAAGGATGAGATCACCCTTATCTGCCATGGCCCTCTACAGGATGCGCAGCTGGCGCTGATCGACGGCACCCTTGATATTATGGTGTCACACCGCCTTGAAGAGCTGGCCGGTTCCGTGGTGGAAGCCATGCTGCAGGCAAATTCCGAGGCGCATGGAAATTTCATTTCACTTCACAGCAGTTTTGAGCTGATTACCAAAGAGAATGTGTAAACGGCAAAACGACTTTTTCAGGTTTAAATCGCCGCTGTCGTTCGCCGTTTAACCCGCTGATAATGTGAAAATGATAGATTTTTATCAAAAAAATCTATCATTAATAGTGCGATCGCCATCAAAAAATAAACATTCTATCATTGCTGATAATGGAACATTCGTTTGATACTTCCTTCAAATTAAAACATGAAGGATTGTTCCGTGCCTCTGCAAACACCAAAACACAATATGGCCTACGTGATGGCCATCTGCGCGGTTGCCGCACTCGGCGGGCTGCTGTTCGGCTATGACTCTTCGGTCATCTCCGGCGCTATCGAACCTATCACCCATCACTACCAGCTTTCCCCGGCGGAAACCGGCTGGGCCGTCTCTAACGTCATTATCGGCTGCGTCATTGGCTGCCTGATCGCCGGTAAACTGGCGGACCGCTACGGCCGCAAATCAATGTTAATTATCACCGCGATTCTGTTTGTGGTGTCGGTTGCCGGTACTGCGCTGGCGCCAAACTTCACCACCTTCGTGGTGTTCCGCATTATCGGCGGGCTGGGCATCGGCCTGGCGTCGGTTATTTCGCCGATCTATATCGCGGAAGTGGCGCCCAAGGATTACCGCGGCCGCGCGATGACCATGCACATGATCTGCTGCGTAGGCGGCCAGGTGCTGGTGCTGCTGACCAACTATCTGATTGCGAAAAATGCCGATCCGGAGTGGCTGAACGCCTACGGCTGGCGCTGGATGCTGGGTGCGGCCTTCGTACCCTGCGTGCTGTTCTTCCTGTTCGTTGGTTTTATCCCGGAATCCCCGCGCTGGAATATCATGGTCGGCCGCAACGAAGCGGCGATGAAAACCCTGACCCGCATCTCTTCGGAAGAGCACGCGAAGCGCCTGATGGGTGAAATTCAGACCTCACTCCAGCTTTCCGCCAGCAGCGAAGTGAACCGCGAACGCGTCAGCTTTAACCGCAAAACGGCCATTTTCCTGGTCATTGGTGTGGGTCTGGCCATCTTCAACCAGCTGACCGGCATCAACGTCATTCAGTACTTTGGCCCGACGCTGCTGATGAACGTCACCCACAACATGCAGGAAGCAATGTTTATGACCATCTGGCTGGCGGTGCTGCAGTTCGCTGGCGTGATCGTTGGCATGATGCTGATCGATAAGATGGGCCGCCGTTCGCTGCTGCTGATCGGTTCACTCGGCTCCACCGTTTGCCTGCTGTTCACCTTCTGGACCTTCTACAGCGGGATGACCGGCGTGATCTCCGTGCTGGGCCTGTTCGGCTTTATGTTCCTGTTCGGCGGCACCTGGGGACAGGTGGTGTGGACGGTGATCGGCGAAATCTTCCCGACCCGCCTGCGCGGAGCCGGTATGGGCTTTTCTATCTGCGCCATGTGGGCAGGCAACTTCTTTGTCAGTCAGTCCTTCCCGATGATGAACCAGAGCGCCTACCTCAACGATAACTTCCACGGCGGTTTCCCGCTGCTGCTGTTCGCGGTGTGCTCGCTGGCCTCCTGGTGGTTCGTTAAGGCGCTGCTGCCGGAGACCAAAGGCGTTTCGCTGGAAAAAATGGAAGCCCTGATTCTGGAACGCTTTGAAACCACTCAACGCGAAAGCAAAACAGTCACTCATTGATTTAAAGGACACCGAAATGACCATTCATATTTCTAATGCACCCTGCAGCTGGGGCGTGGACGACCCGAAAAACCCGCATCTTCCGCCGTATGAGAAAGTGCTGAAAGAAGCCGCCCAGGCCGGTTATAAGAGCATCGAACTGGGGCCGTGGACCTATCTGCCGACTGACCCGCAGGTCCTGACCGAGAAACTGAATCAGTACGGCCTGTCGCTGGTTGCCGGAACCATTTTTGACGACCTGGTCAGCGAAGAGAACTTCCCGGCGATGATTGAGCTGACGCACAACATCTGCCGTAACCTGTCAAAAGTGCCGACCGCGACCAAAACCCACGGTGATAACTTCCCCTCACCGTATCTGGTGATTATTGATTTCGGCAACGCCGAACGCGCACGGCTGGCCGGGCAGTACCACAAAGCCCCGCGCCTGTCCGACAGCGACTGGCAGCGCATGATGTCGCACATCACCGAAATCAGCCGCATTGCGCAGGAGTACGGCGTGCGCCCGGTTATTCATCCGCATGCCGGTGGCTGCATTGAGTACGCCGACGAGATCGAACAGCTGGTGCAGGATATTCCGCACAGCGTAGCCGGTCTGTGTCTGGATACCGGCCACCTCTACTACTCCGATATGGACCCGATTACCTGGCTTGGCCGCTACTTCGATCGCATCGACTACATCCACTTTAAAGACGTTAACGACACCGTATTCCGCGATGTTATCGCCCGCGAAGTGGACTTCTTTAGCGCCTGTGCGGAAGGCGTGATGTGCCCGATTGGTAAAGGCGCTATCGACTATCCGGCCGTGCGTGCCTTCCTGGCCGAGCGTAACTATCAGGGCTGGATCACCATTGAACAGGAGCGCGACCCGCGCAATGCCGACGGCAGCCTGCACGATGTGACCGAAAGCCTGCGCTACCTGAACTCCGTTGGATTTTAATTGAGGAACACCAGATGATTAACGGCATTAAACCTCTCGATCGCTCCCTTCGCTGGGGCATGGTTGGCGGCGGCGGCACCAGCCAGATCGGCTATATCCATCGTTCAGCGGCGCTGCGCGATAACACCTTTACCCTGCTGGCCGGTGCATTTGATATTGATGCCGAGCGCGGACGCGCCTTCGGTGCCAGCCTGGGCGTGGCGGGCGACCGCTGCTACCCGGACTATCAGACCCTGTTCCAGCAGGAAGCAGAGCGCGCTGACGGTATTGAAGCGGTATCGATCGCCACGCCGAACAACACCCACTTCGCCATCTGCAAGGCGGCGCTGGAAGCAGGCCTGCACGTGGTGTGTGAAAAGCCGCTGTGCTTTACCACCGAAGAAGCCAAAGAGCTGGCGGCGCTGAGCGAAGCGAAGAGCAAAATTATCGGCGTCACCTACGGCTACTCCGGCCACCAGCTGATTCAGCAGGCGCGCAGCATGATCGCCGAAGGGCTGCTGGGCGAGATCCGCATTGTGAATATGTCGTTCTCCCACGGTTTCCACAACGAAGCCGTGGAGCTGGCGAACCCGAGCACCCGCTGGCGCGTGGACCCGAAATTTGTTGGGCCAAGCTACGTGCTGGGCGACCTCGCGACTCACCCACTGTTCCTGGCGGAAACTATGCTGCCAGAGCTGAAAATTAAACGCCTGATGTGTTCGCGCCAGAGCTTTGTGAAAACCCGCGCGCCGCTGGAAGATAACGCCTTTGTGCTGATGGAATACGATAACGGTGCGGTGGGATCGCTGTGGTGCTCTGCGGTGAACTGCGGATCGATGCACGGCCAGAAGATCCGCGTGATCGGATCGAAAGCCAGCCTGGAGTGGTGGGACGAACAGCCTAACCAGCTGCGCTATGAAGTGCAGGGCGAGCCGGTACAAATTCTGGAACGCGGCATGGGCTACCTGGCTCCACGCGCGCTGGAAGAAGACCGCATCGGCGGCGGCCATCCGGAAGGGCTGTTCGAAGCCTGGTCTAACCTTTACCGCCGCTTCGCGGTGGCGATGGATGCCAGCGACCGTGGTGATAAAGCACTGCTGGAGAACTTCTGGTATCCGGACGTTCACGCCGGTGTGACGGGCGTGCAGTGGGTTGAGCGCTGCGTTGAGTCCGCCGACGCGGGCGCGACCTGGGTTGATTTCGAGTAATCACTAACGGGTCGGATTCCCTGTCGCTAGCGAACCAGGTTTCCAAATCTGTTGCCTGAAGGGGCAGCCATCAACGATGGCTGCCCCTTTTACCTGGCGTTAAAAAATGACGTCATCCGTTGCCAGCAGGGTGACAAACGGCCCCGCCAGCGTCGCATTGTGATGAGCGACGATCTGCGCCGCGCTGAGCACCGCGTTATCGGTAGTGCTGTGCGCATCGCTCACCAGCACCACGTCAAATCCCAAATCCGCCGCCGCCCTACAGGTGGTATCCACGCAGTAGTCGGTTTTCATGCCCACAATCACCAGCCGCTTCACCTGCGCCTGCTGTAGTTCTGCCAGCAGCGACGTATTGAAAAAACAGCTGGGGCGGGTTTTATTAAAGTACCTGTCGCCCGCCTCAAGAGGCAGTTCATCCGCCAGCTGCCACAGCGGGCTGCCTGCCGCGATTGGCGATCCTTCCGGCCCGGTGTGTCGGGCAAAAAATACCGGGCTTTGTGCCGCGCGGGCGGCATGGATCAGCCCGACGGTATGGGTAATCAGCTGCTCTTTTTGGTGAGGGGGCTGTGGGGCATGCAGCAAACCTGCCTGCATATCTATCACTAACAGTGCGGACGCATCGGGCATGGTATTTCTCCTTGATTACCGTTAACCGGCCACGACGGAGAAACACAGAACCCCGTCGGAAACCGGCGGGATGAAGCGGATTTGCTATTTCTCAGGCACGCAAACCGACCTCGCCCCGCCAGAAGCGGTCGTGGTGGTAGTGGTGGTCACGGTGAGGAACAGCGGGGTCATTTTCATAACCCACAGAATTGCATATCACCGTGCTGCTGGCACGTTTTTTTCGATAGATAAAGAATGGGAACAGCGGGAATAAGTGATAACCATCGGTCCAGTCCCTGACCGCGGTTATCGAGGGTGTAAGCTCGGCGGGTTTAGCGAACCGCGCCCGGCGGAACGTGTTTGAAGGTATTTACATAGGAACGAAACACGTTGCGGAAGAATTTTTTCATGATTGCCTGTGACAAATATTGTTGAAAAATACACCACAAATTATAACGAACGGTGCTTTTCCAGGCAAGATTTTTTGAAGCAGATCACAAAAACTGGGCTTTGATGGCCAAAAACAGTGAGGTATGCCGCAAAGCGACAATCTGCTGGCTTACATGTTTATGCCAGGAAAATTGTCCGGCGCTGCGCAATTTTTTCCAATATATCTGCGCTGCATGTGTCGATAATCGCCACACTACGCTTAACGGATGCCAATGCTATGCCCTTTTCTAATGGTTTTTTACTGAGTCTTTCCCTGTGCCTTGATATCGGCATCGCCAATATCGCGATGATCACCCTGGCCATGCAGCGCGGATTTTTTCACGGCTTTTGGCTGGGGATCGGCACCTGCATCGGCGATCTGATCTATGCGATCCTCGCCATGGCCGGAATGGCGGTACTGCTCCAGTTCACCAGTGTGCGCTGGGTGCTGTGGATTGGCGGTTCGCTGATCCTGCTGTGGTTTGCGTGGAAAATGGTGCAAAGCGCGCTGCAACCCGCCGCAACACTGAGTGCGGGTGACATTGGCGAAGCACTCAGCCCTCGGCAGAATTTCCTGCGGGGAATATTCCTCGCGATGTCGTCTCCTTCGGCGATCCTGTGGTTTGCCGCCGTGGGAGGCGCACTGATTTCACGAATGGGTACCGGCAGTACGGCGGCATCGGCTTGGTTCCTTTCCGGCTTTTTCCTCGCGGGCGTGATGTGGACGATAGCCCTGTGCGCAGTGGGCAGCATCGGTGGGCGTATGCTCGGTACGAAGATGTTACGCTGGTCGTATATCGCTTCGGCAGTGATTTTCTGCTACTTCGCCGGATACGTCATCCTTTCGGGCTATCGCGAGTTTATCGGCTGAGCATACGCAGATAGTGGTGCGGGGTGATGCCCAGCATCTTGCGAAAGCTGTTAATAAAGTGGCTTTGATCGTAAAAACCCAGCTGATGGGCCACATCTAATGCGCTGCTGCGGTGCCGTAACAAATTACGTGCCGCCAGCAGACGCAGCTGCATATGATACTGCAGCGGTGCCACGCCCATCTCCTGACGGAACTGGCGGACAAAGTGATACTTACTCAACCCGCAGGTTACCGCCAGCTCATCCAGTGTCAGTTTCTGCGTCAGATTATCGCGCATATGTTCCAGGGCACGTCCTACGGATGCAGGAGCCAGTGCAACATCCTTCTCGCTGCTGTGATGCAGCAGCCGGCTGGTCAGCCACAGCAGGTTTTGCTGCTGAACCTGATCGTCGTCAGGAGAACGAACGAAATGGCAGATCGCATCAAACAGCTGCGGATCGCGCAGAACGCCTTCATGCAGGATCGGCAGTGGACGATCCGCCAGATCGGCAAAAACAGCCGCCGGTAAATGAACGCTGAAAAACTCGACCGGCTGCCCGCCAAACTCTGACGACTGTAGCGTTCCAGGATTATAAACGGTGATATCCCCGGCGAGGACCGACAGGTTTTTTCGATTCAGAAAGAGTTTTTCTACGCCGCTAAGGTTGGCGCTGATCGCATATTCTTCGTGGGTATGCAGCGGAAAAGCCGCGTTGCTGGCGGTGAGGTGCGAGCACTCAATATTATTCCGGGTGTTCCAGTCTACTACCGATAATGCCATAGCCGCCCCGCGCAAGTGACCGGGCGTGCCTTCTGCTTATTTGCCCAGATGTTCGAACAAAATACTACAGCCGATGCCGATCAGCACTACACCACCAAAAATTTCCGCCCATTTGCCCATCACCGGGCCAAGGAAACGCCCCAGCAGGATGCCGAGAGTCGCCATAATCATGGTGGAAGCGCCGATTGCCAGCGCGGTGGTGACAATGTTGACCTGCAAAAATGCCAGCCCGACGCCAACGGCCATCGCATCCAGACTGGTCGCAACGGCAGTACAGGCCAGCAGCCAGAAACCGTGGCTCTGCGGGGCTTCTTCCGGCCGGCACTCTTTTTTACGTATCCCCTCAACGATCATTCGTCCGCCGAGGATCAGCAGTAAACCAAACGCTACCCAGTGGTCCCACGCCATCACGTACTTGCTGGCGGCAAGGCCGATAGCCCAGCCGACCAGCGGCGTCAGCGCTTCAATCACACCGAAGATCAGACCGGTGCGCAGGGCTTCTTTCAGGCTTGGGCGATGCAGGCTTGCACCTTTACCAATGGCCGCGGCGAAGGCGTCCATCGACATGGCAAAAGCCAGAATCAGAGTTGCGTATAGGTTCATTGTATTTATCCCGGTTTGAAGCGTCGGGTGCGTTCCAAATCGTTAAAACCCCAGGTTATGTAGGAAAAATAACCACTGGTCCGTTCAAGTGAAGCGCATCCTATCACGCGAATCGCCAGAAAAAAAGACAACAAAATCATGGATTTGAGTATAGCATCGGCTATACTTTTTAACGGATGCTATTTTGGCGCGTAAATGACGGCGGGAAACTCTAAAAGAATTACCGTGTTACACAGAGCGTGGGGATATATAACCGCGAAGGGGTTGGGGAAATTTTCAGCACTTTACCGCATCATTTCCCCAAAATAATTTCCGGCTACCAGACGCGATAAACCTTACCGGTCTCCACACCATCCACGCTGCGGCGATAGGCCAGCGCCACGCGGCTGGCGGGTGCACTTTCAAAACCGGGGAAGAATGGCCCGTAGCTGTCCAGCGCTTCCGTCAGCACCGTTGGGCTGACAGCATTAATCCGCAGGCCCGAAAGCTCGTTCGCAGCGGCAAACACAAACCCTTCCAGCGCGGTATTTACCGCCGTCGCATTCACACCGGTACGGATCGGCTGCTGCGCCAGGATGCCGGTGGTCAGGGTGAACGACCCGCCCGGATTGACAAACTCTTTGCCAATCAGCACCAGCCGTACCTGGCCCAACAGCTTGTCCTGCAGGCCGCTGTTAAACTGTTCGCTGGTCATCTCTGATAGCGGGCCGAAGTGCACGCCGCCGGTGGCGGAGATCACCGCATCCACGTTACCGGTTTGGGCAAACAGCGCGCGAACGCTCTCTTCGCTGGTTAAATCCACCTGATAATCACCCCGGGTTTTCCCTACGCGGATAACCTGATTATCACGGCTCAGCTCGTTAACGATGCCCTGGCCGACGGTGCCTGACGCCCCAATCACTAAAATTTTCATCGCATTTCCTCTGTAAATAACGGTTACCCCATCATGAAGCAGTGTCAGAGGTGGATAAACGGACCATACTTTCGATAACTCCGAACCACAGGTTTGTAATCATGGACAAATTAAGCAGCATCGAGGCCTTTATCTGCGCGGTGGAAAGCGGCAATTTCACCGAGGCTGCACGCCGCCTGGATATCAGCGCCGTGATGGTCGGCAAACACGTGCGTCAGCTGGAGGAGCTGCTCGACAGCCGCCTGCTCCAGCGTAATACCCGCCGACAGCATCTGACCGAAGCCGGGGAAAGCTACTATCAGCAGTGCAAAGCCGCGCTGGCTCAGCTGCGGCTGGCGGAAGATACGGTAGAGAATATGAAACGTACGCCGTCGGGGCTGCTGCGGATCAGCGCACCGCTCAATCTGGGATCGGCGGCGATCGCCACCCTGGTTGCCCGCTATCAATTGAACTATCCGCAGGTACGGATCGAGCTGGATCTCAGCGACAGCTTTGTCGATCTCATCGGCCAGGGGTTCGACTTTGCTATTCGTATTGGCAACCTCAATCCGGCTGAACCGCTGGTGGCAAAAAAAATCGGTGATTACCGTATGGTGGTGTGCGCCGCGCCGGAGTATCTGGCACAGCACGGCACGCCGCAGACCCCGGAGGCGCTGTATCAGCATCGCTGCCTGGCCAATATGGCGTGGAATAAGAGCAATGCCTGGCAGCTGGGCGATGTGTTCTGGCCTGCGGACAGCAGCTTTATCTGTAACGACGGCCAGGCGCTGCGCCAAGCCGCATTGGCCGGAGCCGGGCTGGTGCTACAGCCGGAAATCCTGCTGGCGGAAGACATTGCCGCGGGCAGGCTGGTGCCGGTACTGCAACAGTGGCAGCAGGCCAGCCGCCCGATCCATCTGCTGTGGCGCCAGGATCTCAGCCCGTCGGAAAAGCGCAGCAGTTTTATTGCCTGGCTGCACGAGCAGCTGCCGTTAGCGCTGGCGGTTTAAGGATTGAACCTGCGGGAGGGATCGCTGAAAATAGCGCAACTGTTTACACGCCGGAATGATGATGAAAAGTCCGTTTGAAACCTTTTTAATGCCGCTGAGCACGCTGATGTTCGGTTTTCTTTCCGCGCTGCTGCTGCCCGCCCCGTGGTTTGGCCTGGCGCTGACCCGCAGGCTGGTGGAGATGTTCCATCTGGAAGATATTGGTCAGCTTTATACGCTGGTGTTTTGTTTATGGTTTTTGCTGCTGGGTGCGGTGGAGTTTTATATCGTGCGGTTTATTTATGTGCGGTTTATTCGGCCGTAGCCTGGTGGAAGCCGATGATGCTCATTACGGGGCTGGTCGCGGTGGGGTCCGTGACCGGGGCTACCGTTACGGGCAGAACGCCGGGTCGCCGTAGATACATCCATGTAGGCTTGGCTGCCGCATATATGGACGCACCCGGTTGAACAAGATGTTTTTCAGTAAGACGTAAAATCGGTAATTGCAGGCATATATCCGGTTTCTGA
>NZ_JACVTX010000040.1:0-32545 GCF_016624745.1 Erwinia sp. S43 | reverse complement strand
TCTGGCCGGGATCTCAAAAAATGCGTGGAACTAAAACGGGTCTATTTACAGACAGTCATTCATCTGCCACAAAGCAAAAACCCGCCGAAGCGGGTTTTTTATCGAAGAAGTTGAAGCTGACCGTTAAGGCGGCTTCGTTCAACCATACGTCAGGCATCTACAGCGCTGGGGTTGTCTTGTGTCGCAGACTGTATCTCACTTTGTGTGACAGATAAAGCAGGTTAACAGACAAAAGAAAGGCCGGGACAAAGCCCAGCCATTCTGTTTACAGTACGCTACCATAATTTTAAGATGATTTATGCGGTAACAATTCTTGGCGTAATACGACTGCGTTGAAACTCTGAGACTTCCTCAACAACAAAACTCATATGATGGTTGGTATCGTAGCTAATCCACTGGGTCGGGCCACCCTTAATTTCTTCTCTGCTGCAAGCCTCAATTCTCTCATCTCCCCAACTAAAGCCTGCCCCTAAATAGTAAGGAGATTTGACAATGACTCTTGCCAAGTCATACATTTGCGCCCCTTTATTACCCTTTTGCTTAGAGTGACCCCTTGCAACAAAATATTTATTTTCAATGGTATACCTAATTTTCCCGTTAGCATGAGTTGCTTTTACACCATCAGCACCTTTGGGATTTCGAATACCATAATCAGCAAAAAGAAATGGTGATTGCATATCAGAATAAATTGCCTTCCAAACATGCATTTCCTTACGTTCAACGAGGTCTGTTGAATCCACTTCCTTTACTGCATCATTTATGATTATTGGGAACGAGCAACCCGCTATCATGATACTAGCAAAACCAAACTCATCAACGGCGGTAATGAGATGCTGCATATCGGCATGCATTGATACAATAGACTTATGAGTAACATCACCAAAATCAAACATTACCATCACTTCAGCACTGGAAAGTCCAAGCGAATCCAGAATCTCATGAATCGTATCTGTAAAATAATCTACATCGTACGCATCATCTATAGATGTAGAATCAATACGTAAACAATACATTGTCCCTTCGGGCACAACTAATCCTTTCAAGGCATTTTGATAGTCTAGGATATCCCAACGGTCGAATCCTATAACTGGATGTACAAGTGATCCACTTGAGGCTAAGGCTCTGTACATGTAGCTCAAAACATGCTCACCTGTTTCAATGTAGCTATCTGCTTTCCAATCAAAAAAGTCGAAAAATATTGATGATGATGAATTCGCGTTATTGATTCCATCCGCAATCTTAGTAAGAAAATCCTTTTTCATCTGAGATGAGCCGCTTAAGGCCTTAGATTTCTTATCGTTCTCAGTTAATTGGGGAATTTCAAAAAATGGCCAAATTTTTTGCGAGTAAGCAGGTTTCAGTCTTTTCAATGCTTCAAACTCACCAGCTTTTGCTCTTAGGATCGGCACGTATGTAGGGTACATGGTTCAGTTCTCCTGAGGTTTCAATTCACGTTTGAAGCGTTTAATATTCTACTTACTTCGCCTTGCCCTATGAGATCAGCAAACAGGCGGTAGTTACCACTTTCACGTCTTATTCTCCCAGCAATGATTGCCGGATTAATCTTCAGTTCCCTAGAAAGACAATCGATGGTTTCTTTAGACGGAGAAGAGTATGCATCACTTCTCTTCCAGACTGCCCTAGGTATAAATGCTTCCCTAGCAAGCCGATTTGCTTCAGATTCCTGCCTATCGTCAGAAGTAGCATCAATATCATCTAAAAATGTCTCTTCAGAATGAACGTGTTTCCATATATGAGCAACTTCATGGAGTAGTGTGAACCAAAAATTATCGAGACGGTCATGTCTCAATGTCAAACCAACTATCGGCATGCCGTCAATATCCTTTAATGCTGCTCCGTCTATGCGAGTACCTTTTAAGCTTGGTTCGATAACAACGGCTATTCCATGTTTTTCAAGAAATTCAAGAGCAAGTAAGGGGCCTGTTTCAAACCAGCTTAGTTGTGCCAAATCCCTCAAGAAACTTGTAGAAAAAATTGCTGGGTTAAAGGTCCCAAGCAGATTTTTACGTTCACGCGCTCGCTGCACAACTCTACTTACCCATGCATAAAGTGCATATTTTGTTGAAGGGGAATACGCATCCCCAGAAAGGGTTCTCTTAAATGCGACATTACCTGTTTGCCAGCCAATTTGATTAATAAATCCTTTAATTAGTTCTTCTGTGGATTTTTTTATCGTATCACTGGCTTCAGAAATCCATCCTCTCCCAATCATTTCTTTAATCGGAAACTTAGACCAGTCAACATTATCATCACCTGTTTTGTTCTGATCAGCATTTATACCTATCAACGTATCAGTAGAAATGCCAAGTCCGATTGAAAGTGCTTTTATCATCGGAACAGTCAAAGGTCTTTTCCTTGACAAAATTTCAGAAACTCTACTTCTTGTTCCCAAATAGGGTACAAGATCAACTTGTTTTAACCCTTTCTCGTGCATACGGAACGTAATAGCATCGATTGGATCTGGTGGCTCTATAGGATATTTAGAGTTCTCGTATGCTTCTACGAGTGTGATAAGTAACTCTAACTCCTCATTTTCATCAGTTCCAGGAGACGGCATCATAACTAATAACGAATGTATACGTTCCAAATACTCCTGATGCTGCCTATCTGTTCTAATTACTCTAATATCCATTATCATTACCCTTCACAGAGGTAACAAGAACCAACAACCGATTGAAATCAATGATCGTTTCAACATAAGAAGCACAGCAATCCACCTTAAAAACAAAGATTTGATCACCAATATTTTCTACTTTGGGAAAGTGCTTTTTCACTTCTTCCTTTGATTTCCAATTGCTTAAACTTAACTCTGTTGACCACGCATCAATCCAGTTTTTACTGGAAGGCTCATAGCGCTTAAGTTCTTCCAACTTATCTCTTCCGAGTAGCCGCATAGCCATACATCTTGTTCCTAATCTGGGAACATAATAATGTTCATCATCGACACTGTCAACCCACGTTCCCAAAAATGGAACAAGATGACATTTCTTCAACTCAATACCCACATATACCATACTGAGAATAAAAATTCATCAATGTAAAGAGCTACCTACGGATGCAAGAGAGTAATGTGAACACCATTTCTGTTCCATTACTCATCTCCTCACTGTTATCACTGCCGACTCATTGTTGAGTGCCCCACATGAAAGTATTTCAATCATGCTGATCAATAAAGATGATCGATTTGATATAAATAATTAATAAAACTGGTTAAAGTAAGCGCCTGAAACTTTCACTTCACAGCATGAAAGAATGGCTGCTTTGACTACTAAGCAACTGAAAAAAAGAATCTGTACTTCTATATCTACATGGCTGCGCCGATGGTGTTCCCTGACCTGCTCCCCATTGATTAATACACCGCGATGTTAGTAATGTCTTCATAAGTCACATGAGGATATCCCCATGAAGAAGCGTTTTTCCGACGAACAGATCATCAGTATCCTCCGCGAGGCTGAAGCTGGGATTTCTACCCGTGAGCTCTGCCGCAAGCATGCTATTTCTTACGCCACGTTTTACACATGGCGTAAGAAGTATGGCGGTATGGAAGTGCCTGAGGTTAAGCGCCTGAAGTCGCTTGAGGAAGAGAACGCCAGACTCAAGAAGCTGTTCGCTGAAGCTATGCTGGATAAGGAGGCGCTTCAGGTGGCTCTGGGCCGAAAGTTCTGACGACAGACCAGAAGCGGGAAGCCGTGGAAGTCATGTGTGAGACAACGGACCTGTCGCAACGCCGTGCCTGCAGGCTTACAGGTTTGTCTCTGTCGACCTGCCGCTACGAGGCTCAGCGTCCGGCGGCTGATGCGCATTTATCAGGGCGCATCACTGAACTGGCACTGGAGCGCAGGCGTTTTGGCTACCGCCGCATCTGGCAGTTACTGCGTCGTGAAGGCCTTCGTGTTAATCACAAGCACGTGTACCGCCTTTATCATCTCAGCGGGCTGGGCGTAAAACACAGACGACGTCATAAAGGCCTGGCAACGGAACGTCTGCCGCTGCTCCGCCCGGCAGCGCCCAACCTGACCTGGTCAATAGATTTCGTCATGGACGCGCTGGCCAACGGTCGCAGGATCAAGTGCCTGACCTGTGTGGACGACTTCACGAAGGAGTGTCTAACAATTATCACTGCATTCGGGATTTCAGGCGTTCAGGTCACGCGTATTCTGGACAGTATTGCAATGTTTCGGGGCTATCCGGCGACGATAAGAACGGACCTAGGGCCGGAGTTCACTTGCCGCGCACTGGATCAATGGGCCTTTGAGCATGGTGTTGAGTTACGCTTAATCCAGCCGGGCAAGCCAACGCAGAACGGATTTATTGAGAGCTTTAACGGACGATTTCGCGATGAATGTCTGAATGATCACTGGTTCAGCGATATCGTTCACGCCAAGAAAATCATTAACGACTGGCGGCAGGATTATAACGAGTGTCGTCCACATTCGGCACTAAATTATCAGACGCCATCAGAGTTTGCAGCACGGTGGCGAAATGAAAAATGTGAAGGTGAACAAATCGACATTACTAACTGACGGTTGTATCTAATTCTGGGGGCAGGTTAGATGCTATCAACGATAGTATCAGCACCAAGAACAGCCTCTATGACTTCGTAATACTTTTCACTTTCCTGACGATTCTTGGGAGTCCAGTCCGACTTAATTTTTAAACCCCTTCCAGGCTTCAGTTAAGGTAAGTGTGCACTGGCTGGCACTTTCAGAAGCGGCATTCTGTACGGATCTGGGTACAGGAGCATTTTGTTTTATGTTCGATACAATCTGTGAGTAACGAGTAATATCTTTTCGTAAAAATGCAGAGTGAGCTTCTTGGGACTGGTGCAAAAGCACGGCGTAATTTGCAGCGGCGGACGCGATTTCTTTTTCCATCACTTGGATGTCACATTTCGATGACAGCGCCCGTCTAAAGTAGTTTTCCGCTCCTGACTCATCACCGCTGAAAAGTGCATCCTGAAAATGTTCCTGGAAAAAGGAGGAACATGCTTCTCTAAACTCTATCGGCGTAGGTTCTTCATTATTTAACCGTTCAGTACGTGCTTCGCCGGGAATAGGGAATATCTTCCACATACTGCAAGATCTCGGCGTTCATACCCGCTACGAATAAATCAATGTCCTGCGTCGTTAGTTTTTTCATCGTTTTTATTATCTTGAGAAGTTGTCCGCGCCCTATCCTACCAAGTCTGAAGAGCGATATGTACGGGCTAAGGCGAGAAATGATAAACCGGCAGCGACGGGGGCTATCAGTTCCCAAAGAACAACGAAAAAACTGACGTTCAGTAAATCGAAAGTAGACATAGTAAATGTCGTTTCGAAGGAGTGTATGGGGGATGATACAACCGTTGGTGTATCCCATAATGTATCCCATTTTGCTTCTGAGCACCTGAGACACACCAACGTATTGTTTTTGAATGAGTTGAAGCTGACCGTTAAGCCGGGTTCTGTCGTGGACAGTCATTCATCTAGGCCAGCAATCGCTCACTGGCTCAAGCAGCCTACCCGGGTTCAGTACGGGCCGTACCTTATGAACCCCTATTTGGCCTTGCTCCGGGTGGAGTTTACCGTGCCGCGAACTGTTACCAGCCGCGCGGTGCGCTCTTACCGCACCCTTTCACCCTTACCTGATCCCACTTGCGTGGGCCATCGGCGGTTTGCTCTCTGTTGCACTGGTCGTGGGCTTGCGCCCCCCAGGCGTTACCTGGCACCCTGCCCTATGGAGCCCGGACTTTCCTCCCCTCTGTCTGTCTCCCCCGAGGGGGGACGGCAACAAAGCGGCGACTGTCTGGTCAGCTTCGGCGCGCAGTGTATAGCGTTTTCTATGAGTTGTCACTCACCCTGCTGCTCAAGGGCGTACTTATACAGGGCATTTTTTTTCACCCCGTGAATTTCGGCGGTCAGCGCTGCGGCTTTTTTCAGCGGCAGTTCGGCCTGCAGCAGCGCCAGCGTGCGCAGCGCTTCCGGCGGCAGTGCATCCTCTTCGGCGTGATAACCTTCCACGATCAGCACCATTTCGCCTTTGCGGCGGTTCTCATCTTCCAGCACCCACGCCAGCAACTCGCCCAGCGGCGCGCCCTGAATCGACTCCCAGGTTTTGGTGATTTCACGCGCCAGCACCACATAACGGTCTGGCCCCAGTACCGTCACCATATCCTGCAAACTGTCGATTAAACGGTGGGTGGATTCATAAAAAATCAGCGTGCGCGGCTCCTGCTCCAGCGCGCGCAGGGTATCGCAGCGACCTTTGCTTTTGGCGGGCAGAAAACCTTCGTAACAGAATCGATCGGACGGTAACCCCGCCGCACTTAATGCTGTTACCGCAGCACAGGCACCCGGCAGCGGCACCACGCGGATCCCCGCTTCGCGGCATAAACGCACCAGATGATAGCCCGGATCGTTGATCAGCGGCGTGCCGGCATCGGAAACTAAGGCTATGCTTTGTCCCTCACGGAGCTTCGCCAGCAGCGATTCTGCTTTCTGCTGTTCGTTATGGTCGTGCAATGCGAAGAGCCGCGCATTGATGGCGAAATGTTGTAGCAACAGTCCGGTATGACGTGTATCTTCCGCAGCGATCAGATCGACGCTCGCAAGCACCGTCAGTGCCCGCTGGGTGATATCGCCCAGGTTACCAATCGGTGTTGGAACGATATAGAGCGTGCTGGCAGAAATATCTGCCCGATCGTGTTGTTTCATTGTTTGATCCGAATAGCCGATTTAATATTGAGCATCTTGAAAAAAACATCACTGGATACAGTATGCTTCCTTCGAAAGTAGTTCGTAGCAAAGCCGGGCGCAGCCTGCCGCTTCTGCTGGCCGCCCTGATTTTTGCCGGATGTACCGGCCAGGCACCGCAAACGCCACCGGCGAATGTCCAGGGCGCTGCCACCGGCACCTCTGACTATTATCTGCAGCAGATGCAGCAAAGTTCAGATGATAACAAGGTTGGCTGGCAATTACTCGCAATCAGAGCACTGTTGAATGAAGGCAAACTGCCGCAGGCTAATCAGCAGCTCTCCCAGCTGCCGCAGCAGCTTGATGCCACCCAGAGCCAGGAACAGCTGCTGTTGCAGGCGCAGCTGCACGTGATTGAGCAGAATTTCCCGCTGGCGGCCGACAGGCTGAAGCAGGTTGATGTCGCATCGCTCTCGAAAGATCAGCAGGCCCGCTACTACCAGTTACAGATCGCGATTGGCCAGGGCCGCCCGACGCTGGACGTGCTGCGTGCCTATATTGCTCAGGAACCGCTGCTCGCCAACCCGGCTGAGAAGCAGGCAAATATCGATGCCACCTGGCAGGCACTGAGTCAGATGACGCAGGATCAGCTGAACAACGTGACCATCAATGCAAACGAGAACGTGCTGCAAGGGTGGCTGGATCTGCTGGGCGTGTATAAAGCCAACAGCAACGATCCTGATATGCTGAAGGCCGGTATCAGTGACTGGCAGAACCGCTATCCGTACAACCCGGCGGCAAAAATGCTGCCGTCGGCGTTAAGCCAGGTAAAGAACTTCCAGCAGGGGTCGACCGGTAAAATCGCTCTGCTGCTGCCGCTGAGCGGCCAGGCGCAGGTCTTTGCCAACGCCATCCAGCAGGGTTTTAACGACGCGAAGAACGGTACGCTGATGCAGTCCGCTGCGCCTGCGGCGCCGATTCAGGCACCTGATGCCACAGCCAATCCTGACGCTGCGGCGACCGATGCCAATGCGGTGGTCAGTCCGTCAGCCGCACCGACGGACGGCACGACTCAACCGGATGCCGCACAGCCACAGCCGGTGGCGTCCAACAGCGTGGAAACAGCAGCCCCGTCAGGCAGCACCCAGGTTCAGGTTTATGACACCAGCACCCAGCCGGTGGATCAGCTGCTGACCCAGGCACAGAACGACGGTGCCACGCTGGTTGTGGGTCCGCTGCTGAAAAATCAGGTTGAGCAGGTGGTCGCCAGCCCGACAGCGCTTAACGTGCTGGCGCTTAACGAGCCGGAAACGATCCAGAACCGTCCGAATATTTGCTACTTTGCGCTTTCTCCTGAAGACGAAGCGCGCGATGCCGCGCATCATATGTGGGATCAGGGCAAGCGCTCTCCGCTGCTGCTGGTGCCACGCAGCTCGCTGGGCGACCGCGTCATCAAAGCCTTCGCTACGGAGTGGCAGCAGCTGGGTGGCGGTACTGTACTGCAGCAGCAGTTTGGTTCTACCGCTGAACTGAAGCAGGGCATCAACAGCGGCGCGGGTATTCGCCTGAGCGGAACCCCGGTTAACGTGCAGCCAGCCCAGCCTCAGGGCGTGACCATTGCCGGTCTGAATATTCCAGCTCCGGTGAGCGATGCCCCGGCTGCGGATACCGCCAACTCCGGCGGCAGCGTGGACTCTGTCTATATTATCGCCACGCAGAGCGAGCTGACGCTGATTAAGCCAATGATCGCGATGCGCGTCAGCAGCCGTGATAACGTCAGCCTGTACGCGAGTTCGCGCAGCAACCAGGCCGGTGCCGGCCCGGACTATCGTCTGGAGCTGGACGGCCTGCAGTTCAGCGATGTTCCGCTGCTCTCCGGCGCAAACACCGCACTGATGCAGCAGGCGGCGAAGAAGTTTAACAATGACTACTCACTGGTTCGCCTGTATGCGATGGGCATTGATGCCTGGTCTCTGGCCAACCACTTCAGTGAAATGCGCCAGTTGCCGGGCTTCCAGCTGAAAGGCAATACCGGCAATCTGAGCGCAACACAGGACTGCGTGATTAACAGGAAGTTAGCATGGAGCCAGTATCGTCAGGGGCAAATCGTTCCGGCATCCTGAGTCGACAGCAGCAGGGGGCGATGCGTGAAAAACAAGCGCGCCGCCTGCTGGAAACAGCCGGTCTGCGCTTTGTCGCCGCGAATGTTCGCTACCGATCGGGGGAACTCGATCTGATTATGCGTGACCGGCAAATATGGGTTTTTGTTGAGGTTCGCTATCGCCGTTCTGACCATTTTGGTGGGGCGGTAGCTAGCGTCACCCGCAGTAAACAACAAAAACTATTGCGAGCGGCAGCACTTTGGCTGCATAGCCGTGGTCAAAGCTTTGACACTGTCGACTGCCGTTTTGATGTGGTCGCCATTACCGGGGAACGGGTTGAATGGCTGCCCAATGCGTTTACCGCTGAGTAACGGCGCTGAATGACAGGTCGAAGACCGCGAAAACTAACCAGGTGAATGACGTGCTGGAAAGAATTAAAGTCTGTTTTACTGAGAGTATTCAAACACAAATCGCCGCAGCGGAAGCGCTTCCCGATGCGATTTCCCGCGCTGCGATGACCATCGTGCAGTCGCTGTTGAATGGGAACAAAATCCTGAGTTGTGGCAACGGAACCTCCAGTGCCAATGCCCAGCATTTTGCTGCCAGTATGATCAACCGTTTTGAGACCGAACGCCCGAGCCTGCCTGCAATTGCCCTCAGCGCGGATAATGTGCTGCTGACGGCGATTGGTAACGATCGTCTGCACGACGAGATTTACGCCAAGCAGGTTCGTGCACTGGGCCATGCAGGGGACATCCTGCTGGCCATTTCAACCCGCGGTAACAGCCGCGATATCGTGAAAGCAGTAGAAGCCGCGGTAACGCGCGATATGACTATCATCGCGCTTACCGGTTACGATGGCGGAGAGCTCGCCGGTTTACTGGGCCCGCAGGATGTGGAGATCCGTATTCCCTCGCACCGCAGCGCCAGGATTCAGGAGATGCATATGCTGACCGTGAATTGCCTGTGCGATTTGATAGATAACACTTTATTTCCCCACCAGGATGTCTAAAGGAGCTTAAATGAAGGCATTATCTGCAACGGCAGTTATTCTCACCGCATTGATGTTACAGGGCTGCGTCGCCGCAGTCGTGGGTAGCGCCGCCGTCGCGACTAAGAGCGCCACGGACCCGCGTACCGTTGGTACTCAGGTGGATGACGGCACGCTGGAACTGCGCGTCAGCAATGCGCTGTCGAAAGATGAACAGATCAAACAGAACACCCATATCGTAGCCACCGCTTACCAGGGCAAAGTGCTGCTGACCGGCCAGTCGCCAAACGCAGAGCTGGCCACGCGGGCTAAACAGATCGCCGTAGGCGTTGATGGCGCAACCGAGGTCTATAACGAGATCCGTACCGCCAATAAAGTCAGCTTTGGCACTGCCTCTTCCGATACCTGGATCACCACCAAAGTGCGTTCTCAGCTGCTGGGCAGCGACCAGGTAAAATCATCTAACGTGAAGGTGACCACCGAGAACGGCGAGGTGTTCCTGCTCGGTCTGGTGACGAACGAAGAAGCAAAAGCGGCAGCGGATATCGCCAGCCGGGTCAGCGGCGTTAAGCACGTCACCACGGCGTTTACGATTCTGAAGTAAAGTCCGTATTGAGAACGTGATTGAAGGCGGGAAGGAACCCGCCGCAGTTTTCATAGCACGACTCTGGAACCCTCCTGGCTCTGCCGTTCAGCGGATTCAGCGGATTCAGCGGATTCAGCGGATTCAGCGTGATAATCTGTCGTTCACCCGCTGGCGGGTGGCAAATTCCTGCCCTTTCCTGCCCTTCCCGCTTTTTCTACAACCGACTCAAACAGTCCATCGCCACCGCTTTGAAACTGTCAAAATCCTTGCTGTCCCGCAGCCGCGTCATCGCCCGTTCACGCATAAACGTCACGAACAGATCGTAGATCGCCATCGCCTCTTCATACTCACTTTTGCTGATCGCCAGCAGGAAAATGACATAGGCGGTTTCATCGCCCCATTTAATCCCCTGTGGAGCCAGCACCGTATAAACGCAGGTCTTCTTCGATAGCAGGCCAAGAGAGTGCGGCAGCGCAATCCCCTCGCCCAGCATGGTGCTGACAATCGCTTCGCGCTCTTCGACAGACGGGTAAAATGTCTCGTCAACGATCCCTTCATTCTCCAGCCGATCGCACAGCTGGCGGAACAGCTCGGAACGATCGATCTCACGATCGATAATGCAGAAGTGGCTGGCGTCAAAAAACTTCTCCAGCATGTAAGGGCGGGTGCGATCCAGCAGCACCTGCTTGCCCAGCTGTTCGAGCTGAAAATCGGTGGGGAACGGCGACATCACCACCACCGGCTTATCTTTATCGCTGAGCCGCGCGGTGGAAATCACGAAGTCTTCTTCCACCGCCGCCAGCTGCTCGTATTCACGCAGGGAAATGATGCGGCGCACTTCAATCTGCGGGTATTTACGCATCAGCATCGCCTGGATCATCCGTACCGTCGAGTTGCCGGTATCGCAGACCAGCAGCACCAGCGGATAGCGCTGATAGCCAACGTTATAGTGGCGCTCCAGCCCGACGCCGATATGCAGCACCAGGAATCCTACTTCGTTTTCGCTGATGGCATAGGGGGTATATTTACCCCAGCTGGAGACCGCCGCCAGCGTGACATCGTACGCCATCGGATAGTGCTGTTTGATATTCGCCAGCAGCGGATTGGGGATATTAATCTGGTAGCGCACCCGGGTAATCATGGTTTTAATATGCGTCAGCAGATCGGCACGCAGCTGCGGGTCGTTTTGCAGATTAAAACCGTAATGGCTGTTGATGTAGTTGAGGATGTAATCCACCAGCGATTCGCCATCGTCCGGGCTGATGGCGCTGGGTGCAGATTCTTCAATGCGCCTGGCGGCAATATGCACCTGTAGCCAGGCCTCTTCCGCCGGAGAGATACTTTTACCGGTAATCGGGCGCATTAGGTTAATAATGTGGCGAGCCGCATCGCGCACATCGTCGGCGACGTCTGCGGCAATAAAATCAGACAGCGGATAACCCTCGGCGATGCGGCGCACCGCTACCGCGCAGTAGAGACGCAGATACAGCTCGGCATCGTCGGCCAGGCGGATATTAAAGCGCGACAGGCAATCAAGCAGCATCGGTTGCAGCGTGGTCAGCATACCCCGGTTCAGCGCTTCCAGCTTTAGCAACGGGCTGTCGGCATCCTCCTGCGCCAGCTGATAGAGCAGATCGGTCAGGCAGGTGCGCATCGCCGCTTCACTGCCGAACAGCTTCATGCCGTAACGTGGCCGGGTTTCAATCTCCAGGCCGTAACGGCTTAGCCATTCTCTCACCTCTGCCATATCCCCCTGCAGCGTGGTGCGGCTGACAAACCATTCATCTGCCAGGTCTTCCAGCTTGAGGGAAAAAGCCGAGGTAAGAAAACGGGTTAACAGGTAATGAACCCGTTCCGTTGAGGTTCGCGGCACACGCAGGCTCGACGTTGACTGTTGCAGCAGGCGGTCATAGCGCCCGGCATCATCAATCTTTAACTGGTAGCCTTCGCCGCGGCTAAGGACAAAACTGGCACCGTGGTCGGCCAGCAGTTCATTGAGGGCGGTAACGTCGGTGCGTACGGTGCGGGTGGAAACGGCCAGTCGGCGCGCCAGTTCATCCTGCGGCAGGATTTCATTTTGCAGAAGGTCAAACAGCTGTGCCAGTCGTTGGTTGGGGAATCTCACGGGGTACCATTATCATCAAATTGAAGCGTTTTATGGGTTGTTTTTATACTCAGCCTACCTTTATTCGCGCCGAAAAAATAGCGTAGCAGCCTCTGCAAATTTTCATTTGACAGATATCGCAATTTATTCAAAAAGTGCGAGATTTTGTTTCGGAAAGAATAGATTTTTCCCCGCCGTTATAAGATCAAAACGATCGTCCAACGGCGGGAAATCCGGCTTACGCCATCACTTTGCGGGTGATCGCCATCAGCGTGGCGACATCCGCCGGACGGGTCAGCCCGGTGGCTTTATCAATGATCGAGCTGTAGATGTGCGGAATCACTTTGCTTACCCCGGCATCCAGCGCAATGCGCAGGATCGTCTCGTAGTTGTTCAGATCGATGCCGCCGGTTGGCTCCAGCCAGAAGTCGTTCGCGGCGCAGGCTTCGGCCAGCGCGCGGAACTCGTTAATATCCACCATCTTATCCATCGGGAAGAACTTGACCGAGCTGCCGCCCATATCTTTCAGCATCGCGATCGCCGTAGCGACCGGCACAATGCCGTCTTCCGCTTTGCAGCTCAGCGGACCGGTAGAGATTTTTACCATGCCGGGACGCCCGGTAGGCGATGCCAGACCGTTGACCACGGTTTCCGTCTGGCCCAGCAGCGCGCGGCTGGTACCCACGCTGGTGAACACCTGGTTCACGTGCTGCGGCTGAACCTGTGCCGAAATCGCACTAACCATCGCTGACTGGTTCGGATCGCCCGCGCCCAGCCCGACGGAAAGCGCGTTGTCGATCAGCGCCGCATACTCGCGCATATCTTTTACCGCGCTGTCCACGCTGTCGTAGTTTTTAGACAGGACGCCGACCAGCACGTGGCCTTCAGCGGCTTCCCAGATATCACGGGCGTTCTGTTTAGAACCGGCCAGTACGTTAAGACATACGCGATCGCGATAGAATTTTGGTGTCAGTTTCATGCCTGTTTTCCCCTGGCTAATAAATCCTGAATAGCGGTAAAAATCTGGTGCAGCTGCCCGGCGGAGACGCTGCGTACGTCAACTTCAACAATGCCTTCGTTGGCCTTATAGCCGCGGAAATAGATCGCCTGTTCGCCGGTCTTCAGCGCCTGTACCATCTCGCCGGTGCTCATGCCGATGCTCGACTCGTCGAAGTGGATTTCCGCACGGGCAATATCGCGCCCGGCGGCATCCCACACCACGCGCGCCTGAATGCCGTTCAGGCCATTGAGATTGGTGATAAACGGCGTCATTTTCTCAACCATCTGCGCACCGCTGGTTTTTTCCTGCACCAGATAGTTTTCAATCGCCTGGGTCAGGCCAAGAATGCCCTCTTTACCCACCTTCATCGCCCGGCCAATGCCCAGCGACTGGCGCTTAACCCACTCAACCTGCTGCTTTTTGCCGATCACCAACCCGCTGGTTGGGCCTTCGATCGCTTTAGCACCGCTGTAGATCACCAGATCCGCACCCAGCGCGGTGTAGGCCAGCAGATCCTCTTCCGCTGCGGCATCCACAATCAGTGGAACGCCGTGCTTGCGTGCTACGGCCACCGCCTGTTCCACGCTCAAATGGCTTTTCTGCACGCTGTGGTGGGATTTGATATAGAGGATCGCCGCCGTGTCTGGCGTGACCGCCGCCGACAGCTGCTCCGGTGAGCATTCATTGGCGTAGCCCGCTTCAACCAGACGACCGCCGCCCAGCGTTACCATGGTGCCGACCGGCGCGCCGAAGTTCACGTTGTGCCCTTTTGGCAGCACGATATCGTGCGGCACGGTCAGCGGCGCGGCGTGCAGGTTTTCCAGCAGCCAGTCGTTGTCCTTAACGATCACGCCAGCCACGGACTGCGCAATACCGGCGGAGGCGCAGGAAACCACTACCGCCGCTTCGCAGTTCAGCAGGCCAGCGATGTACGCGCCGGTTGTGTTGACCAGGTCTTTCATCTCAAAGTAGTGGTTAAGACCGTATTTTACCGTCTCCACCACGTCTGCCGCCGGGGTGGAAACACCCAGAATGGTCATGCGGCCCGAGGCGTTAATCACCTGTTTCAGGCCATATTTCTCATAAACTGAAGTCATTACGTTTTTTCCCTTCATCGGTGAGGAATCCCTGCCCGCCTACCATCGCGGCAAGCGGTATCAGCTGCGTTTCACCAGCCAGCGTGTGGCCGTCAGAGTCGGTAAACACGCACGGCTGCTGTTGCAGGTCAAAAATGGTCAGATCGGCATCGCAGCCCACTTCCAGACGCCCTTTGCCCTTCAGCTTCAGTCCGTCTGCGGCGTGAACGGTCACGCAGTCGATCACCTGCGGCAGCGTCATGCCGACGTGCAGGAACTTCGACATCACGTGCGCCAGGCTGTGTACCGGGCCGTTAATGCGGTTACGGCAGTAAATATCGGAACTGATGGTCTGCGGCAGAATGCCCTGAGCAATCGCTACCCGCGCCACCTCAAAGCTGAAGCTGGCGGTGCCGTGCCCGACATCCAGCCGCACACCGCGCTGGATCGCCCGGCTGACCGATGCACGCAGCTGGCCTTCCGGGGTCAGGATGCGGTTTGGCTTGCCGTTGTAGCAGTGGGTGATGATGTCGCCGGAGGTCAGCAGATCGGCAATTTCATCCAGATTCGGCGGGTTATTGCCGATGTGAACCATCAGCGGCAGATCGCCGTTCTCTTTCTGCAGCGCTTTGGCCCGCTCCAGCGGTTTAATGCCGTTTTGCTCAACGACGCTGCTGCTGATGCGCGCCTTCAGGCCGACGATAAAGTCCGGACGGCGCTGTAACGCTGCTTTCAGCGCAGGGCCATCGATCCTCGCCATATCGCCCAGCTCGTTCTGGGTCAGGATGCCGCTGCGGGCGATGTTCAGCAGAGCGTAAACGCGGGTGGTGCAGTCGCGCGTAAGCTGCCAGAAATCATCCACGTCGTCGGCACCGGTGCTGCCCGCATCGATCACCGTGGTGACACCGGTATCAACACCGATGCGATCGGCTTCATCGTGGTAGATCGGTGATTTGGGATAGCAGTGGACGTGTGAATCAATCCAGCCCGCGCTCAGCCAGTAGCGCCCGGCCAGATCCCACTCCCGCGCTGCCGGGCCGGTGACGGCGCCCACAGCGGCAATTTTCCCCGCCTGTAACGCCACATCGCTTAACGAACCGTCGCTGAGGCGGGCATTGCGGATAATCAGGTCATACATGGTGAACCTCCGGATCGTGGCGGCACAGGCCGCCACGTTGAGTGATTACAGGGCGATCGGGAAGATGGCACCCAGCACCATCGCACCGAGAATAGCCCCGCCGGTAATCGGTTTACCCCAAAGGTAAAACAGCAGTGAACCCACCAGCGAACCCAGACCAATCGGAATCGATGCGGTCATCGCGGAGAGGATAATCAACGGCCCGAGGAAGCGACCTGAGGTATTACCCGCGCCCATCATCACATCCGCACCGTAAGTGGAGTCGCTGTTATTAATGGTGAATTTACGTGCCAGAATAATGATGTAGCCCACCGCCAGCCCGAGCACCATTCCGGTGACCAGCGACGCGGCAAAGTTCGCCACAGGGAAAATGAAGCCCGCGCCCAGCAGCAGCGCGGGAACGCCCAGGCCGATACCGGTCTGGATGGCGCCGCCGATATCAAGAATCCCCACCAGCGAGCCTTCAATGATGCGGGCAAACAGGAAGCTGGCACCAAAGGCCGCTACCGCACCATAAACGCCGGTTTCCATGCCCGAACGCAGCATCGAAACAAAGGCCACTTCGTTAAAGGCACCCAGGCCATAGACGTAATACATGTGTGTACCGGCGAATACCCCGGCAGAAAGCAGGCCGACAAAGATCGGGAATGACCAGTCGTCGTACCAAAAACCGCGTTTTGACTCTTCCATTTCCATCGTCCTCTTATTTGCCGCTCAGGGAGTTGTGGATCATCTCCAGCCAGCCCGGTACGCCGAGCTGGAAGGATTCCAGCATCTTCATATCGAAACCACGGAAGAAACCGCTCAGCACGAACAGCAGCACAATGGCGACCATCATCACTTTGGTGACGCGGTTCCAGCCCGCTTCTTCCACGCCCTTACCAATCAGGATGCCCAGTACCAGGCCCGGTACGGCGTTGCCCATGATCAGCTGCGCCAGACCGCCGAAAATAGTTGCCCAGAAACCGGATTTCTTACCGGCATCGATTGCCGCCAGCCAGAAGATCACCGGCATGACGGTGTTCACCAGCAGGTTTGCGGCCGGAACCAGTACTTTAACCGCCGTGACCTGTAGCGCTGCCGGTACGGCTGATGCGGTAGAGTTGAGGAAAGCGACGACGATCATGCCGATGATGCCGCAGGCAATCGCCATCTTTTTCGGATTATGCAGCGTTTCCGCCACGTTGCGGTTCTTCACCATCAGCGCGGCCGCACCCCAGTTCGGGATAATGCGGTGATCAACGTCCTGGGTGAAGGAGCCGGCGGCAACCGATGACGCCCAGGCGTTAAAGAAGAAGCCCAGTCCGAACGAGAAGTGAGAGGCTGGATCGCCTTCACAGGAGTTCAGCTCACCCAGTGTACGAAATGCGCCCATTCCCTGAGACGTCGGGGCGTGAAACATGCGGGCGGCACCGGCACCAACGCCGACCCCAACCAGCCCGCCGATAATCAGCGATTTAAATAAAATGATTAAAAACATTAGCTTTTCCTTTAGTTTTATTGCCCAACGTTTTTAGCTTTTCGAGGAGAAATCCACCTGCTCGGCATCAATCACCGAGACATTGACGGTAATCGCCAGATCCACGCTGTACAGCCGTCGTTCGCGCGCGAGGAAGAAGAACAAAAACTTCTCGGTTTTAACGCTCTGCGTGGCCCGCAGCACCTGAACATCAACCGGTTCAATGCGCAGCAGGATTTTGCTGGTGGATTTCAGTACCGTGTTTTGTACCCGGCTGAGGGCATCAGCAAAGGCTTTGCCCTTGCTGTCGCCTTTACCGCTGACGTTCACCGTCGTGGTGAATTGCTCTTTCATCAGCCGTGCTTCTTCTGCCAGGCCAGAACCAGACGCTCGCCCAGCTCTTCTTTATCCATAAAGCCGAAGCCCAGCACGTTTGCCCCTTCGTTGATGGCGGTAACGCCTTCATCTACGGAGCGCATGCCGTATTTCGCTTTATAGCCATGCTTAGTCTGCGCGGTGATCGCACCGGCACCGCCGCTGCCGCAGAACGAGATACCGAAAGTGGCATTTTCCGCTTTCATCACGTCGCCCAGCTTCATATCTGCCGCTACGCCCGGTACCACAATGGCTTTACCGCCGGCTTTCTCGACGCCCGCAGCAACTTTCTGGCCTTTACCTAAACGATCGCCGATCACTACAATAATTTGAGACATGCTGTGTTCCTTAAATTGAATGAGTTACTACGCGTAACCTCGGTGGTGCAGTCAGTTTCCCAACCCAAAAATGACAAGCAAACCGAGCTCATCAGGCGTTTTCTTTCGCCACTTCAAAATGTACGGAGAGGAGCCAGGCTTCCTCTTTGGGCAGGTTGCCAAACAGATCCACCACCTGCTGCGCCAGCGTCATCGACTCTGCTGAAATATCTTCAAACAGTTCGGCTTCCACCTCCGGCAGCGGTTCACCGGTGAGCGAGCGCAGTGCCATCGCCTTAACGTGCGAAGTCAGCATTTGCTGCTGAACCGCGTTAGGCACAATGGCGCGTTCTGCAAACAGTCCGGCAATCTGTGCCATCACCTGCTCTGCTAAAGCCTGAATTTCGTCGCTGCGTTCTGTGGCCGACAACGTTCCATTACTCACATCGATCCCCCTGTGTTACGTTTCGGCTAATACCAGAAACCTTTTTGCTGATGCGAATAAAGTACCGCCGGAGCGCTTTTCTGTGGAGAACGACTTTTTCCACTTCGAAACGGAAATAATGCCAACAAGAGCGATCCGGCTCGCAAAAACGTTAATTCGTGCATTTTTAATTTAAGTATGAAAATTACGGCGCATTATCAGTAATCCGCTGCGTAATCCATGCGTTACAGGAATAAAAGCGACACGTTCGTGGGAAGACTTTAGTAAAAGAAGAAGAAAAACTTATGACGGAAAAAAGGCCCACTGCGGGGCCCTGTCTTTATTTACGATGGTGAATAACGCCAGCGATTAGCGAAATTTCTTATGGCCTTCGTCACGGGTTGCGGCAAATTGCTTCGCCTGTTCCTTTGCTCCGGCTAAATCGCCAGCATTCGCCAGCTTCAGGCTATCGTCAATCTGGCCAATCAGCTTATCCAGTTCGGCATGATAATCCTTCACCTGCGCGCTGTCGGCGGGCTGGCCCTCCAGCTTATCCGGGGTACGGGTTTTCGCATCGCTGGCAGCGGTGCGCATATCGCTTAAGGCGCGAACCATCTCTGCCTTATCATCGGTTTTCTGTACCGTCCGTAAGGCACCTTTCAAAACGTCCATGTCACCTTCAAGATCCTGCGCCAGCAGCGGGGAGGCGGCGCACAACAGGGCAGAGCTCAACATTGCAATCAATAATTTACGCATATCAGATCCTATTTTTATAAACGGGTATCATGCTGCAAAAAAAAGGCGACTTTGCAGTCGCCTTCTATATTACGCGTAAATTGTTAAATTATTGTCCGGCAATATTCATTTCTGGTAACAAAACGGAACCGCACTGAATATTGCTGCGGGTTTCAATATCGCTACCAACGCTGACCATATTGCGCCACATATCTTTTAAATTGCCGGCGATGGTAATTTCACTGACCGGATACTGAATCACGCCGTTTTCAACCCAGAAGCCCGAAGCACCGCGTGAGTAGTCACCGGTGATGCCGCTCACCGCCTGCCCCATCAGCTCGGTTACCAGCAGACCGGTGCCCAGCTGCTTCAGCATCTGCTCAAAATTGTGGCCCTGCCCGGCAATACGCCAGTTGTGAATGCCGCCCGCATGGCCGGTGCTTTTCAGCCCCAGTTTGCGCGCGGAGTAACTGGTCAGCAGCCAGGTTTGCAGTACGCCGTCTTTGATGATGTCGCGCTGCTGAGTACGAATACCTTCGCTGTCGAACGGCGTGGAGGCCAATCCTTTCAGCAAATGTGGCTGTTCCTGGATCGTCAGCCAGTCCGGCAGGATCTGCTGGCCGAGCGAGTCCAGCAGGAAGGTCGATTTACGGTAGACGCTGCCGCCACTGATAGCCCCAACCAGGTGACCAAACAGGCCGGTCGCCACTTCGGCGGCGAACAGCACCGGCGCTTTCATGGTGGAAAGTTTGCGTGGAGACAGGCGCGACAGCGTACGGCGGGCGCACTCTTCACCGACCCATTCGGGTGATTTCAGATCGTCGATCGCCCGCCCGATGGTGTAGGCGTAATCACGCTCCATGTCGCCGTTCTCTTCGGCAATCACGCAGCTGGAAAGGGAGTGGCGGCTGGAGCAGTAGCCCTGGAGCATGCCGTGGCTGTTGCCAAACACTTTGATGCCCACGTGGCTGTTGAAGCTGCCGCCTTCGGTATTGGTAATACGTTTGTCGACGTTCAGGGAAGCCTGTTCCGCACGCGCGGCCAGCTCAATAGCGCGATCCGCATCGATCTCGGTGGGGTGGAACAGATCCAGATCCGGCGCCTCAAACGCCAGCAGATCGCGGTCGGCAACGCCCGCATACGGGTCCGCCGAAGTGTAACGGGCGATATCGATCGCCGCCTGAACGGTGCGTTTAATCGCTTCAGGGCTGAGGTCGGTCGATGAGGCGCTACCTTTGCAATTCTGATGATAAACGGTAATGCCCAGCGCACCGTCGCTGTTGAATTCGACGTTTTCCACTTCACCATAGCGCGTGCTCACGCTGATGCCGGTAGTTTTGCTTACCGCGACTTCCGCCCCATCAGAACCGGTTTTTGCCAGTTCGAGTGCCGTCGCGACCGCCTGTTCCAGGATTTTTCGCTGTTCTGCAACTTGGGAGAGTAATTTCATCGACCTGCCGTATAATTAACAGTGCGGTTTCCCTGTGGCCTAACTCGTTCATATCCTGAGCATTAAACCACCTGCAAAACCGCGCATGGGTGATAAGGGTTAATTTGAGTCTAACAGACTCAGAGAACAATTTCGCAGTAGCCGGCGTTTCCTGATAGCATTAGCCTCTTTTTCTGGAGCCTAACCATGACCAAGCAGCCCGAAGACTGGCTCGATGACGTACCCGATAACGAAGAAGAAGAAGACGAAGAGATTATCTGGGTCAGTAAAAGTGAAATTAAACGCGACGCCGAAGAGCTGAAACGCCTCGGTGCCGAGCTGGTAGAGCTGGGGAAAAACTCCCTGGATCGTATCCCGCTGGATGAGGATCTGCGTGCCGCGATTGAGCTGGCGCAGAAGATCAAAAAAGAGGGCCGTCGCCGTCAGCTGCAGCTGATCGGTAAGATGCTGCGCTCACGTGATGAAGAACCGATCCGCACCGCGCTGGATAAGCTGAAGAACCGCCACAACCAGCAGGTTGCGCTGTTCCACAAACTGGAAGTGCTGCGCGATCGTCTGGTTGAGAAAGGCGATGATGCCGTACCGGATGTGCTGAACCTGTACCCGGATGCGGACCGCCAGCAGCTGCGCACGATGATTCGTAACGCGCAGAAAGAGAAAGCGGATAACAAGCCGCCTAAAGCCTACCGTCAAATCTTCCAGTATTTGCGCGAACTGGCCGAAGCGTAATCGGTATGGACAGGGATGCAACTCGTGCACCCTGTCCTGGTATCTCCAGGCGCAGCGTTTCCCGCCCCACCTCAATTAATCCCATTCAGGCCGTGCTTCGCGATTTAACTCAGCTGTACCGGTGTCCCGCTGGTGAACCCGACACGGGTTACGAACGCGTTTACGGACACCGGCCCGTTGCTTTCGCAATGCGACCGTCCCCTGGGTTACTTTTCCACTTTAGCCAGACGATCCAGCAGCTTCTGGTGAATACCGCCAAATCCGCCGTTGCTCATGACCAGGATGTAGTCGCCCGGCTGAGCTTTTTTGGCAATCATCTCAACCAGCGTATCGACATCCGCGCTCCACTGCGCAGGCTGCACGCAGGCTTCCGCCACTTCAACTACCTGCCACGGAATGTGGTGCGGCTGGAAGAGGAACACTTCATCAGCGCGGCCCAGCGCCGGAGCCAGATCGTCCTTGCTGATGCCCATTTTCATAGTGTTAGAGCGCGGCTCCAGCACGGCGAGAATGCGTGCGGTACCGCCGACCTTGCTGCGCAGCGCCGCCAGCGTAGCGAGGATCGCCGTAGGGTGATGGGCAAAATCGTCATAGACTTTAACGCCGTTGCTTTCACCACGCAGTTCCAGGCGGCGACGGGCGTTGATAAAGTCGTTAAGCGCGCGGCCGGCATCTTCCGGTTTCACGCCGACGTGTCGCGCGGCGGCAATCGCCATCATGCCGTTATGCATGTTGTGCTCGCCCACCAGCGACCAGTTCACCTCAGCAACGCGTTCACCGTCCAGATAGACTTCCCAGTGGGAAGCGTCCGGCGTCAGTTTTTTCACCTGCCAGTGGCCGTTATCACCGATGATCTCCTGCTCGCTCCAGCAGCCCATCGCCATCACCTGCTTCAGGTTCGCGTCGTTTTCCGGCAGGATGATTTTCCCCTGACCCGGCACGATGCGCACCAGATGATGGAACTGCTTTTGGATCGCCCGCAGATCGTCAAAGATGTCTGCATGATCGAATTCGAGGTTGTTGAGGATCAGCGTGCGCGGGCAGTAGTGAACAAATTTAGATCGCTTGTCAAAAAACGCACAGTCGTACTCGTCCGCTTCAATAACAAAAAATGGGCTTTTTCCTAAATTTGCAGAAACTTCAAAATTGCCCGGCACCCCACCGATTACAAAGCCCGGTTCATAGCCGCAGGCCTGTAAAATCCACGCTGTCATGCCCGCCGTGGTGGTTTTTCCGTGCGTTCCTGCTACCGCAATGACCCAGCGGTCGCGCAGCACAAAATCATGCAGCCACTGAGGCCCGGACAGGTACGGAATATTACGTTCCAGCACCGCTTCAACACAGGGGTTTCCCCGGCTCATTGCGTTGCCGATGATCACCAGATCCGGCGCCGGATCGAGCTGAGATGCATCATAACCCTGAATTAAATCAATGCCCTGCTTCTCCAGCAGCGTGCTCATTGGCGGATAGACGTTAGCATCAGAGCCGGTGACGTCGTGCCCCAGCGAACGGGCCAGCATCGCCAGGCCGCCCATGAAGGTGCCACAGATACCGAGAATGTGAATACGCATAGAAGGTCTGTTCCTTATTAGTTCGTCGCACAGTGTAACGCCCCCATCGTGCGGAAGAAACGGATTTACCCTATGTTCTTTACCGTTCAATCGGCTAAACTGCGTACGCATACGTTGCAGTTTGTAAAACAGGCTGCTACTCAACCGCAGATTCAGGGATTGTGTTATGAAAACGTTAGGCGAATTTATCGTCGAGAAGCAACACGACTTTCCGCACGCAACGGGTGAACTGACCTCATTGATCTCCGCGATCAAGCTGGGCGCAAAAATCATCCACCGCGATATCAACAAAGCAGGCCTGGTTGATATTCTTGGCGCAAGCGGCGCTGAAAATGTGCAGGGCGAGCAACAAATGAAGCTCGATCTGTACGCGAACGAAAAACTGAAAGCCGCGCTGAAGGCCAGGGGTATCGTTGCCGGTATCGCATCTGAAGAAGAAGACGAGATCGTTATCTTTGAAGGTGTGGAAAACGGTAAGTACGTGGTCCTGATGGACCCTCTCGACGGTTCTTCAAACATTGATGTAAACGTTTCCGTTGGAACGATCTTCTCTATTTACCGCCGTATCACCCCTCCGGGTACGCCGGTAACCGAAGAAGACTTCCTGCAGCCGGGTAGCCAGCAGGTCGCAGCAGGCTACGTGGTTTACGGTTCGTCCACCATGCTGGTGTACACCACCGGCTATGGCGTTCACGCCTTTACCTACGATCCGTCACTGGGCGTATTCTGCCTCAGCGCCGAGAAGATGACCTTCCCGGAGAAGGGTTACACCTACTCCATTAACGAAGGTAACTACATTAAATTCCCGCAGGGCGTGAAGAAGTACCTCAAGTTCTGTCAGGAAGAGGATCTGGAAACCCATCGTCCTTACACCTCGCGCTATATCGGTTCTCTGGTGGCGGACTTCCACCGCAACCTGCTGAAAGGCGGAATTTATCTGTACCCAAGCACGGCCAGCCACCCGAAAGGCAAACTGCGCCTGCTGTATGAGTGCAACCCGATGGCCTTCCTCGCTGAACAGGCGGGCGGCAAGGCCAGCGACGGTAAAAACCGCATTCTGGATCTGATTCCAGAAACGCTGCACCAGCGTTCACCGTTCTTCGTCGGCAACGACCATATGGTGGATGATACCGAACGTTTCCTGCGTGAATTCCCGGATAACTAACGGTTAATCAGGGCGGTCATACGACCGCCCTGTTCTTTTTGTTCAGCCGCTATGCCGGGTGACGTTCAGCACGGATACTCTCGCCCCCATCGCCAGATTAGCTATTCCCGCAAATTGTGCAGCCGCTGGCCTGCTCGGAAGAATCTGCTATCGCTCCGACGTATTCTTAAACGCTGAAAAAGGACAGGACTTTAAAATTGACCTGGCTATAATAGCCGGCACTCAACCTAATATGATTTAAGGAACTCAGAATGAGCCTGAACCATGTACCAGCGGGCAAAGACCTGCCAGACGATATCTATGTTGTTATTGAGATCCCGGCTAACGCCTCTCCGATCAAATACGAAGTAGACAAAGAGTCTGGCGCTCTGTTCGTAGACCGCTTTATGGCGACAGCAATGTTCTATCCGTGCAACTACGGCTACATCAACAACACCCTGTCTCTGGATGGGGACCCGGTTGACGTGCTGGTACCGACTCCATACCCGCTGCAGCCTGGTTCAGTGATTCGCTGCCGTCCGGTTGGCGTGCTGAAAATGACCGACGAGTCTGGTGAAGATGCCAAAGTTGTTGCAGTACCACACAGCAAGCTGAGCAAAGAATACGAGCACATCCAGGATGTGAACGACCTGCCTGAGCTGCTGCGCGGCCAGATCACCCACTTCTTCGAGCAGTATAAAGCGCTGGAAAAAGGCAAATGGGTTAAGGTTGACGGTTGGGAAGGCGTTGAAGCTGCTAAAGCTGAGATCGTCTCTTCTTTCGAGCGTGCTGCTAAGAAGTAATTTTTGCGTGCTTTAAAGTAAAAAAACACCGCTCACTGAGCGGTGTTTTTGTTTTCAGGAAAGAGCGGTTATTCACCGGCCTCTCTTTGCAGCCAGTCACCGCTAACGATGCGCTTTCTGCCTGAGACGGAACGCTGATACACGTACAGCCACGCACTGCCGTACGGGGTTTGTAACAGCTCGCGCTTATACTCCCCGCCGGTTTCTCTCAGAGCATCCAGCTCCCCCAGGGTTGAGGCATCGATCCGATAAACCTCACAATACACCTGCCCTTCCCCCGGGACTACGCCCGGGTAATGACCAAGGCTGTAGAGCTCATAGCCGTCGATCAGATGATCGCCCAGCCACTGCCCGTTCGTCATCCAGTGACTGTTACCTTGCTTGCGCCGCAGACTGCCGTAAACAATTATTCGCATTGCTAGAACTCAAACTGATAAAGCACATCCAGAGCCTGATCTATGCCAGACACTGCTTCCAAATAGAGTTTGGGCATCAGGCGATAACGCAGAGTTAACGTCGCCAGTGAATCAAATATGCCAACACCGTATTTTACCTGTAGACCCGGCAGCACATAGCCGCTGACCTGCACCTGCTGGCTGTCGCCAACCCCTGCAGTATCCAGAGCCAGGTTGCTGACACCGAAGGTCTCGCCGATTTTACCCACAACTTGACCACTTTGTGCAACCCCCAATCCCACCAGAGCGGAAGTTAATGCGTCACTGTCGCTGCCGGAGGTTTGCAGACCCTGCCCGCGAAGCAGGTAGGAGAGCGCTTCCTGCTGCGACATCGCCGGGTCGGAGAACACTTCCGCCTTCGGTTCATCGGCCAGCCCGGTAACGCGCACGCCTGCGGTCACGTCATCTTCGGTCGCTTCCGGGTTACGAATCGCTTCGATGTTGAGATACGGCTGATCCGGCGGACCGGCAAACTGCAGCTCGCCCTTGCGTACAATCAGATCCTGGCCGTAGGCGTGGAAGCGCCCGGACGGAATGTTAATCTGGCCGTTCAGCCCCAGCCCGCGTTTATCCTGCACCAGTTTCAGATCGCCGTTCAGCTTCGCCTTCAGGCCAAAGGCGCTGAGGCGTACATCGTCACCGACGTGGATAATCAGGTTGCTGTTGATCGGGATTGAGGTCGATTTCGGCGCAATCGGCTGCAGGTTTTTATCCAGCAGTACTTCATCCGACGAGACGCCCACCGCACTTTCCGGCACTTCCTGCACCGTAATGCGCGCCCACGGGATATCCACCCGCCCATCAAGATTGAACATTTCCGGCGTGGCTTCAAATACCAGATCCGGTGAAACGTCCATCCGCACCATCGGTGGCACGGTCACCCGCACCCGATCGCCTTTAGCCGCAACGCGTGCCCGCCAGGCATTCAGCTGGCTCCAGTCGGCGTTGCCGTTAAGCGTAATCTGGCCCTGCGAGGTTTGAATCACCCCTTCCAGCGTCGAGCTCATACCGTTAAACAGCATCGAGAGGTTCGCGGTGGTCAGCTCCACCGGCATAAAGCTACCTTCCACATCCACATTCCGCAGGCCAAGCTGACCGAAGACCTGCGGTTTTTGCAGATTGCCGCCCAGGCGCAGATTACTGTTCAGCACACCGGAGACTTTCTCGCCCTGCATCAGCGCCGGATTGAGCATCGCCAGCGACAGATTGGTGATATTAACGTTACCGGACAGCGTTCGGCGGCCCTGCGGATCGGCTATCTGCACGTTGCCGTCCAGCTGGCCGTTGTTGGCAATGCGGATCAGCCAGTCGAGCTGCGCACGACCATTTTTCAGCCCCGCGTTCAGGTTCAGCGTATCGAAGGCGATCGGCAGCGTATTGCCCTGCACGTCCTGCGCCACTTTCACGCCGTTGCCTTTCAACGAGATTCGCCCGGTCGGCAGCGCGCCGTCGGCGGTCCAGCTGACGTCGGCATCCCCGCTGAATGAACCGTTAAGCTGCGTTTCTTCCGGCATAAACGGTTTGATCATCGCCAGATCAAAGCGGTTCAGTACCACCCGCGCGCGGCCGGACGGACCGGCTTCCACCGTCTGCGGAACGCACAGCTCGGCGTTCGGGTTCTGCCAGCAGTGTGGCCCGATGCTGATGGTCTGCTTAGTATTGAGGTAGTCGAGGGCAATCGCACGGGTTAAGCGCCATTCACCGACCGGCGTGTCAAAGCGGGTATTGTTGAGCGTGCCCTGCCAGCGCTGCGTGGCGCGGTCAAAGCTACCGTTCAGCGCCAGCTGGCCGGACACCGGTTCGCCCTGCATATTCAGCTTCAGCTGATGCTGCTTCTCGCTGCCGCTGGCATCCAGCGTCAGCTGCGAGATCGACAACGCATCCTGCTTCACCTGATCGACACGCAGATTCAGCTTGCCCTGGATCTGCTCGCCGGAGCTGACGTCGCCTTTCAGCAGCACACGACCAATGCTGAGCGCCTGCCAGCGCAGTCCGCTGGCGGTCAGATCGGCCAGCAGCTGCGGCGTTTTCAGATCGCCGCGCGCGCGGATAGTGCCTTTCGCCACCCCGCCGAGGCCCGGCAACGCATTATCCAGATGCTGGGCGTCGATATCCGCATCCAGATTCAGCTTCTCGCCCAGCGATCCTTTCAGATTGACGTTGTTCCGCCCCAGAATCAGCTTGATGCCGGGAATATCCCACTGGTTGTAGCTGTTGCCGTACAGCGTGCCGTCGGCGCTGACCGCGTTATTACGCACGTTGCCGCGCAGCTTCAGCTCCGGTACGCGCATCTGCCAGCTGCCGCCGTACAGGCTGCCGCGGGTGGTGATTTTACCGTCCAGCTTTGCCGGCCAGTCCGGGTACTGCTTCGCGGTGTTAATGCCGGTCAGAGTCAGCTCGCTGTTCCAGCTGATCGCCTTACTCCAGTCCACCAGCGCTTTCAGATCGGCGGTACCCTGCAACGCGGCCAGCCGCAGCTTTTCAATGGCGAACTGCTCTACGTTGCCTTTACCGTCCAGGGTGACCGTGGCGGGCGGTACGCCCTGCCCCTGTAGCGCCGCCTTCAGCGACATCACGTAGTCGGTCGCTTTTCCTTTGAAGCTGAAGTTAAAGTTATCCGCTTCATACTGCGTTTCCCCCTCCAGCGGCCAGCGCAGCTGTGGGCTTTGCAGCGTCATATTCAGCGGCAGGCCCGCTTCGGCCAGCCGGGTGTCGGCATCCAGCTGGGCCCGCACCGGACCGGACAGATTCAGCGCCAGGGTCAGCGTTTCACGCAGATCGCCACCGAAGGTCATTTTAATCTTTTCACCCTTCAGCGGATCGATATTCATATCGCCGTTGAGGGTAAAGTTCATCGGCCAGCTGCCGCTGAGGGTGGCTTCGCCCTGAGCGTTGAGCTGCCCCTGAACCGCGTCGACATCCAGCGTTTGCAGCGCCAGATGATTATTCTCAGTTTTGGCTTTCACCAGCAGGCGATTGACGGTGATATCGGTATCGCCGGTCAGGCGCAGCTGTTCACCCAGGATCTGCTGCACATTGACATCCAGCGGCAGCGTAAACTCCGGCAGATTCGGCAGCAGCGGCTGCTCGAACATCGCTTTCAGCGTTTCGCCCAGCGGTTTTTCTTCCGGCTGCGGCTCCTGAATCTTCGGCTGAACCACTTCTTCGTTGGCGACTTTCGCCACCTTAGGTAGCGCGATCAGCAACCCCTGAATATGGGTTGGCGTCAGCGTCATACCGCGCCCTTCCCAGTGCATGCCGCTGGTAAAGTCCGCCAGTGAAACCGCCGTGTCGTCAATCTTCACATTGATGTTATGCAGCGCCAGGCGGCTTAGCGTCAGCGGGTACGGCGTGCTGATTTCGCCGGTTGTGGACTCATCCTCAACCGGTGGATTCTCAGCAGAAGCCAGCTGTTTGCTGTCCACCGCTACATAGACGTCCTTCAGTGACAGATCGTTGACGCAGAACGCACTCTGCTTCAGGCAGCCCAGACGCAGCGCCAGATGAAATTCTCCGGCGTTAACCGATACGCCGGGCATCTCGTATTTGACGCCCTTCAGCGTCAGATCGCGCCAGCCACCGTTGACCTGCTGGATTTCCAGCCCCGGCACCCAGCGGGCAGCGGAGTTCAGCACCAGGTGCAATCCGCTGGTGGTGCCCAGCAGGAACGCAATACCGCCCAGCAGCAGAACAATAAATATCACAATGCCAATCAGGCCCTTTTTCCACCACTTCATAGTTCAGGCCCCAGTCCAATGTAAAACTGAATATCGCGATCGTCCTGGTCACCGATTGGGCGGGCTATATCAACCTTGATTGGCCCCACCGGCGACTGCCAGCGCACGCCGAAGCCCGCGCCGGTCTTAAAGTTGCTCTGTTTGATATCGTTAACGGCTTCACCGGAGTCGACAAATACCGCGCCCCACCATTTGCCCGTCACGTTGTACTGATACTCCAGCGAGCCGGTGGCCAGCTTGGAAGCACCGGTCAGCTTGCCGTCGTCATCGCGCGGCGAAATGCCTTTGTACTTGTAGCCACGAATGCTGCGATCGCCACCGGCGAAGAAGCGCAGATCGGGCGGTACTTTTTCAAAATCGTTGGTTTCAATCCAGCCGAGATTGCCGCGCACCACAAAGCGATGTTTATCCTCCAGCGTACGGATCCAGACGTTTTGCGCCTGTACCACCGCGAAGTCAACGTCCGATCCCCAGGTGGTATCGGATACGTCCAGCGAGTAGCGCTGTGAGTCACCCCACGTCGGCATCAGGCCACCGCGCGAACGGGTGCGGTTAACGCTAACGCCCGGATAGAGCAGCATGGTGGTATTAGTGACGCTACCCTGAGTAAAGTGATCGAGGCTCCAGCGCAGGTTAATCGCCCGCTGCCAGCCGCTGGAACTGTCCCAGTAACGCGAGGCGGCCAGCGTGGTGGAATCAGCTTTGGTATCGTTAAGATCGGTACGTTTCAGACCGCCCTGCAGCAGGTAATACTGCTCCAGCGGGCTTTTCAGTAAAGGCACCTTGTAGCTGAAATCCAGCTGCTGCTCGGGTGCAGAAACATTGGCACTGGTAGAGAAGCTGTGCCCTCGGGAGTTAACCCACGGTTTTTTCCAGGTTGCTTTAACGCGCGGCCCCACGTCGGTCGAGTAGCCCACGCCGGTTTCGATGGTGTTTTCCGTACGCGGCGTTACAACGCCGTGCAGCGGTAAGATTTTATTTTCGCGGCTTTTATCAAACTCGGGTGCCACGACCACCGAGTTAAACCAGCCTGTCGCGGACAGGCGGCGATTCAGCTCGGCCAGATCGCGCGAGGTGTAGTAATCGCCCTGCTTAAAGGGCAGCAGGTTTTGCAGATACTCTTCACGAATCTGCGAACCTTCAAAGGTCACCGGCCCGAAACGATAGCGCTGGCCGCTGTCGTAGTCGATGTCCCAGAAGGCTTCACGCCGTTCAACCGATACGCCAAGCTGGCTTTTACGGTATTCACCATCAAAGTAGCCTTTGCGCAGCGCCAGGCCGGAAAGAGAACTTTTAAATTTGTCGTACTGACCGTGGTTCAACACGCTGCCAATCTTTGGCTTTCCATCACGTACCAGCTGCTGCACGTCGCTATCGGTGCGCGCACCGCCGCGTAAAATAATGGTTTCACCGGCGATTTTCACCGGCTCGCCGGGAGTCACCTTAGCCAGCAGCACCGGTCGCCCGCCCTTCGCCGGAGCGGGGCGCAGTTCAAAGTCGATCTGCGGCTCATAATATCCCAGCGCCTTCAGCCCCTCTTTTACCGCCACGCTCACGCGCGAGCGAAAGCGGCCGTCGGAGGTCACTTCATCGTTAGTAATCGTGGATAAACGCGCCCTGACGTTCTTCTGTAATTCCCCGGATAATCCTGTCACCTGTAAACGCACGTTAGCCGCCTCTGCGGCAGGTGCGGCGATCAGCAAACAAGACATGCAATAAACATGAATTCGTGGCACGCGTACTCCCGTTTTTTTGCCAGCCCACCATCCACCGGGCTTAATCTGTAATTATTCAATAGACTTAATGGAGTTTAACGTGCTCTCCGTATCAAACAAGTTTCAGCGCTGTATTTACGGAATGATTCCAGTTCAGATTGCTTTTCACGGTCTCTTGTTTAAAACACCCGCCGTAAAGTGGTGATCCTCCACCGCCGGAATTGTAAGCGCTCGTCAGCACGGCTATAATCGCTGCACAGGCTTTTTCACAACCTGATAACCCTTCTGCCCCGGCGTGTTTTGCCGAACTGGCGCAGACATTTTTGGCACGGATAGCCCTGTACGCTCAATATGTTGAATGATGCAGAATCCCGCGCGCTGCCCAGGCCAAAAATGACAAGTGATTAACCCGGCCTCTCTTTATCTGCGCAGTGACAAGACTGATCGCCCATAAGAGATGAGCCATTGTATGGATAGTGTATGTTAGACAGCTTGCTTGTCATTTTACTGCTGATTGCCATCAGCTCATTCTTCTCCCTTTCAGAAATCTCTCTGGCAGCCGCCCGTAAAATCAAACTGAAAATCCTGGCGGATGAAGGCAACATCAACGCCCAGCGCGTACTGAAAATGCAGGAAACGCCGGGGATGTTCTTTACCGTGGTACAGATCGGCCTGAACGCCGTGGCGATCCTCGGCGGTATCGTCGGCGATGCAGCCTTCTCTCCGGCTTTCCGCTCGTTGTTTGAACGGATGGTGGAGCCAGAGCTGGCGGAACGCCTCAGCTTCATCTGTTCTTTCACACTGGTCACCAGCCTGTTTATTCTGTTTGCTGACCTGTTCCCGAAACGTCTGGGGATGATTGCGCCGGAAAGCGTAGCGTTGAGAATCATCAATCCGATGCGTTTCTGCCTGTTCCTGTTCCGCCCGCTGGTGTGGTTCTTTAACGGCGGCGCCAATATTATCTTCCGCCTGTTTAAGATCCCGCTGGTGCGTAAAGACGACATCACTTCCGACGATATCTACGCGGTGGTGGAAGCCGGTGCGCTGGCCGGTGTGCTGCGCAAGCAGGAGCACGAGCTGATTGAGAACGTGTTTGAGCTGGAATCCCGTACCGTGCCGTCGTCGATGACCTCTCGTGAAAACGTAGTCTGGTTCGATCTGCATGAGGATGAGGCCAGCCTCAAAGGGAAAATCGCACAGCATCCACACTCCAAGTTCCTGGTGTGTAATGAAGATATCGACCATATCGTTGGCTATGTCGACTCCAAAGAGCTGCTGCTGCGCGTGCTGGGCAATCAGAGTATGACGCTGAACAGCGGCGTGCAGATCCGTTCGGCGCTGATTGTGCCGGATACGCTGACGCTGTCTGAAGCGCTGGAGAGCTTTAAAGCCGCGGGTGAAGACTTTGCGGTGATCATGAACGAATATGCGCTGGTGGTGGGGATCATTACGCTGAATGACGTGATGACCACGCTGATGGGCGATCTGGTCGGCCAGGGTATGGAAGAGCAGATTGTGGCCCGCGATGAGAATTCGTGGCTGGTTGAAGGCGGTACGCCAATTGATGACGTGATGCGCGTGTTGGATATTGATGAGTTCCCGCAGTCCGGCAACTACGAGACGATTGGCGGCTTTATGATGTTTATGCTGCGTAAGATCCCGAAGCGTACCGATTTTGTGAAGTTCCACGGCTATAAGTTTGAGGTGGTGGATATCGATAGCTACCGTATCGATCAGCTGCTGGTGACCCGTGTTGATGCCCGTCCGGCGGCACCGGTGTTACCGCGTGCACCGGAAGCGGGTGCAGAAGAGTAATTTTGTGGTTTAGCTGGGCGCTGCCAGTGCTGAATGATGGGTGTCAGCCTGGTTTTCTGGCTGAGTGGTGCCCGCACCGACTGGTTGGTGTTAGCCGGGTCTTCTGGCTGAGCGGTGCCCGCGCCGA
>NZ_JACVTX010000003.1:0-418147 GCF_016624745.1 Erwinia sp. S43 | reverse complement strand
GTTCGTCAGCCTGTCGGACCGGCTCAGACGGCACATCCGTGTGCCGACCGATCCTTGCGCCCGCGTCCTGCGGACTTATCCTGTCTTCCTCTCTCCGTTCAGCGCTGTGGATTGCCAGTCGTGGCAGCCCCCCGTCAGCGCCGTAATTGCAGAGTTGTGTTCAGGTAAAAGATATCCCTGCTATTGATTTGCGATATCGAATGTAAGCCAATACGGTGCCAACCTAAGTTTGCGTCTGCTTCTTACGTTCGTACTCTGGCTTTCTTTTTTTGTTCAGCACTCAAATTGCCAGACAGCAAAACCAGTCTGCTGAATGGCCCTTTAAAGCGACGAAAAATCCAGAATGGGGCACAGCCCTGGCGGCGGCTGAAGGGCAATCCGCAGCGCTGAGGTGGAAGCGGATGGCCAGGAGATGCCAGCAGGGAAGCTGGCGTCAGGCGGGGCCGCTACATGGATGTAGCGTCTCCGCCGGTCCGACAGGCCAGTAGCTGTAACCGAAGGCACCACGCAGCGCGTGGCGCGAGGACCGCCCGGCAGCCGCCGCCAGGGCTGGGAACCAGGCTTCTATCCCACCGCGACAAATCCCATCCACAGCTTTACACCTGTCCACTCAACCACATACCGAACAGGTGACAGCTGTAACACTCCCCAGGCAGCGAACGCCATCACCGTATTAATAACCATCTGAATCACAATATTTTAACTTTTATTTTACATATTTGGCACAACCCTTGCGTTATCTCTGCCAGTTGATTATGGAGAGACGCAAATGATACACAGCCACGCGCCACGCCCCTGGGTCGGCATCATCGCTAACCCGGTATCCGCCCGCGACATCCGCCGCGTCGTCGGCCATGCCGGCACGCTGCCGCTGGCCGAACGCGTCAACCTGCTCCTGCGCCTGATGGCCTCACTGGCCGCCTGTGGCATCGGCGAAGTCCGCATGATGCCGGACCGCGAAGGGCTGCGGGCGCTGCTGCTGCGTGAACTGGCCCAGCGCCCGGACTGGAGACTACCGCAGCTGGACTGGCTGCCCGGCACGGTCACCGCCACCGTACAGGACACCTTCGAAGCGGCGAAATGGATGCAGCAGGCGGGTGCAGCCGCCATCGTCGTGCTCGGCGGCGACGGCACCCATCGCGCCGTGGCCCGCCACTGCGGCGAAGTCCCCATCGTCGGCCTCTCAACCGGCACCAATAACGCCTGGCCGGAAATGCGCGAACCGACGGTGCTCGGCCTGGCGCTCGGGCTCTACGCCAGCGGCCGCATCCCGGTGGAAAAAGCGCTGGTGTGGAACAAATGGCTGGACATCGTTATCACCGAAGCCGATGGAACCCTGCGCCGCGATATCGCGCTGGTCGATGCCGCCATCACCGGCGAACAGTTCATCGGTGCGCGATCGATATGGAGTACCGGTGCGCTCTCCCAGCTGTTTCTCAGCTTTGCCGAACCGCAGGCGGTGGGGCTGTCGGCCATCGGCGGCCTGCTTCAGCCCGTGGGTCGCCGCGAAAACGAAGGCCTGCAAATCACCTTTGGGTCCGGTGGCTGCCGTCTGCTGGCCCCCGTTGCGCCCGGTGTCCTCAGCGAAGTCGACATCGCCCACTGGCAGCCCCTTCAGCACGGCGTACCGCAATCAACGCTGCTGCGCCAGGGAGTGATCGCCGTCGACGGTGAGCGCGAACTCAGCTTCAACCCGACGCAGCGCGTCATCATCTCCCTGCGCGAGCGCGCCTTCCGCTCGCTCGATATCAATGCCTGCCTGCACTACGCAGCCCAGGCTCAATTACTGCGTCACGGTGCCTGACCGGCCGAGATGCGTATCCACCCGACCATCTGGAGAACACTATGAACACCAGAGAAGCAAGCAATCCCGGCAGCCAGCTCAGCGCTGAGCAGTTGCTGAACGTTTATCGTCGTATGCGCACCATCCGCGATTTCGAAGAGCGCCTGCACGTCGACTTCTCGCGCGGCGATATTCCCGGCTTCGTCCATCTTTACGCCGGGGAAGAGGCCACCGCCGTGGGCATCCTCTCGCATCTGGGCGACGGCGATCGTATCGCCAGTACCCACCGCGGCCACGGGCATTGCATCGCCAAGGGCGTGGACGTCATTGCGATGATGAAGGAGATCTACGGTAAAACCGGCGGTGCCTGTAACGGCAAGGGCGGATCGATGCACATCGCCGATCTCAGCAAGGGCATGATGGGCGCCAACGGTATCCTGGGCGCGGGGGCACCGCTGGTCTGCGGCGCTGCGCTGGCGGCGAAGTTTCGCGGCAAGGGCGAAATTGGCATCACCTTCGCCGGGGACGGCGCGGCCAACCAGGGCACCTTCCTTGAAAGCCTGAATCTGGCGGCGGTGTGGAATCTGCCGGTGATCTTCGTGATTGAAAACAACGGCTATGCCGAAGCGACTTCGCGCAGCTATGCCACGGCGGTGGACAGCTACGTTGACCGCGCGGCGGGCTTCGGGCTGCCGGGTGTGACCGTTGACGGCACCGACTTCTTTGCGGTGTATGAAACCGCCGGAGAGCTGATCCGCCGTGCGCGGGAAGGCGGCGGCCCCGCGCTGCTGGAGTGCAAAATGGTCCGTTTCTACGGCCACTTTGAAGGTGATGCGCAGACCTACCGCGGGCGCGACGAGCTGGAGTATATCCGCGCGAATCAGGACTGCCTCAAGCTGTTCCGCGCGCAGGTGGAGGGCGCTGGTGTGGTCAGTGCGGCGGCGTTTAACGATGTTGACCGCGAGGTGGCCGCGCTGATTGAGCAGGCGGTTCAGGAAGCGAAAGCGGCACCGGAACCGGATGCTGACGACCTGTTATCCGATGTCTATGTAAGCTACTGAGGGTTCGATCATGGCGCGTAAATTAAGCATGAAAATGGCGATCAACGAAGCGATCGATCAGGAAATGGCTCGCGACCCGAGCGTGATTATGCTGGGTGAGGATATTGTCGGCGGTATGGGCGGCGACGGCGAAAAAGATGCCTGGGGCGGCGTGCTGGGGGTGACCAAGGGGCTGTATGCCAAACACGGCGACCGACTGCTGGATACGCCGCTGTCGGAATCGGCCTATGTGGGCGCGGCGGTGGGCGCGGCGGCCTGCGGCATGCGTCCTATTGCCGAGCTGATGTTTATCGATTTTATGGGCGTCTGCTTTGACCAGATCTTCAACCAGGCGGCCAAGTTCCGCTATATGTTCGGCGGCAAGGCCGAAACCCCGGTAGTGATCCGCGCAATGGTCGGGGCCGGATTCCGCGCTGCTGCCCAACACTCGCAGATGCTGACGCCGATCTTTACCCATATTCCCGGCCTGAAAGTGGTCTGCCCGAGCACGCCCTATGACACCAAAGGCATGCTGATTCAGGCCATTCGCGATAACGACCCGGTGATCTTCTGTGAGCATAAAAACCTCTACGGGCTGGAAGGCGAAGTGCCGGAAAAACCCTATGCCATTCCGTTTGGTGAGGCCAGCATCGTGCGCGACGGCAGCGACGTATCGATTATCACCTACGGCCTGATGGTGCACCGTGCGCTGGATGCGGCGCAGCAGCTGGCGAAACAGGGCATCGACGTGGAGGTGGTGGATCTGCGGTCGCTGTCGCCGCTGGATGTCGATACGGTGATTGAAACGGTGGAAAACACCGGGCGGCTGGTGGTGGTAGATGAGGCCCATCCGCGCTGCAATATCGCTACCGATATCTCCGCGCTGGTGTGCCAGCAGGCATTTAGCGCACTGAAAGCACCGATCGAGATGGTCTGCGCGCCGCATACGCCGGTGCCGTTCTCGCCTTCGCTGGAGGATCGCTACATCCCCAGCGCCGAGCGGATTATTGAAGCGGTGAAACGCACACTGGGCTACAGAGGAAAACAGTGATGAGCGAAACAACAATCACCCCGGTGGTGATGCCCAAGTGGGGGCTGTCGATGCGCGAAGGCACGGTTAACGAGTGGCTGGTGGAGGTGGGCGATGAGATCGTCACCGGTATGCCGATTCTTAATGTGGAAACCGATAAAATCGCCAACGCGGTCGAGGCCACCGATGCCGGTATTCTGCGGCGCAAGGTGGCTGAAGAGGGCGACGTGCTGCCGGTGAAGGCGCTGCTCGGCGTAATGGCGCCGGAGGCGGTCAGCGATGCGCAGATCGACGCGTTTATTGCAGGCTGGGTGGTTCCGGCGACGGATGATGACGAAGACGAGCAGGTTTCATCCGACCGTTATATTGAGGTAAACGGCCTGCGGGTGCGCTACATCCGCCAGGGTGACGGCGATGATACGGTGCTGTTTATTCACGGCTTCGGCGGCGATCTGAATAACTGGCTGTTCAACCTTGATGCCTTCCCGGAATCGACGGTGGTGGCGCTGGATCTCCCCGCGCACGGCCAGACAGAAACCCGGCTGACCGGCAGCAGCCTGAGCGATATGGCTGCGTTTGTCGCTGACTTTATGCAGGCGCTGGACCTGCCTGCTGCACATCTGGTCGGGCATTCGCTCGGCGGTGCGATTGCCGCGCAGCTGGCGCTGGATGCGCCGCAGCGCGTGCGTTCGCTGTCGCTGATCGGCAGCGGTGGCTTTGGCGAAGAGGTGAATGAAGCCTACACTCAAGGCTTTATCGATGCCCAGTCGCGGCGCGATCTCAAACCGGTTGTGGAATTACTGTTTGCCGATGCGGAATTAGTCAGTCGCCAGATGCTGGATGATTTGCTTAAATACAAGCGGCTTGATGGCGTCAGCGATTGTCTGCAACAGCTGCAGGACAGCCTGTTCTCGGGCGGGAAGCAGTCTTCACAGCCGGGTCAGCAGCTCAACGGCAGCGTGCCGCTGCTGCTGATATGGGGTGAAGACGATGCGATTATCCCGGCGCACCATGCCGATAATGCCCCAGCGGGCAGTCGGGTCGAGCGGATTAGCGGGGCCGGGCATATGCCGCAGATGGAGAAGGCGGCGGAGGTGAACCGGCTGTTACAGCAGCATACGGGTAGTGAATAAAGGTACCAGATGAAGGATGCTTCCCCGGCCGCCGATTGCGGCGGCTCGTTTTCTCTGCTTTCCCCACGGCTGATGTTTTGCGCCGATCCCACGCTGGCCGAGGCCGGGCTGTACGCCCGCGCTGCGGCTGGTGAAGCGGTGGCGCTGCTGTGGCATTCGCCGCCGTCGCTGGTCGTGCCGGGCAGCTATAAGCGCTTCGCCGGGCTGGATGAGGTGAGGGCGCAGTTTGCTGATGCTGGCTGCCCGGTGTTTTTGCGCAAGTCCGGCGGCGGGCTGGTGCCGCAGGGGCCGGGGATTATCAACATCAGTCTGGCCTATCCGATGTGGCGCACGCTGGGCGAGGCGGCGGAGGGGGTGTACGAACATCTCTGCGATATGCTGAGCGATGCGCTGCTGGATCTGGGTGTGCCGACAGGGTGGCAGGCGGTGGAAGGGTCGTTCTGCGACGGGCGGTACAATCTGGCCTGCGGTGAGGGCGATGCTGCTCGCAAGATTGCCGGTACGGCGCAGTACTGGCAGTCGGTGGCGAATCAGCCTGTCGACGGGCCGCGCTGTCATGTGGTGCTGGCGCATGCGGTGCTGCTGGTGGATGTGGATTTGGCGCAGGCGCATCAGTATGCCAATCGGTTTGAGGCGGCGCTGGCCAGCGGGCGTTTTTATCAGGCGTCGAAGACGGTGAGTGTGGCGCAGATGCTGTCGGATGCGGATATGTATTTGCGGGAGGAGATGGTGGATGCGCTGCTGGCGGCGATTGGTCGTGCGGGTGTTCCGCGGCAGCGATAGGGGTAATAATCGTTCGCTGGTTCGCTGGTTCGCTGGTTCGCTGGTTCGCTGGTTCGCTGGTTCGCTGAGTTCGCTGAGTTCGCTGGTGGATCGGGAATCGCGCTGACCGGCGGGTCCCGCGGTCGGGCGGTCCTCGCGCCGCGTTGCGGTGCCTTCACTTCGTGCGTCAGCCTGTCGGACCGCCACAGACGGGCCGTCCTGGCCCGGCTGTGGCTTTCCCCCGCGTCCATGCGGGTGAATCCTGGCTTCCTTACTGCGTTCAGCGCTGTGGATTGCCCTATCGCGGGACCCGCCGGTCTGCGCTTTGATCCCGGCGTCGACTGCTGAAAGCTGAATCTGAATGAGCGATGCTTTTGGCGCAGTTTTGCTTTCAGCTATGCGGAGTACCCGATCGCGGGACTCGTCGGTCTGCGCTTTACTCCGGGTGTCGCCTGTTCGAGGATAAAGGCTGAAAGAAGATGATCGGAATATGTGTGCTTTCTGCTTCGAAGAATTTCCGACGATCGTTGAACGGAACGTAACGAATGAGCGTTGCAAGCAAACGAATCGGGTTTGTGCCGTAATACAGCGAGTAATTTGTCAAAAGGGATGCAGTCTGTGCGGCTGGCGGGTAATCCGCAGCGCTGAAGCGAAAGCAGCAGGCCAGGAGACGCCAGCAGGACGCTGGCGTCAGGCGGAGTCGGTACAGGGAAGTACCGTCTTCGCCGGTCCGACCGGCCGGATGTTGTAGTCGAAGGCACCACGCATGCGTGGCGCGAGGACCGGCCGCCAGCCGTACAGACTGCCTCCCGACCCACAGCCTCCCCACAAAAAAAGCCACCGTCGCAATGACAGTGGCTTTATCAGCTCTTCAACCCACCAAACGGTGGACTAACAAAAATTTACTGCGGTGGACGCACCAGAATCTTAACCTGCTGCTTCTCTTTCACCAGCGCATCAAAACCTTGCTCAACCAGATCGGCCAAATCAATACGCTTAGTCACCAGCTTGTCCGCCTGGAAATAACCCTGAGTCATCAGATCCATCACCGCCGGGAAAATATGACGGTAGGCGATAATGCCCTTAATGTTGCGCTCGGCCAGCACCACCTTGTTCGGATGGAATGACGCTTCGCCTTCCCAGATAGACACAATAATGGTTTCGCCTTCGTAGCGGGTGCTGTCGATACACTGCTTCAGCACCACCGGCACGCCGGTCACTTCGAACGACACGTCAACGCCGCCGTTGGTCAGCTCGCGAATACGCGCAACCGCATCTTCTTTGCTCGGATCGATAACCAGACGTGCGCCCAGCTCGCGCGCTTTCTCTGAACGCTGTGGCGACAGCTCAACCACATAGATCTCTGCCGCACCGGCTGCGCGCAGCGCTTCGATCACCAGCAGGCCAATCGGACCCGCGCCGAACACCACCGCTTTATCACCGGCTTTCAGCTTGCTCATGCGCACCGCGTGCAGCGCAACGGCCGCAGGCTCAACCAGCGCACCCTGCTCGTAGGAAAGGGAGTCTGGCATACGGTGAACCATGTGCTCAGCAACCACGGTGAAGGAGGAGAAACCGCCGCCGCCGCCGGACAGGCCGTGGAAGCCCAAATCGCCACACAGGTTGTATTTGCCTTCGCGGCAGGCTTCACACTCCTGGCAGGAGAGGATCGGCTCAACCACCACGCGGTCACCGGCTTTGAATTTGGTAACGCCGCTGCCCACTTCTACCACTTCACCCGAAAATTCATGGCCCATCACGATAGGTGCGATATCGCCGCTGATTTTGTGCGGCTTTTCTACCGGCACAAAAATCGGTCCGGCAAGATATTCGTGCAGATCGCTGCCGCAGATCCCGGTCCACGCGACTTTGATTTTTACCTTCCCTGCGGAAACCGTCGGTTCCTCAATATCATCAATACGAATGTCGCGAGCCTGATACCAACGTGCTGCTTTCATAGTTATTCCCCTGAGATTGGCTTTAAACCTGTCCATTGCCGTGGTGTCAGCAGGGCCGGAGCAGGTACTCGCGCTGGAGAATGCGAAAGGCGTGCCAGAAATTTGCAAAACAATAAAAATAATAAAATTCAGTATGTTAAAAGTGATATTGTGGCGTTGCGGGTGTAACGATTGGACGGGTGTAACAGGTGCACCGTTACAGGTGTAACGTGTTCAGAGGAAGGCTGAAGAGCACGCTTCACTCTTCAGCCTTTAATCGCACCGGGCAGATGCCCGGCTAATGCTTAACGGAACGGCGGTTCGTTAAAGGTACGCAGCTTGCGCGAGTGCAGACGATCGCCCTCGGCGCGCAGCAGATCGATCGCGCGAATGCCGATTTGCAGATGCTCGGAAATCGCTCCTTCGTAGAAGCGGTTCGCCTGGCCAGGTAGCTTAATCTCCCCGTGCAGCGGCTTATCGGAGACGCACAGCAGCGTGCCGTACGGTACGCGGAAGCGATAGCCCTGTGCGGCAATGGTCGCACTCTCCATATCCACCGCCACCGCGCGGCTGAGGTTAAAGCGCAGCGCGGAGGCTGAATAGCGCAGCTCCCAGTTGCGATCGTCGGTGGTCACCACCGTACCGGTACGCAGCCGCTGCTTGACCTCTTCGCCCGGCATGCCGCTGACCAGCTTGGTGGCGTCGTACAGCGCGCGCTGCACTTCGGCAATGCTCGGGATCGGGATATCCGGCGGCAGCACCGCGTCCAGCACGTGATCGTCGCGCAGATAGGCGTGCGCCAGCACGTAGTCGCCGATGGTCTGGCTTTCGCGCAGCCCGCCGCAGTGGCCAATCATCAGCCAGGCGTGCGGGCGCAGCACCGCCAGGTGATCGCAGATAGTTTTGGCATTCGACGGGCCAACGCCGATATTCACCAGAGTGATCCCCTGGCCGTTTTTGGCGATCAAATGCCAGGCAGGCATCTGGTGCTTCTTCCACGCCAGATCGGAAACGGTCTGCTCCGGGTGCGGCGTATCGTGGGTGATGGTGATGCCACCGGCGCAGGACAGCGCCTGATACGGCGATTCGGGATCGGCGATCTGCTCGCAGGCCCACAGCACGAACTCATCGACGTAACGGGTGTAGTTGGTAAACAGCACGTAGGGCTGGAAATCTTCGACCGGCGTGCCGGTGTAGTGGCGCAGGCGCGCCAGCGAAAAGTCGGTGCGCAGCGCATCGAAGTGCGACAGCGGGAAGGTTTCACCTACAGCCAGCAGGCCGTCGGCGTTTTCATCGCCAATCTGCGACAGTTCGGTGGTCGGGAAGTGCTGGGCAATGCCCGCGCTCATGCTGCGATCCAGCGCCAGGCCGGAGCCGTCAATCACGTAAGGGAAGGGGATCTCCTGCTGCGACGGCAGTACCTCAATGGATACGCTGTATTCGCTGCTCAGCAGCTCCAGCTGCTCGCTCAGATAGTGGCGCGCCAGCGCCGGGCGGGTGACGGTAGTACTGTAGCATCCGGCGCGGGTAAAGCGGCCAAAGGCGCGAGTCAGGCGCTGGCTGGGGGCCACGCCGTCCCAGCTGACGCGCAGCTGCGGATAAACAAACAGCCCGCTGGCGCGGGCTGCGGCGTCCGGCAGGCTGCCGTCGGCAATAAAGGCGGTAATGGCATCGCGCAGGGCGGCGACGGCGGCATCGTACTGCGCTTCCAGCTTGTCCAGTGCCTCGGTAACCGACAGCGACTGGTTCTGAGAATAAGTCATTCAATCTCCTTACATCGTTTTCCCGTATTGCCAACAGCCTAACTGAAGATAACGACAAAAGGAGGGGATGCCGGAATTATTTATTGCGCTTAGCTGCTGTCACCCGGTTCGAAGGCGAATTTAATCTGCTCTTCCAGCGGTTGCGGCGCATCGTCGAGCATCGCCATCAGCCGCTGGCCCACCTGCTGGCCCAGTTTTTCATAGTTCAGCCGCATCGAGGTCAGCGACGGGAAGGTGTGATCGCAGTCGGTCGAACCATCCAGGCAGGCCACCGCCATATCGTAAGGCACCTTCAGCAGCCGCCGCTGGCATTCGGCCAGCACGCCGATGGCGATCTCTTCGTGGCTGCAAATAATCGCGTCCAGATCCGGCTGGTTTTGCAGCAGCTGACCGAGCGCAAAGCGGCCAAACTGCAGGCTCGGTGCATCCGGCACGGTGATCATCAGGTCGGCGTTCTGATAGTGCGCCAGCATCGCTCTGTGCCAGCCGTTCAGCTGCTGCTTATGCAGGCGGTTATCGGTCTGTGCGCCGATAAAGGCAATGCGGCGATAGCCTTTTTCCAGCAGCGTGCGGGTCAGCCGTTCGGCGGCGTCGCTGAAGGCAATATTCAGCGTCAGATCGGCGGAAAACTGCCCGGCTCCGCAGACGTTGACCGTCACCACTTCCGATGACTCCAGCATCTCGCAGGTTTTCGGCGACAGCTGTGCGGCGAACAGCACCAGCGCGGAAGGGCGATGCTGAAGCAGTTTTTCCACCAGCGGCGTTTCGCCGTACTGATGATATTCGTGGCAGGCCATGATTAGCTGAAACGGCTGATTGCTGAGGGTGTGCTGTAGCGCCTGCACGAAGCGGGTGCTGGCACGATCGTGCTGAAAAGGATAGAGCACCGCCACGGTATGCGACTGCTGGGAAGCCAGCGCGGCGGCGGCCTGATTGGTTACGTAGCCCAGTTCACGCACCGCCTGTTCCACTTTCCTCAAGGAGGCTTCAGAAACCTGCGACGGGTCACGCAGCGCGCGCGATGCGGTCATTTGCCCAACCCCGGCGTGGCGGGCCACATCCTGTAGGGTGACGCGCTGCTGCGGGCTGGCAGCCAGCTCGGCGGCGGGCGTGCTGGCTTCATAACCCAGTGCGCGGGCGGCTTTTTCAACTTCACTGCGGACTTTGTCTGACACCAGCTCCGGCGTGCGCATCACTCGCGACACCGTCATGACTCCAACGCCAACATAGTCAGCAACATCCTGTAGCGTCACGCGACCACTACTACGACGCTTTCGCATCCTGGTTCTCCTGAACGCTCTGTTACGCGGCGCTGCCGCGCAATGATTTACCCTGCTGACAGTGTGCCGTTCCGGATAAAAGACAACAACTGGTTAACCAGCAAATGATATGCCGATCACAGTTACTGATAGCTTTAACAGTTAGCGTTAACTTTTTAGATCTCTATCACATTATTCCGGGCGGTTCGACACTACTCTGCTCGGGCGAAAAGAGAGAGGTGACCGATAAATGTTGAAAGAACTCCTGACTGCTGACGTTGTGCAGATTGTACCAGCCTGTGAAGACTGGCGTCACGCAGTTGCGCTGTCCTGCCAGCCATTACGTGACAACGGTACGATCGAAGCCCGCTATGTTGAGGCTATCTACCGTTCGCATGAAGCGATTGGCCCGTACTATGTCGTTGGCCCCGGTATTGCCATGCCCCACGCTCGCCCGGAAGAAGGCGCGAATAAACTGGGCATCAGCCTGACGCTGGTGCAGCAGGGCGTGAACTTTGATTCCGAGGGCAATGACCCGGTGAAGCTACTGTTTGTGCTGGCGGCGACCGACAGCAACAGCCATATCGGCATTATCACCGCGCTCGCCGGGCTGTTTGACACGCCTGAAGATACCGACGCGCTGATGGCTGCCACCAGCGTTGAACAGATTTTATCCATTATTTCACGTTATTAAACGACCAGAGGAACAACATATGAAAATTACCGTGGTATGCGGCAATGGCCTGGGCACCAGCCTGATGATGGAAATGAGCATTAAAAATATCGTGAAGGATCTGGGCGTTGCGGCGGAAGTCGATCACGTGGACCTGGGTTCGGCAAAAGGCACCGCCAGCGATATCTTTGTTGGCACCAGCGATATTGCTGAGCAGCTGATTGCACAGCAGGTAGGCGGCAAAATCGTCTCTCTGCAAAACATGGTAGACAAAGCGGCGATGAAAGAGCGTATCTCCGCCGCGCTGTCGGAACTCGGCGCGTTATAATCAGGAGCCATAATGGAATTCTTCCGTTTCTTAATGAGTGACGTGCTCTCCGAGCCGTCAATACTGGTTGGCCTGATTGCGCTGATTGGTTTGGTTGCACAGAAGAAACCCGCAACTGAAGTGATCAAGGGAACGGTGAAAACCGTGATGGGCTTCCTGATCCTCGGTGCCGGTGCCGGGCTGATTGTTTCTTCGCTGGGTGATTTTGCGGCGATCTTCCATCACGCCTTCGGTATTCCGGGCGTGGTGCCGAACAACGAAGCGATCGTGGCCGTGGCGCAGAAAAGCTTCGGTACAGAGATGGCGATGATTATGTTCTTCGCCATGGTGATTAACATCGCGATTGCCCGCTTTACCCCGTGGAAATATATCTTCCTGACTGGTCACCACACGCTGTTTATGTCGATGATGGTGGCGGTGATCCTGTCTACCGCCGGAATGCGCGGTGCCAGCCTGATTGCGGTCGGTTCGCTGGTGGTGGGCGTTTCGATGGTGTTCTTCCCGGCGATTATTCATCCGTATATGAAAAAAGTCACCGGTTCGGACGATGTTGCTTTCGGCCACTTCTCCTCAATCTCCCAGCTGCTGTCCGCGTTTATCGGCAGCAAGTTCGGTAATAAAGAGAAGTCCACCGAGGACATGCAGGTCCCGAAAAGCCTGCTGTTCCTGCGCGACACCCCGGTTGCTATTGCCTTCACCATGTTCTTTATCTTCATTTTCACCTGTCTGGTGGCCGGTCCGTCGGCGGTGAAAGAGATGAACGCCGGGGGCAAAAACTGGTTCATGTTCTCGCTGATGCAGTCGATTACCTTCGCCGCCGGTGTGTATATCGTTCTGCAGGGCGTGCGTATGGTGATTGCCGAGATCGTTCCGGCGTTCAAAGGCATCTCTGACAAGCTGGTGCCGAACGCCAAACCGGCGCTCGACTGCCCGGTCGTGTTCCCTTACGCGCCAAACGCGGTACTGGTTGGCTTCCTCAGCAGCTTCGTGGCCGGTGTTCTGGGCATGTTCCTGCTGTATGCGCTGAACATGACGGTGATTATTCCGGGCGTGGTGCCGCACTTCTTCGTCGGTGCCGCAGCGGGCGTGTTCGGTAACGCCACCGGCGGCCGTCGCGGTGCAATCCTCGGTGCCTTCACTAACGGTCTGCTGATCACCTTTATCCCGGTGTTCCTGCTGCCGGTACTGGGCAGCATCGGCCTGGCCAACACCACCTTCAGCGACTCTGACTTTGGTGCGGTTGGTATCCTGTTAGGGCTGATTGTGCGCTAATCGCTATCAGTGCCAGACTGACCGAAAAAGAGGCGAAGTTATCTTCGCCTCTTTTTTTATGCTCATTTCTGCGGCCGCCGGTCAGCAAGGCCCGCGTGCTGCCGATCACGCGAAGTTATTTTTTCGGTCAGCAATGATACATTCACATTGCTAAACAATAACCCACAAAAAATCACATCTTTTATTGAAATCAATAATCATTCTCATTAAATTGATTCCTCCCTTTTCCTTCCTCGCTCGTTTGTAAGACACGTCACTATGAAAAAATCCCTGAAGTTTTCGCTGTTAAGCTCGCTTGTTGCCCTCGCTATTGCCGTGCCTGCGGTACAGGCTGAGCAACCCACCGCTGAAAAAACGCCGGATCGGAACCAGGAAGACGCTACCAATAAAGAAGATAAACTAACCATTGGTGAGAAGAGCAGCCAGGGCGATAACACCATGGTGGTGACCGCCAGAGAGCAAACGCTACAGGCACCCGGCGTGTCGATTATCGACAGCGAGGCGATCAAAAAGCATCCCATCCAGCGCGATGTCTCTGAGCTGATACGTACCATGCCCGGGGTCAACCTTACCGGAAACTCCAGCAGCGGCCAGCGCGGTAATAACCGTCAGATCGATATTCGCGGCATGGGGCCGGAAAACACGCTGATCCTGATCGACGGCATGCCGGTCAGCAGCCGCAACTCGGTGCGCTACGGCTGGCGCGGGGAGCGCGATACCCGGGGCGACAGCAACTGGGTGCCGCCAGAAATGATCGATCGTATTGAAGTGATCCGTGGACCGGCGGCGGCGCTTTACGGCAACGGCGCGATGGGCGGGGTGGTGAATATTATTACCAAACCGGCGGGCAACGACTGGCACGGCAGTTTTAACAGCTATTACAACGTTCCCGAGCATAAATCAGAAGGGGCCACCCGCCGCTATAACGCCAATCTGAGCGGCGCGCTGGCGGATAATCTGACGATGCGTATTTACGGTAACTGGAGCAAAACCCAGGCCGACGGGCAGAATATTAACGACGGCCATACGGCGGAACGCAGCGGCAAATATGCCGGGATGGTGCCAGCGGGGCGCGAAGGCGCGATCAATAAAAACATCAACGGCGTGCTGCGCTGGGAATTTCTGCCGAGGCAGGCGCTGGAGCTGCATGCCGGGTTCAGCCGTCAGGGCAACCTTTACGCCGGGGATACGCAAAACACCAACAGCAGCACGCTGGTGAAAGCCAACTACGGCAAAGAAACCAATATCATCTATCGCCAGACGCTGGCGCTGAAATACACCGGAGCCTGGGATAACGGCGTTACCACCAGTAACTACGTTCAGTTTGAGAAAACACGCAATACCCGCCTGAATGAAGGGTTGTCCGGCGGGCTGGAGGGGCTGTTCAGCACCACCAGCGAAGGGTTCTCCACCATCAATCTGAACGATACCAACCTGCACTCCGAGGTAAATATTCCGTTTGATTTCGGCGTCAGTCAGACCGTTACCTTCGGGGCCGAAATGAATCATCAGACGATGAAAGATCCCACTTCCAATATTGTGACCACCACTTCTGAGGTCAACGGCGTGTCCAGCACCGACCGCAGCAGCTACAGCTCGGCGGATATCTATGGCGTCTACAGCGAAGATAATATTGACCTGACGGACTCGACCCGCCTGACGCCGGGGCTGCGTTATAACTATCAGTCGGTCACCGGCAGCAACCTCAGCCCGTCGCTGAACCTGTCGCAGGAGCTGGGCGATGACTTTACCCTCAAGCTGGGGATCGCCCGCGCCTGGAAAGCGCCAAACCTGTACCAGACTAACCCCAACTATCTGCTCTACAGCAGCGGTAACGGTTGTTACGCCAGCGCCACCAGCTGTTATCTGCAGGGCAACCGCGATCTGAAGGCGGAAACCAGCGTTAACAAAGAGATAGGCATTGAGTATCACCATGACGACGTGCAGGCCGGACTGACCTGGTATCGCAACGACTACCACAACAAGATCGAGGCGGGCTACACGGCGGATTATTTCAACGGCACCTCTAACGTCTATAAATGGGAAAACGTGCCCGACGCGCTGGTGCAGGGGCTGGAGGGAACGCTGAACTTCCCGATTAGCGACAGTTTGAAGATGAATAACAATTTCACCTATATCATCGAAAATAAAAACAAAACCACCGGCGATTACCTGTCGATTATTCCGAAATACACCCTCAACTCGACGCTGGACTGGCAGGCGACTAACGACCTGTCGCTACAGGGGACGCTGACCTGGTACGGCAGGCAGAAACCGCAGCAATATAACTCGCAGGGTGAAGCCACCTCAGGCAGTGAAAAATGGCAGGTATCACCCTATGCGGTGTTGGGCATGAGCGCGGTGTACAGCGTGAATAAAGCGATGGACGTCACCGCCGGGGTGGATAATCTGTTCGACAAGCGTCACTTCCGCGAGGGGAATGCGTTAACCTCCGGGGCGAACGGCACTTACGCCTACGGGGCCGGGGCACGAACCTATAACGAATCGGGCCGGACTTACTATATGCAGCTGGGCCTGCACTTCTGACGCACCGCACGCGGCGCCCGCATCCGGGCGACGCGCGCTTTTTCAGGGAACAGAGACAATGAATCATCGACCGGATCACCGGCAAATATGCCGCGTTATTGCGCGGCTGGGAGTATTCACGATTATGCTGCTTGGTGCAGGTAACAGCTTTGCCCGACCGAATCTCACCCCGCTGGGGCCGAATATCGCCGACCGGGGATCGGCGTATTATCATTTTACCGTCCGCCAGTTTGATTCCGCCGACGGTCGCCGCCATTACAAAGTGTGGACGGCGATCCCGGACAAAGCACCGCCCGCCTCGGGCTATCCGCTGCTGTATCTGCTGGACGGCAACGCGGCAATGGACAAACTTTCCGACGATCTGCTGCGGCAGCTGTCGGCAGTAACGCCGCCGGTGCTGGTGGCCGTCGGATATCAGACCGATCTGCCGTTCGATCAGCTGGCCCGCGCTTATGACTACACCCCGGCGCACTGGCGCGATCGGCAGAATCGGGGCGGCCGGGAAGGCGGCGGCAGCTCCGCATTTCGCCAGCTGCTGACGCAGACCATCGCGCCGCAGGTGGAAAAAGGGCTGCCGATTGACGCGCAGCGGCGAGGGCTGTGGGGCCATTCTTACGGCGGGCTGCTGGTGCTCGACAGCTTTCTCTCCGCGCCATCATTTAACGATTACTTCGCCGCCAGCCCGTCGGTGGCGCAGGATGATTTCGTGCTGCTCAAGCGGCTGGGCGCGGTCACCAAAGATGAAGCGAAGGGCAGGAGGCTGCACCTGCTGGAGGGCGACGGGGATCTGCCGCGCCCTGGCGAAGAGCACCGGCCGGACGCGCTTGCCGCCGTACGCGTCGCCGTCGCGGAGCTTAGCGATAACGGTGTCGGCGTGACCTGGCAGCTGTTTCCGGGGCTGCGCCACGGAGAGATGTTCCCCGCCTCCCTGCGCAGTGCGCTGCTGCAAATGGCGGAGGTACAGTAAGAGCCCGGTGCCGTGGACCTGAAACCACGGTGCCATTCTCCTCGCTTGCCGACGCGTTGGCGATTGTCCCCCCCCGAAAGCCGAAAACGGCAGCCCTGTCGGAATTATGGAGAGGTATCGCCAGCGCAGAACTGCTGCGCTTCGTCCACCAGCCACTGTACAAAACGATCGCGGTTAGGATCGGCCGCGGTATCGTTCAGCGTGATTACCGCCAGCGTATTGCCCCTTTCAACCCGCTGCCACGGTATGCACAGCGCACCGGCTGCCAGCTCCGACTCAACAAAAATCCCCGGCACCAGCGCCACGCCCAGCCCGGCAATCGCCGCGTCGATCAGCAACGAGAACAGATCAAATCGCGGACCGGCGATGGCGTTGGCGATGGGCACGCCGCTGGCGTTAACGTAATCGCGCCAGGCATTCGGCGTGCCGCGTTTGTGCAGCAGAACCAGCGGGGCATCACCGCTGATATGCCCCTTGAGCAGGTCGGGGCGGCAAACCGGCACCAGGTTTTCTGCGAACAGCGGCTGGACCACATGGCCGACCCAGGCAGGATGAGTAAAATGCACAACCACATCAAATCCACTGCCGGACATCGGGAAGGGCTTCGTTCGCTCCGACAGGTTGAGGATGATATTCGGATAGCGTTTTTGAAATCGATCCAGCCTCGGGATCAGCCAGCGGCTGGCAAAAGTCGGGATCACCGCCAGTTCCAGGATACCGCCATCGTCGGGCTGTGCGACCAGCCGCAGGCTTTCCTGTTCCAGCCTGCCCAGAATTTCACGCACCTGCGCCGCGTAGCTTTGGCCCTGCCGGGACAGCTCAACGCGGTTGCCCCGACGTACGAACAGCGTACTGCCAAGCTGCGCTTCCAGCCGCGCTATCTGCCGGCTGACGGCCCCTTCTGAAATAAACAGTTCCGCTGCGGCCCGTGAAAAACTGTTGTGGCGGGCGCTGGCTTCAAAGGCGATCAGCGCCGAAATACCGGGGAGTGTTCTTCTCAAAGAGGGAAACCTGCAATCGGGAAATGAACTGCAAGAATAACATTCGATCAAGCTGAGGTGTCAAAAACTCGTTTTTCATGCCTGGGAGTGCGCGATAAGGTCGGACGTAGGGGCAATGGTCATCGTTGCACGTTACTCCCGTCAATCAATGTCAATTCAGGCAGTTATAAAAAAGCAGGTAAAATGGAAAACAGAGAAATAAACCGCATGGCGGCATTAACGATCGTTTCAATGGGTCTCTTTATGGTCACTCTGGATGCTACCGTGGTCAATGTGGCGTTAAGCAGTTTGAAAATGAGCCTGGGGGTTAATCTTAGCGGGTTACAGTGGGCGATTGCGTCTTATACCATCGCCTTTGCCGCCGTGCTATTAAGCGCCGGGGCGCTGGGCGATCGTTTCGGACCCAAAAAGGTTTTTTGTACTGGCGTTTTGCTTTTTACCGTTGCCTCTCTGCTCTGTGGCATGGCGCAGTCGCTGCCATTCTTGGTGTTTGCCAGAGTACTTCAGGGGATCGGCGCGGCGCTACAGGTCGCTAACTCTTTATCGCTGCTGCAGGGCATTTTTACCCAGCCCGCCGAGCGCGCCAGGGCATTCGGCGTTTGGGGTGGCGTCGGGGGTGTTGCCATCGCCACCGGTCCTGTCCTTGGCGGGATACTTATTGCCGCCTTTGGCTGGCCTTCCGCTTTCTATATTAACCTGCCGTTTGGTATTTTCGCGCTCTGGGCGGCGCTGAAAACTATCCCGGAAATGAAGGTGACGCCGCGCCAAATCAAGCCGCTGGCACAGCTGCTGATTGCCTTCGCGCTGGGGGCGCTGGCCTGGACCTTTATAACAGCAGGCACTGTGGGCTGGCATTCATCGCGCGTTATGACCTCTGCTATTTTATGTGCCTTAGCGGCAGCCGGGTTTGTTCTGCTCGAGGCGGTTTCCGCTTCGCCGATGCTGCCAAAAGGGATTTTCCGCATCAGAGCGTTTACGGCGGCAACGACTGTCGGCTTAATTATTAATTTAGGTTTCTACGGCCAGCTGTTTGTTATCAGCCTCTACTTCCAACAGGTTAAAGCCTACTCGACCATCACGACAGGGTTTGCGCTGCTGCCGCAGGCGGTGGTGATGGCGGTGACGGCCTTTTACTGTGGCCGCGCGGTAGCCAAAACCGGACCGGGCGTGCCGATGATGGTGGGATTGAGCACGACATTAACCGGGCTTATCTGGCTGATGTTTACCCACTCAACTAGCTCCTACACGGCGGTGCTTATCCCCATGCTGCTGGTTGGCTTTGGTATGTCGGCGACGGCACCGGCCACGGTGGCGGTCTGTATGTCATCGGCGCTGCCCGGTCAGGGCGGGGTGACGTCAGGGATCATCAACGCTGCCCGACAGAGCGGAAGCGTGATGGGGGTGGCGATACTGGGCAGCTTTTTAGGCAACAGCACGTTTTCCCTGCACGGCATGCATCTGGCGCTGGCGATGACCGTACCGCTGTATGTCCTGGCGCTGGCGCTTACCCTGTTCTGGGTTCTGCCGGATTTCGGCTTAACTTACTCTTCGCGCGCTTAGCATCAGGCGGCGTCGCCCGCCGATTAACAGGGTCAGCGCAAACCCTGCACCGGCCATGCCGACGTCAAACCACATAATGCTGGCAATGCTGTGCTGCGACAGGCGGGCGGTGATCAGCGGGACAGTAAACGTGGCGAGGCTGCCCGCGCTGTAGTAAATCCCGGTGGCCTTTCCCTTGGCCTGCGGGAACTTCATCGCCATCACCGTCAGTCCCAGCTGCACTACGCCGCCCGCCGCCGAAAAGCCGATGACAAAAGCGAACAGCGCGATAATCCGCGCACTGGGATAAAGGCTGATCGCCAGCAGCGCCAGCAGGGAGATAAAGGTATAAATACGCAACAGAAGCAGCGAGTTGACCAGCCGGTTTACCAGCAGCGCGGTGATAAATACGCCGCTCAGCGACCCCACGGTATAGACGCTGAGCAGCTGAATAGAGGCCGAATACGGCATTAAAATGACAAATTCCGCAAACTGCGCCAGCCACTGGCTGACGAGGTAGAAGGTAGCCATGGAAATATAGCCAAACAGCGTAAAGCAGATGATGTCGGCCAATGCGCGCCTGTCTTCCAGTATCAGACTTTTGCCGCCGGGGCTGGCTGCCTGCGGCGGTCGGTGAGCGGGGAACGGCCGCCGCAGCAGGAAAATTCCGTTAACCAGCATAATGGCGGCGGCAACCATAAACGACCAGCCGAACCAGCTGTGGCTCAGCATCAGCCCCCAGATGATAAACGGCAGCAGAAACTGGCCCGCAGAGACAAAGGCTTTAATCAGAATGGTGGCCGTACCGGGAGAATGAGGAAACGCTTCCATCAGCGCCGGGTAGGTACCGGCATCCAGGAAACTGTTGGCTACCCCGGCCAGCAGTCCGCAGGCAAAGGCGGTAACCACGCTTTGTGCCGAAACAATGCCGAAGAAAAAGCCGATGTAGCACAGGATACCGAGCAGGATAAACGGCCGACGGCCAAATTTATCGGAAAGCATACCGGAAACAAACAGCACCATCAGGCGGCCAAAGCCCAGTGAGGCAATCACCACCGAAACACCTGCGGCATCGGTATGCCACTGCTGCTCAAGGTGCGGCATGTTCAGGGTGATCAGCAACACGCCCATACCGTGAACCAGATAATTCAGATACAGCCCGACGGCGGTCGGGAAAAAGCGATTGGTCATGGTGAGTCTTCGGCAATACGACAAACGGAGTACGGGTGGCTCCGCGACTGAGGGCAGCATGATGCCTGCGAGGGTCAGTCAGCGGCAACCTTTTTTATCAGCGCAGCGTATTTCCCTCCTGATGCCAGCAGCGCATCATGCGTGCCGTTCTCGGCAATGACCCCGTTTTCGAGCAGCAATATCCGATCGGCCTGGCGCAGGGTGGCCGGACGATGGGCGATCAGCAAAACAGTCCGTTTCTCCCGCAGCTGGCTTAGCGCCCGGTGAAAGGCCTGTTCGTTCTCGTTATCCAGGCTGGCGGAAGCTTCATCAAGGATCAGAAAGGGTGCGCCGGTCAGCAGGGCTCGGGCAATGGCGATACGCTGCCGCTGGCCGCCGGAAAAACGACTGCCGCGTTCGCCGCAGTCGCTGTCATAGCCATCCGCCAGTGCGCTGATAAAGCCGTGTGCCTGTGCCAGTTTCGCGGCCTCTTCGATCTGCTGCGTGCTGGCATCGGGGCGGCCCAGGCGGATATTATCGGCAACGGTGCCGTTAAACAGATACACCTCCTGCGGTACCCAGCTGATTAGCTGGCGCAAAGCGGTCAGCGACATTGAACGGATATCGGTGCCGCCAAGAGTTATTGCTCCGCCGTCATCCACGTCATAAAAGCGCAGCAGCAGATGAACCAGTGTACTTTTTCCCGCGCCGGAACGGCCCGCCAGCGCCACGATTTCACCGGGTTGAATCGACGCCGACAGCCCCTGTAGAACCGGGCGCTGTGCGGCATAGCCAAACCACACTGCACTGAAGGCCAGATCGTGGCGATTCGGTGGCGGTGCGCTACCGCTGTCTTTCACCCGCGCGGGATAATCGACAATACGCATAATCCGGGCGGCACCGGCCCGCAGTTCACCGAGCTGGCTGGCGGTCTGCGTCACATCAACAATCGGCAGCAGCGCACCCACACCGAGTACCAGTACCAGCGGCAGCCACAGCGGTGAGAGGCTGCCCGCGTGCAGTAGCGTGCTGGCGGCGGCAATCAGTGCCAGCACCGCCCCCGCGCTCAACGCATCTACCGCCGCGAATTCCAGCCCGCTGCGGGAGCCGTAGCGCTGCTGCATACTGCCCACTCGGCGGGAGCGTTTAAGCAGCCGCTGCATAAAGGCGGCTGACTGACCAAACGCCGCCAGCTCGCGCTGACCGTGGATAAACTCAGCGGTGTCGGCATTCAGCTGCCCCTGTTCGTGCATCATCTGCTGGCCCTGTAAGGCAGCACGGTGCGCCAGCCAGAGCGGCACGGTCGCGACCAGCAGTAAAAACGGCAGCATTACGCCAGCCAGCAGCGGGTCGAGCTGCCACAGCGCGATCAGTGCGGCCAGCGGCACCACAATCGCGCCGACGTAATCCGCCAGCGTATGGGCGTAAAAACGCTCCATCAGTTCGGCATCGGCGGTGGCAACGGTCGCCAGATCGCCCAGCCGCTGGCCGCTGGCGCTATCCGGTGCGGAACGTTCGAGCCCGTCGAAAATCGCCATTTGTAGCTTCTCGATCAGCGCAAAGGCCAGATCGTGGGAAACCCACGCCTGCCACCAGCGGACGGCGGCGGTGAACAGCACCAGCACTCCCAGCCAGCCGCATGCCCGGGGCAGTAAGACCGTATCGCCGCTTACGGCGATACCGACAATCCAGCCGCTTATTGCCATGCAGGCCAGCGTGCCGCCCTGAGCCAGCACGCCGGAGATGACCGCCATGGCCAGCAGCCAATACCGGCCGCGCATCATGCTCAGCAGTCCGGCGATGCCGCCGTGCCCGCGCTGTTTCATGGTGCTTCTCCCTGGGCGGCCATCAGCTGCGCGTAGCGACCACCGGCAGTATTCAACTGATGATGGTTGCCCTGTTCCACCAGCTTACCCTGGTCGAATACCAGAATGCGGTCGGCGTCCTGAATGGTTTCCAGCCGGTGGGCGATGGCGATCGTTGTACGGTGTTTGCGCAGCCGGGCCAGGGCATCGCGCAGCGCACGTTCGCTGGCGGCATCCAGGCTGGAGGTGGCTTCATCAAGGATTAAAATAGGGGCATCTTTCAGCAATGCCCTGGCGATAGCCACCCGCTGTCGCTGCCCGCCGGAGAGGTTCGCGCCGAGCTCACCAATCGGCGTATCCATACCCAGCGGCAGTCCGGCAATAAACTCGCCCAGCTGCGCGGCCTCGGCGGCAGCCATCAGTTCATCAACGCAGGCGTCCGGCTTGGCCATGCGCAGATTTTCAGCCAGCGTGCCGTGGAACAGAAACACCTCCTGCGAAACGACGCCGATCATTTCCCGCAGGCTGTGCAGCGACAGCTGGCGGATATCAACGCCGCCGACGAGGATCGCACCGGCATTGGCATCAAAGCAGCGCAGCAGCAGGGTGACGAAGGTGGATTTACCGGCACCCGAGGGGCCAACGAGAGCCACGAACTGCCCCTCGGCGACCGTCAGCGATACATCCGACAGCGCCAGGTTGCCCTGCGGATAGCGAAAGCTGAGGTGTTCGATGCGAATATCATGGCGCTGCGGCTTTGCCTTTGGCACCGGCGGCTCATCGACCGGCGCGGTCAACGTCAGCAGATCGTTGATCGGGCCGACGGCACCGCCCGCCGCCCAGGCGGTGTGAAAGGCGTTTTCCAGCCGGATAAGCGGGCGAAACGCTTCCCGGGCGAGGAACAGCGTCAGCAGCAGGACAAACGGTGATAAATCGTTTTCCACCACGCGCCAGGCATTGAAAACCAGCACCAGCGCCATGCCGCTCAGGCTGACCAGTCGGGTGATGCCGCCGCGCATCAGAATCACCTTCAGCGTGGCCATCGACGCCTTGCGCAAATCCAATGCCTGTCCGGCGAGCCGGGCGCGCCACGGCGTTACCGCACCGAACGCCTTCAGCGTTAGCAGACCCTGTAGCGCATCCAGCAGCGTGGCGGCAAAAGCGCCCATCGCAGTAAATACGCCACTGGCTTTCGGCATCTGCCAGCGCATCCACAGCTCGTCGAGCAGCGGAAAGGCCAGGGTGAAAAATCCCAGCAGCAGGGCCGACCGCCAGTCGACAACGGCCAGCGTCAGCACAATCAGGCTACAGCCAGACAGCGCGCTGAACAGGGCGGGGAGGTAGCGACTGTAATAGCTTTCCATCGCTTCTACGCCGCCGTTAACCGTACCCTGAATATCGCTACCGGGATGCAGCAGCGTGAGGCCGGGACCAAAGCGCACCAGCTGATTCAACAGCCTCTCCCGCAGATGAACCTTACAGGCCAGCGCAATACGCTGAGCGGTATACTCACTCAGCCACAGCAGCAGTGCACGCAGCAGGATCGTCACCGCCAGCATCACCAGCGGTGGAGCAATGTCGGCGGCCAGCCCCTGTTGCATCAGCATGTAAAGCGCATCGGCGGTCAGCCACGCCTGCGCGCCGTAGCAGGCAATTATCAGCAGATGAATCATCCCATTGAGCAGCAGATGAGGCAGTAAAGGGCCAGTCAGACCGGCAACTGGCTTTTGCATTTTTTACTCCTGGCCGTTCAGCGTGGTCCAGAATGAACCCTGTAGCGGGAAGGCAAGGAAGCGCTGGTTCAGTTCGTCGAAGGTTTTTGCCGGGTCGATATCGGCAAAGGCCGCCGGGTGTAGCATTTTCGCCATCTCCTCCACGCCGATAAAGAACAGCGGATTATCGAAGAAGAACAGCCAGATCCCCGCGCCCTGGCGGTTGTGGATCGCCGACAGGCTGGCGAGCGACGGATTCGAGACAATCACCTTCAGCGAGCGGGCACTTTCTGCTGCTGAGACGCCAGGCCCGACGTTCAGCCCCTGACGGCTGACGCTGGAACCGCCGCCGGCCAGATAGAAGTCCGGCTTCTGCGCCAGCACGTATTCCAGATTCAGTTTGCCAATCGCCTGATTCAGCGTTTTCACACCGAGGTTTTCACCGCCCGCCACGGCAATAAAGTCGCTCATATTGCCCTTGCCGGAGGTAAAGCAGCACTCTTCACCGCCAGGGTTAAGGTGGAAGAACACCGTTGGCCGCGTGGTCTCTTTCGCCACCCGCTTCGCTATTTCGTCCATATGCTGTTGGTAAAAGGCGATAAAGGCCTCGGCCTGCTTTTCGTGGCCGGTCAGCCTGCCGAGCATGCGCATGCTGGGAACGGTTTTGGTCAGCGGATGACGGAAGAAGTCGACAAAAATATAAGGCACATGGGCCGCATCCAGCTTGCTCAGACCGTCCGGGATCGGGCCATAAAGCGTAAACACCACCAGGTCGGGTTTTGCTGCAATGGCCGCCTCCATTGAGAACGTTCCGCTGTTCAGATCGCCAATCTCAGGGATCGATGCCGCCTGCGGGAAGCGCTGCTTCAGCGCCTGCCAGGTGGCGGGCGAATAGCGTTGCAGATCGGTGCCCCAGGCGACCACGCTGGACAGCGGATCGTTATCCAGCAGCGCCAGTGTCATGATGTGGCGGCTTTCGGCCAGCACGATGCGCTTCGCAGGCGCAGGCAGGGTTACGGTGCGGTTAAGCATGTCGGTCACCGTCACGCTGCTGTTTTCAGCGGCGCGGGCGGTGGTGAACAGCGCGCAGGCTGCAAGCAGAAATACCATTAGCAGTACGTTGAACGTACCGCGGGCAGGGGAGCCTGCCCGAAGTAACATCATCATGTTATATCCTTACCAGCGGTAGCTGACGCTGCCCACGACGGTGCGATCGGTACCCTGATTGCACGAGGTGGAAGAGCAGGTTGAGTAATAGTCTTTGTCGAACAGGTTGTTGACGTTGACTGCGGCGCTGACCCCTTTCAGCGAGCTGTTCAGCTGGCCGAGATCGTAATGCACGGCGGCATCCACCACGGTGTAGGACGGCACGCGGATTGTATTAGCGGAATCGGCCCAGGTTTTGCCTACGTAGCGCACGCCCGCACCGATGCCGAGGCTGGCCAGCGGCCCCTGCTGGATGCTGTAGTCGCCCCACAGCGATGCCATCTGTTCCGGCAGTCCGGTCGGGGTTTTACCCACTAAACTCTCGTTGGCAGATTTGCTGTTTTCCAGATCGTTCCACGTATAGCTGGCAATCACTTTAAACGCCGGGGTGATATTGGCACTGGCGGATGCCTCAATGCCTTTAGAGGTGATCTGTTCCGACTGCAATGTATCCAGTGCGTTAAGCGGGTTGGTGATGGTGACGTTGTCCTGTTTGAGATCGAACCACGCCAGAGTAAACAGGCCGTCGAAGCTTTCCGGCTGATACTTCACCCCGGTTTCAATTTGTTTACCGGTGGTCGGCTTGAAGGTGGCTCCGGTCAACTTATTGGTGCCCAGTACCGGCGCGAATGAGGTGGTGTAGCTGACGTACGGGGCCACGCCGATATCGGTCAGCCACGTCAGTCCCGCGCGCCAGGTGAAGTGGTGATCGTTCTGATCGGTGCTGGTGTTGCTCACCCGGTTAGCGGTGTGGACCGACGCCCAGTCCTCGCGGGCGGAGAGGTCGAGCATCAGTCTTTCGGCCAGCGCCAGCGTATTACTGAGATACACCCCGGTTTCATCGGCGGTCTGATAGGTGCTGGTGAACGTGGTCGATGGCGTGGTGAAGCGCCCACCGTAGGTCGGGTTGTAGATATCAACTGACGGCGCAGCACCGTAGTTCAGGTAGTAATCCTCGCCGGTGCGGCGATAGGACACGCCCACCACCGAGGTGCCGCGCACCGGGCCCGCATCCCACTCGGCCTTAAGGTTGTTATCCGTCGCCAGAATCTTGCCGATAATGCCGAACTGGTAGGCACTGCGTTTCAGCGTGCGCATATCCGTATCCAGGCCCGCGCCGGAATACGTCTGTGTCAGCAGATCGGTATAGCTGTAGCGCGCGGCGGAATGCGCCGACCAGATATTATCGAAGCGGTGATCCAGTTCGTAGCCGACGTTGAACTGGGTAATGTGGTTGTCGAGATTACTGCCGTCGAGGTACTGGTTGCGCGGGATTTTTCCGTTCGGGTTGCTCAGCAGCGTACCGTAAATCGGCGTGTAGCTGCGCGGCGGGCCAAAGGTGTCGCGGCTGAATGAAGAGAGCAGCGTCAGCGAGGTATCGGTATTTGGCTTCCAGGTCAGCGACGGTGCCAGATACATCGTGTCGTCCGGCACGTTGTTAAATTGGGTATTGCTGTCGCGGCCGACGCCAACGACGCGATAGAGCACGGATTTATCATCGGTCACCGGACCGGAGACATCAAACTGCCCCTGATAGCGGCCGTGATTGCCCACCTGAACGCCCACTTCGTGGCGCGAATCTTCGGTGGGGCGCTTGCTGACGGCGTTAACCACGCCACCGGGTGAACCGCTGCCGTACATGAACCCGGCCGGGCCGCGCAGCACGTCGATGCTTTCCATACCGTAGGGCTGATAGCGAACGTAGGACTGTGCTGAAGTGGATCGCAGGCCGTCCAGCAGCGCGCCGTTCAGCGTGGCATCAAAGCCGCGAATGCTGAAGTAGTCAAAACGAGAGTTGATTGCCGATGTAGAAGTAAAAACGCCGGGTGTGTAGCGCAGCGCTTCGGTGGTGGTTTGCACATTACGGTCGGTCAGCTCATCGCGACCGATCACGCTCAGCGACTGCGGTGTGGCGACCACCGAGCTGTTGGTACGGCTGCCGGTTCGGCTCTGTTTTGCCACATAGCCTTCGTTCGGCTTTGCGCTGTCGTCGGCGGTCACCGTCAGCGTTTGTTCATCGGCGGGCTGCTGCGCCCGGAGTGTCGCTGACAAACCGAGCGTGGCAAGGGCCACGCAGGCGGCGATCGTTGAAAATTTATGTTTGTTATAGTCAGACACCAGAGCCTCCCCGGCTTTTACTGTGAAATAAGCGCTGACTATTCTCGCCAGAGGGGGATTTTCGGCAACGCCGGAGGCTTTCGCTGGCGCGACTATTTCTTTCGATTTTTGAACGCGGCTACGGTCAATAAAGACATGTTAATTATAAGGTTACCAAAAAAAGACTTTCGTCTTGAGGTGGACGGCACGCGGTGAGGCTGGTAATGTGAGAATGAGAATCGATTTCATTAGGTGATTGCCACGCCCGGTGAAAACCCGCCTAAATTAACGGACAGTGCCATGAACAAGTTCAGCGACAGCGTGCCTGAAAGCGCGCTTCCTCTACCTGCAAGCCACGCCATGTTTGACGGCACCATTGCCATGAGCAGCGGTTCGCTGCGGCCTGAGAAAGACGAATGGTTACAGGAACAGCTAGTACCGGGCCTGAAGCTCATCGTCGTCGATCGAGGAGAGTTGCTTTGCGATCTGCCCGGTTCCGGCAGGCAGCACATCACCGGTCCCTGCGTTTGCGCGGTGTGGAATCAGCAGGAAGGGGAGAGCCGCCAGCGCTTCGAGCCTGGCCGACAGCTGGATTACACCACCATCGCCCTGACGCCAGCCGCCGTCGCCAACCATATCGACAGTGAATTTCAACAGCAGCTGGAGGCATCTTTTCAGTCCCGGCGCTTCAGCGGGCCGCGCCTGCTGGTGCTGGAGGCGTCCGCCACCATCAAATCGCTGCATGCCCAGGTGGCGACCTGCCCGATGCAGGGATTGTCCAGAGCGCTGTTCCTTTCCGGTAAGGCGCTGGAAATTATGGCCCACGCGCTGGATTCTTTGATCTCACGGCCGGTACAGGAAGCAGGTTCGCTGCGCCTGTCGAACAGCGATATCGACAAGCTGCATCTGGCGAGAAAGCTGCTGGCGGAACGCATGCTTAACCCGCCGTCGCTGGCTGAACTGGCGCTGAGCGTAGGGTTTAACACCCGTAAGCTGACCGTCGGCTTCCGCCGTCAGTTCGGTGAAAGCGTCTTTGAGTATCTGCAAAATCTGCGGCTGGATACCGCGTGGCGGATGCTGACCGAAGGGGAAGTCAGCGTATCCACGGCGGCTTACAGCGTGGGCTACACCCCGGCGCATTTTTCCGTCGCCTTTCGCAAAAAATTTGGTGTTTCGCCAAAATCCCTGCGCGGATAACGTACCTTTAGCTGAATTTCGCCCATAGACATTCATTTTTCTTGGTGGCGCTAAAATACCATCCCGCTATGTTTTAACCCTCTGAACAGGGTGATAAATAAGGGGAAGACGGTGGCTGGTGGAGAGAAAAGACGGTTAAAAACGCTGGTGGGCGCGAGCAGTGCGATTTATGCCGCTGCCGATTCACCGGTGACTTACGGCATCGATCGCGCCGTGGCGCTGGCAAAAATTGCCGAACGCGAAAAAATCACCGGGCTGTTTACCGCCGATCTGCTTCAAAGCGATCCTGCCGGGCTGGCGGGGATCACCGGTAGCCAGGACCCGATAGTCGTCCTGGCGGCGCTAAGCCAGGTGACGCGACAGATTGGCCTGATTGCTACCGTGACCACCACCTTTCAGCACCCTTACAATCTTGCCCGATTAATTGGCACGCTGGATCATATCAGTGGCGGTCGTGCAGGCTGGAACGCCGTCACCTCATCTGTCGGCGAGGAAAATTTTGGTGGCAGTGAACTGCCCTCGCCGGAAAGCCGCTACGCGCGCGCCACCGAATTTATTGAAGTGATCAACGCGCTTTTTGACGCTAACGATCCGGCTGCCGTTAGCAGACTGTCCAGCGGCGGTGCGAAAGTTGATCACACCAGGCTGCATCCGGCGAACTATCGCGGTGATTTCTTCCAGGTGGCCGGGCCACTAAACGTGCCGCCGCCGCCGCAGGGCCGACCGGTACAGTTCCAGGCCGGACAGTCGGAGGCCGGGATCACACTGGGTGCGCGCTATGCTGAGGTCATTTACACTTCGCAGCCTACGCTGAGTGCCGCACAGGCTTTTGTCAGCGATGTACGTCAGCGTGCGCAGCAATTCGAACGGCCTTCTGCCCCGTTAATCATGAATTCGTTCCATTCGATCATCGGTGAAAGCCCGGCGGATGTGGCGCGCAGGCTGGAAGAGAAGCACCAGCGCATTGATTATCAGCGCGGCCGCCTGCGGCTGGCGGATATGCTCGGCGGCAGCGTTGATCTGCACGATTTACCGCTGGATGGCACTATTCCTTCACACCGGCTGCCGGAGCTGGCCAGCATTAACCGGCGTCGTGGACGGGCCGAGATTTTCACTCGTTTTGCCCGCGAAGGGCATACCCTGCGCCAGCTGATTATTGCCGCAGAGGAAACCGGGCACTGGTTTGTGGCCGGGACGCCTGAATCGCTGGCCGATGCCATTGAGGAGCGCTACCGCGCCGGCGTGCTCGATGTGATCTCACTGCACGGGCTGGGGCAGCCGGAGCAGCAGGATCTGCTGCTTAACGGCTTGCTGCCTGAGCTGCGCAAACGGCAGCTGCTGGATGAAGACTATCGCGGCGCGGATTTCCGCAGCAGTCTGGAGCTACCGCCGCTGGCAGCGTGGGCGGGCAGGGCACCGCGTCTGTAAAAGGGTTAAGACGCAGGGCCGTAGAGCAGCCTGTCAGCAAAATGCCGCGGCCACGTTGCGCAGCTCAGCAAGGCCGCTGAGGTTTTTCTCCTGTACCAGATCCTGATTGATTTTCAGGATCACCGCTTTCACCACATCCGATATTTTGCTGAGGTTTTGCTGCTGCATCAGGGCCGTCAGCTCTGCCATTTGCCGGGGGCTGATCTTCATCGACAGGCGTTTTGATGCTTTCGCCTGTGCCAGTTCGCTGTTTAACAGCGATTTCAGTTCATCCTTTGTATAGCGTCCGCTGATCAGCGCATGCAGGTAATAGAGGATCAGCGTCTTGCTAAACTCCTCGCCAAGGGATTCGTCGATCTTCTGTGTCGCGACGTTAAGAATATCCAGAAAGTGCGCCGGAACTCTGACTTCCAGCGGCTGCCGGCTTTGATCAAACGCCTGTTTGATCTGCGGCGTGCACTGTGCCGGGATAGAAACGACCTGCTGACAACCGTTACAGACGGCCGCCAGAATATTTTTAACCGCGCCGCTGCGATCGCTGAAATCAACATCACGCAGCAGATAGGTTGCCGTTGATTTACCGCAGTTATGACACAGGACGTTCCGTGTATCGCCTTCTTTCACAATCTTCATGATCGTTCTCCTGCTGTGCAGATATGCACGCTAATAAAAATGATGTCCGGTTCTAAAAAAAAGAATTTCACATACCAGCGTTGACCCAGCCGCCAGGGTTTAAAAATGTGGACATCAATACTGCTGTCCTGATGATGCGGCGAGCACTGGTAATGTTCACCGGATGTACCGCCGATAAGGTCAATGACCCATGCTTCACTGACTTGCCCGGTTGCAAACAGATTTTTCACATCAATATTGCCCCGGGTTTGGTGATCGTATGCTCCCTCGGTGAGGCAGTGTATTGCCCTGCGTTTGACGTCCCTGAATCTCATTTTTGCGGCTCCTATTGTGTACGATGCTTTTCGTACTTGCAAGTGTTGTGGATAAATATTGCTCACGGCGAGGATAACGGGAGTGTCAGGGATTTTTGGCCCGGGTTTTGACATAAATTGTTAACAATCGAGGCCGTTCGCAAAACCCAGGTAAAGCCTGCAACGTATGGCGAAGTTTTTGGATTTAAATTCCAAAAATAAACTGCTGGGTGATATTTAAAACTGCTCTTTTGATAAAAATAATTCCGTTGCGGAATTGTTTACGGGTATTACTAAAATTAAATTGTTTTTTTATCTTATTTTTTTAGTTAAATTAATGTGCGTTTACTGTAAGTCTACGTAAATTTAATTGAGTATTTTCGCAACACATTGAGGGATTGTCATGGTTAATAAGCTAACCAGTATAGTCATCGCGATCGTCGGGATCGCCATGCTGTACATGGGAAGTCAGTTGCTGATGGTCGGGGGAACGCCGTTCTACGTCATTATGGCGCTGGGACTGTTGCTGACCGCAGTAACACTGTTTTTGAACAAAAAAATCGCGCTGTCTATCTATGCCGTACTGATGTGGATTGTCCTTGCATGGATGATTTATGAAGTGGGCTTTGATAAGTGGCAGTGGATTCCACGCGGTGACATCATTGGCCTGATAGGTCTGTGGCTGGCGATGCCGTGGGTTGTCCGCCCGCTGTATAAAGCACAGCAGGGCAGCCGCGCCCGCGGTTTCCATCCTTTCCTGGGGACCACCCTGATTCTGATCGTGGCCCTGGTCGTCGGCATGATGTTCTACGATCCGCTGCCGAAAGCGGGTGATATCACCAACGAGCGCAAACCTGTGCAGACCGAGCTGGCAAAAAATGACTGGTCAGCCTACGGCGGTACGACCGACGGCCTGCGTTTTTCCCAGTTAAACCAGATCACCAAAGATAACGTTAATAAACTGGACGTGGCCTGGACCTATCACACCGGTGACCTGCGCGATCCGTCCCAGGACGCCAGCGAATACACCTTCGAGGCGACGCCGCTGAAGGTGAACGGCGCACTGTATCTTTGTACGCCGCATAACGAAGTCCATGCGCTTAACCCGGAAACAGGCGAGCTGAAGTGGAAATATCAGCCGGCGAAAGATCCGTCTTATCTGCAGCAGCACCAGACCTGTCGCGGCGTGAGCTACTACGATGGTTCTGTGGCACCGGCCGATACCACCGCAGCCAGCCCGGCAATCTGCCGTAAACGCATCTTCAATGCGACCACGGACGCACGTCTGGTGGCGCTGGATGCGGATACCGGCAAGCTGTGTGCTGACTTCGGCAACGGCGGCGTGGTGGATCTGCGTGCTAACATGGGCACCATCCGTCCACACGCGCTGATGCAGACGGCTGCACCGCTGGTGGCGGGTAATCTGGTGATTGTTGGCGGTTCCGTGATGGACAACGGCTACAACAGCGGCAACCCGTCAGGCGTGATCCGCGCCTATGACGTGATTACTGGCCGTCTGGTGTGGAACTTTGACCCGGCTAACCCGGAGCTGACCCAGCCGATCGCTGCTGACGCAACCTATCCGCAGGATACGCCGGTTGCCTGGGGCACGCTGAGCGCTGACCTGAAAAACGGTCTGGTCTACGTGCCGTTTGGTAACGCATCCCCGGATGAGCTGGGTATTGAGCGTAATGCCGACAGTAACACCGAGAAGTTCCGCGATACCCTGGTGGCGCTGGATCTGAAAACCGGTGCGTTCAAATGGCGCTTCCAGTCCTCTAAACACGATCTCTGGGACCGCGATAACCCGTCTCAGCCTTCGCTGTTGGATATCGACTATCAGGGCCAGAAACAGCCTGTCGTGATCCTGCCGACGAAAACCGGCAACCTGTTTGTCCTTAATCGCCTGACCGGCCAGCCGGTGTATCCGATTAATCAGGTGGATGTGTCTACGGAAGGCGGTGTGCCGGGCGAGAAGTTCTCTGCCACTCAGCCAGTGTCAAAACTGAACTTCATTCCGGACCCGCTGACTGAAAAAGCGATGTGGGGCCTGACGCCGTTCGATCAGATGGCCTGCCGTATTGATTTCAAATCGCTGCGCTATGACGGTAATCCGTGGACGCCAGCGACCGAACGCGGTTCAATCGTCTTCCCGGGCAATATTGGCGTGTTCAACTGGGGTTCTGTGGCGGTCGATCCTGAGCGCCAGATCCTGATTGCTTCACCGGTTCGTCTGGCCTATAAGTACAACCTGATCAAACGTACGCCAGAAACGGCCGACAAGCGCCTGTTCACCAAAGACGGTACGCCGTACTGGAACGAGAACTTCCAGGGTGACTATGCTATCCACATCCAGCAGCTCTCTTCAAGCCTGGGCATTCCGTGTATTGCTCCACCTTGGGGCCGCATGGTCGGTGTGGATCTGACGACGGGCAAAACCGAATGGCTGCGCCGTGTTGGCACCACTAAAAACCTGAACACCACCTTCCTGCCGGGCCGTTTCCCAATCGGTTTCCCGATGGGCATGGTGGCGCACGGTGGTCCACTGATCACGGCTGGTGATGTGGTGTTCCATGGCGCAACGGCGGATAACTTCTTCCGCGCCTACGACATCAACACCGGTGAACTGCTGTGGCAGACCGAGCTGCCGGCCGGTGGCCAGGCAACGCCAGCGACCTATATGGGTAGCGATAACAAACAGTACGTCGTTATCGCTGCGGGTGGTCACGGTTCGCTGGGCACCCAGCAGGGTGACAGCGTTGTTGCTTATCGTCTGAAATAATTTTTTCAGGCAATATATACAGGCTCGTGCAGCAATGTGCGGGCCTTTTTTAATATTAAAAACAAAACGTTTTATTGACCTTATTACCTTCTGGGATGATCTCATGCTAAAGAAGTTAGCGTTGCCCTTGCTGTTAATCTGCTCGGGTTTTGCCAGTGCAGATGAATCGGACTTTCTCAAACCCCGCAATAACGACGCATTCGATAACTATATGTTGCAGGCCGCCCGCTTTGAGGCCGAGCTGTTTAAACACGATAAACCCTCCGCTTTCGACGCTTACTTTATCGGCCCGCTGAAACCCAGCGAGATCCGCGCCGCTTACGAACGCAACGAACTGGCCGCTAAGAAGAAATACACCAATCACAGTATTCGTATTAAAGGAGAGATTAGCTCCATCAATGAAAATGCTTTTGGCAATGGCTATATCGTTGCCGTTGATCGTGTGTCGCGAATGAGTGCCCTTGAGGGGATCCATTTGCAGATCAATAAAAACGATCCTGTTTATCTGGAGTTAGGTAAAGGCGACAGTATTGATGCTATTTGTCAGGTGGGCACCTATACGTTGGGGATACCGTCAATGAGCAAGTGTTTTTTGACATCATCCATGTTCCGGCCAGAGGTATTTAATAACTTTACTCTTAATCTCATTGGCAATCCGTTGCTGAAAGCGAAAACCATCTCCGTTGAAAATATTGCCAAAATCAAAGTGCGCCCATTATTGAAGACGTTCATTGTTTACGCTTCAAGTTATAAAGATAACGAAGACGGGAACGAGTTGGCCTGTCGTAATGATGATGCCACCTGCGAGGCGGCCTTAATGCATAACATCGAAACGTCAACCAGTGGTTTTCCTGACGCTCATCAACAGGATTTCAACGCTCTGGGTGCGCGCTTGCGTGAGCTGTGGGAAAAGTAAGACAGCCGATCGGATTCGCGGCAATCCGCGCTTTGTTCCTGAGTTCCTTCCTCCCCGGACATAAACCGGAGTCGTGGCGGCGACATTTTTCACTTGTTGAAATTTTTTGTTGTTGATGACGAAAAATGACGGTTTGCGCTGCGTGCTGCATGAGATTTATTATCAATGCATACACTGATACAGCATCTTAAATTTCACGCGGAAGGTAACGATTATGAAAAAGATTGGATTTCTGTCATTTGGTCACTGGACACCTTCACCTCAGTCCGGAACCCGTTCAGCCGCTGATGCGCTGCTGCAATCCATCGACCTGGCGGTCGCAGCTGAAGAGCTGGGTGCCGACGGCGCTTACTTCCGCGTGCATCACTTTGCCCGTCAGCTGAGCGCGCCGTTCCCGCTGCTGGCCGCAGTGGGTGCCAAAACCAAAAAAATTGAAATTGGTACTGGCGTGATCGATATGCGCTATGAGAACCCGCTGTATATGGCTGAAGATGCCGGTGCGGCTGATTTAATCTCCGGTGGACGCCTGCAGCTGGGCATCAGCCGTGGCTCCCCTGAGCAGGTCGTTGACGGCTGGCGCTATTTTGGCTTCCAGCCTGGCGAAGGTGAAACCGAAGCGGATATGGCGCGCCGCCATACCGAAGAGCTGCTGGACGTGCTGCGCGGTGAAGGCTTCGGTAAGCCAAACCCACAGCCAATGTTCCCGAACCCACCGGGACTGCTGCGCCTGGAACCTTACTCTGAAGGGCTGCGCGAGCGCATCTGGTGGGGCGCAGGCTCTAACGCCACCGCCGTCTGGGCGGCAAAGCTGGGGATGAACCTGCAAAGCTCAACGCTGAAGGATGATGAAACCGGCGAACCGTTCCATATTCAGCAGGCGAAACAGATCCGCGCCTACCGTGAAGCGTGGAAGGAAGCAGGGCACACCCGCGAACCGCGCGTGTCGGTCAGCCGCAGCATCTTTGCGCTTATTAACGATATGGACCGCGCCTACTTCGGTAACAGCGGTGCAGAGGGCGACAAAGTCGGCTATCTGGATGAGAAAACCCGGGCGATCTTTGGCCGCAGCTATGCCGCCGAGCCGGACAAACTGATCAAGCTGCTTGAGAAGGATGAGGCGATTGCCGAAGCCGACACGCTGCTGCTGACCGTGCCAAACCAGCTGGGCGTGAACTATAACGTGCACGTGATTGAGTCGATTCTGAAGCACGTTGCGCCGGGTCTGGGCTGGAGAGAATAAAAACATTGCCGGGTTTGCATTAGCCCGGCAAAAGAAACACGCTGGTTAAGCGTTAAGTATCACTCTTTCGCCCCGGTCGGAATCTGTTCCGTCGGGGCGATGTTTTATCCCGCCTGCTATTTACCTATCTTCGACAGCATTTCCGGCCGCATAAATTTGTGGATCACCAGCATAAACAGTAAAGACGGCACCAGCAGAATCAGCGCGGTAATCGACGATATCTGGTAGTTACCCGACATGCTGGCGTTAAACAGCAGCAGCGGCAGGGTGGAGATATCCGGCGCACCAACAAAGAAGGTGCCGGTGAACTCGTCCAGTGATTCAAGAAAAACAAAAATGCTGGCGGCGATAATCCCCGGTGCCGCCTGCGGCAGCACGATATGCCAGAAGGTGTAAACGGGTCCGGCACCGAGATTACGCGAGGCGCGAGCCAGCAGCGGATCAACGGCGGCAAAGGCCGCTACGCAGATCCACACCGAATACATCAGACCGTGAACGCTGTGTACCAGCACCACGCCTGCAATCGTCCCGTTCAGCCCCCACTGATAGAACAGCCGCGCGATGTTCATATACACCGTCAGATTGGGGAAAGCCTGAGGGATCAGGAACAGCAGCATAAACGCCACCCGCAGCGGCATCGCCCGGCGCGAGAGCGCATAGCCAGCCGGAATAGAAATCAGCAGGCACACCAGTACTGACAGCACGGCAATAAACACGCTGGTCAGCAGCGATCCCGAAACATCGCTGTACGGGCTGAACACCTGATACCAGTATTTCAGTCCCCACTGGCTGGGCAGGCTGTGCGGGAAGAACCAGCTTTCCGCCACCGTCCAGATCAGCAGGTTAAGCAGCGGCCCTGCCATAATCAGCAGCATAAATACCAGCAGCAGCGTTTGCAGCGGCAGGCTGAGGCCAAATCGCCTGCGTTTTTTCAACGGAATTGCTGCGTCTTTCAGGATAACGTCTTTCATGCTTCGCCTCCTTTCTGGCGCAGGCTGTGGCGCAGATAAAACCAGGACAGCGCGCCACAAATCAGCAGCGATACCACGCCCAGCGCGTTAGCCACGGCGTAGTCACTGTAGGAATTCACCCGGAAGGCCATATCCACGGTGATCATCGTCGGCGTGCCGGTGCCGATCATCATTGGAACGGAAAGCACCGACATCATAGTGACGGTGGAGAGTACCAGGGCCACGCCAATAGCTGGCAGCACCTGCGGCAGAATAATGTCAAACAGAATACGCGGGCGGGAAGCGCCCAGATTGCGTGCCGCCAGAATTTGCGGCTGATCCAGTGCGGCCATCCCGCCGCAAATCAGCAGAGTGGCAAACGCCAGCTGCTTCCAGACAAAGGTAATAATAATGCCCTTCCATCCCAGCCAGGAGACGGTTTCCAGCGGGGTCAGCAGGTCGGCAGAAACCAGCGCGTTGTTCATCAGGCCGTTTTTTGCCAGGAAGGTGCGCATCATCTGCGCGGCAACGATAAAGGGAATAAACAGCGGCAGGCGGTATAAAAACGCCAGCGTACGCACAATCGGGCGGCAGGGCGATAAGGTAATCACCGCCGACAGCGTGATGGAGAACAGCGCCAGCAGGGCGACGGAAATCAGCACGATAACCAGCGTAAACAGAATATCGCCGGAATAGAGCGAGTAAACCTTACGGAAATGGTCGAAGGTGAATTCGTGTGCATCGCGGGTAAAGGCGGCAATCAGCGAAAAACCGAGCGGATAGAGAAACAGCACGGCAATCATCAGCGCCGCCGGGGCGACCAGCAGCAAATATTTCAGCGAAATACGCATAGCAAACCTGACATCAGCAAGTAGAAAAGCTCAGGGCGGCAGGCCGCACCTGAGCATCAGAAGTCAATCAGTTAGAAACCTGGCTCTCATAGCCTTCTTTGATGTCGTCAAAATACGGAGTGATAGGGAAGCTCTTACCGTATTCTGCCAGCGCCTGCGGGGAGATTTCAGCAAACAGCTTCTGCCACGTGGCCGCATCCAGCTTCGGTTTTACGTGCTCGGCATCAATGCCCGGATACCAGTTAAACTGCTTCACAATGCCTTCTGCCTGGATTTCCGGGCTGGTGGCCAGTTCGATAAATTCCCGAGCCAGCTGCGGCTGAGCCGCTTTTGCTGGCGTGACGTAGTACATCGGCTGCCCCGGCATACCCGGTGCCAGCAGGGAAAGCTTGATTGACGGTGGCAGCTTGCCCTGATCTTTCCAGCTGTAGAACATATCCACCCACACCGGGCCCATGCTGATTTCACCACGGCTCAGCATATCCAGCGTTCCCGCGTTGCCCGGCGTAAAGGTCACGTTCTTATTAAACGCCTTCAGCTTCTGCCAGGCTTCTCCCCAGTTTTTCTCCACGCCCTTGTCGTAAGGCAGGGAGGAGAGGCGCTGCGCATCGGTGCCGTAGGCGTAAATCCAGCCTGCGACGAAGCTGACGCCGGACATGCCGTTTTTAATACCGTTATAGCCGAACGCCTGCGGATTTTTTGCCGCCCAGGCAACCAGCTCATCGTAGGATGCCGGTGGCGTTTTCACCGTGTCGCTGTTCCAGGCGATGGCGGTCTGGCTTAAGAACATCGGCATGACGTAGCCGTCCACGTTTACACCCAGCGCGTTCTTAGCGTTGTCGGCGGTCACCATTGAGCCGGTTTTAATCTGCTGGCGATATTTCTCCAGCAGCCCTTTTTCCACCAGTTCGCCACCGGCTTTCTGATGCACCACGGCAACGTCGATATCCCAGGTTTTCGCGCCGCTTTCTTTCTGTGCGCTCAGCTTTTCAATGATTTTGTTCGATCCGGCATCGCCAGGACCCGTACCCACAACCTGAACCTTAACCCCCGGATGCGCGGCTTCGAACTTCGGCCCCAGCCAGGTTTTAACGTAGTCCACCATATTCTGATCGCCCGCGGTGGCAACGTTCAGGATGGTGTCGGCCTGTGCGCCGTAGCTCAAAAACAGGGCAACAACAACGGCCGCTTTGCTTTTAGTAAACATGGTTTTTCCCCAGGATGAAAACGATGGAATTAACGAACATGAGATGAAGTAAAAACGTGCAGTGCCGAAGCCGGAACGTGCAGTCTGACCGGCGTTTGCGGCGGCCAGCAGATACCGGCATCTGCCAGCAGCAGATGGTTATTACAGCGCACGCTGTGGCGATATAAATTGCCAAGGAACGCGCTTTGCTCAACTACGCCCTCGACGGTCAGGCCGCTGTCTTGCGGCGTGCAATTTAATTCAGACAGACCGGCATCGGCACTGCGGAAATAAACGATTTGCTGCTGACTGGAGGCGGATAAATAATTGCCGTTAATATGCAGAGCCATGTCTGCACTGGCCTGAATATCGTTGAAGGATAATTTGTTATCGGCACCCATAAAATCGGCGACGAACGGCGTCGCAGGGCGTTGATAAATATCTTCCGGCGTACCAATTTGTTCAATTTTGCCCTGGTTCAATACCGCGATGCGGTCGGCCATCACCAGCGCTTCCTGCTGATCGTGGGTGACAATTAATGAGGTAAAGCCCAGTTTCTTTTGCAGCGCTTTTATTTCATGGCGCACGTTAAGGCGGACTTTGGCATCCAGATTGGATAACGGTTCGTCCAGCACCAGCACGTCCGGTTCAATGGCCAGCGCTCGTGCCAGTGCCACGCGCTGCCGCTGGCCGCCGGACAGTTCGGTCACTTTCATCTCCGCCAGGCCGCTTAAATTCACGATGTGCAGCAGTTCGTTGACCCGGCGGTCAATATCATCACGCCGCCATTTCCGCAGCTTCAGGCCGTAGCCGATATTTTTTGCTACCGTCAGATGCGGCCAAAGCGCATAGCTTTGAAATACCATGGTGATATTGCGCTGTTCCGGCGCGCTGTGGGTAATATCTCTACCGGCAATCGAAATATCGCCAGCGTTAACGTTAATAAATCCACATAGCGCATTTAATAAGGTGGTTTTACCGCAGCCGGACGGGCCGAGCAGGGCGATCATCTCGCCTTTCTCTACGGCCAGATCGATATTATGCAGCACCACTTTTTCACCGTAGCTGATTTTCAGCCGGGAGATAGTTAAATAACTCATGTCCGTTTCCGCAATCTCTGTTTGCTGGCATTTTTTTGCTTCTGTGAACACGTGTTCATCTTGATGTAAAAAAAATGCAATGTTGGCTCGACATTATGTGAGCCTACTTTGTCGTGTCTTTGTGACAATTTAATTAAGGGCGAAAACTTTTTTGCGAGGGAACCCGTTTTGACATCGTCGTTACGTAAGCAGAGCGTTACCGCTCAGGACGTTGCCCGCCGCGCGGGTGTTTCGCGTGCGGTGGTTTCCCGCGCGTTGAGCAACAACGGCAGTATCTCGCCGGAAGCCAGGGAACGGGTGCTGCGCGCCGCAGAAGAGCTGGGCTATCAGGTGAATTTTCTGGCTCAGGGGCTGAACCGGCGACGCAGCCATCTGATTGGGGTGATTGTTTCGCGCATTGGCGATCCGTTTCGCAGCAGCCTGCTGGACGGGCTGCTCAGTGAAATTCAGCGGCGCGGCTTTCAGGCGCTGGTGGCCGAAATTCGCAGTGAAGCGGATCTGGCCGAAACGCTGCGCCGCTTCACGCAGTTTCGGGTGTCCGGAGTGATCGTCACTTCCGGTAAGCCGCCGGAAGCGCTGGTGAATGAATGCGTTGAACAACAGATCCCGGTGGTGGGCATTAACCGCCAGCCGGATATCCCGTTTGTGGATTACGTTTGCTCGGATAACGCTGCGGGCGCAATCCTTGCGGCGGAACAGCTGTATCGGGCCGGTTGCCGACGATTTGGCTGGTTAAATAATCAGGATTCCACCTGGGCGGGCAGGATGCGCGGTGAAGCATTCCGGCTGGCACTGGCCGATCTGGGCATTGATACCGAATATGATTTACTGCCGCTGATCGCGCCGGAAGAGGGCTATGACGGAGGGTTGCGGGCAGCAGCCGGTCAGGACGTTGACTCACTGGGTGTCTTTTGCGCGAACGCGCAGCTGGCGCTGGGTTTTCTTGACGGTATGAAGCAGCGCGGCAGGCAGGCCCCGGAAGATTTTCAGCTGATCGGCTTCGACAACACGCCGCAGACCGCGCAGCTTAGTTATCAGCTCACCACACTCCATCAGGACGTCGCTGAAATTGCCCACCAGGCTCTCGCCTGCCTGCTGGAAAGAGCCAGCGACCCACAACGACCTTCACGTACCCTCTGGGTGAAGGTGGCACTTATTCACCGGCGCACGTCGCCATCCATCATATAAGGGCAAGGCATGACCGAAGAGCAGCAACAGTCATTGTGTACGTTGATTCGACAACTGGGTAAGCAGGCGCAGGTGCTGCGGGATGCGGGGCTAAAAGTTGACAAAAAGGCCCGCCAGGATTTTGTTTCCCATGCGGATCTGTTTGTGGAAGAGGAAATCAAAGGGTGGCTGCAGGCGCATCGGCCTGAGGACGGTTTTCTCGGCGAAGAGAGCGGCCTGCAGGGCGGGGAGCAGGGGATCTGGGTGATCGATCCGATTGACGGCACCACTAACTATATTCTTGGTATGGATTACTGGTGCATCTCACTGGCTTACGTCCGCAAGAATGTCGTCGATATGGGGATTATTTACGCGCCGGACCGCAATGAGTTTTTCTTCTCCCGCCGCGGGCAGGGCGCTTTCCTCAATGAGAAACGACTGCGCCTGCGTGAGCCGGATGCGGAGGCGGTGGTCGTGGGGCTGGGCCGCTCCAGCCGCGCGCCGGTGGAAAGCTACAGCCGCACCATTGACGTGCTGCTTAACGCTGGCATTGAGTATCGTCGCTTCGGGGCGGGGGCGCTGATGCTGGCACATGTCGCCGCCGGGCAGGTACATGCCTACTACGAAGAGCATATGAACAGCTGGGATGCGCTGGCGGGAATGCTGCTGATTGAAGAAGCGGGAGGGAAAAGTAATGCGTTTCTTGAAGACAACGGCCTGCTGAATGGAAACCTGGTGCTGACGGGCTGTGTTGATGTGCAGCAGCGGCTTGCCAGACTGCTGCACACGGGATAATCAAACGCGGGTTATTCCTTCTGCGCCTGAATGCCGGCGGCAATTTTCTTAGGGTCGAATTCGTATTTATTGATCGCTGCCGCCAGCCATTCTGCATCGGTCATTGAGTCACTTCGCTCAACAACTTCGAGGAAGCTGGCCATTGGGGTGTTGAACGAGGTGCCGTTTACATAGACCGGCACCGTGCCGCCCGGGCTGTTGGTAATACGGAACAGCGGTTTTTGATTCTGGTCAACGCACCAGTTATCGATAAGTTGCGCGTTCTGGTTGTAGCAATACTTCACCACCATCGGATAGAGATAGCGCTCCATATTCAGGTAAACGCCACCGCCCGGAAACGGCATGCGTGTTTTGGTGCTGTAATTTTTTTCAAGATATTCAATTGCACCGCCTTTCTTTTCATTCCCCAATTTCAGCGAGCAAGAACACAGTAAAAAGCTAAGGATTAAAACAGAAAAAATTTTCATAAATAATGACGTCTCTTCAATAAAACTGCGTATCGTCCATAAAATTCCCGGCCTTAAGGCGAGCGGAAATATCCCGCTACCTGAAGGCAGAAAAGGTATTATTGAGGTAACTTGATCTGTGTTTTAATTGTGCAAAGTGGTTGCGCGGCAGGCTATCACTTAAACCACGTAAATGTAATGGGTTCTCCTTAATCAATATTTCCGTAATGAAGTCTATGCCTGACTTTTAAATTAATCATCTGTAATTAGATGATTACGTCGGCATGGGCAGAGATCTGGCGTCATTGTACAGAAAATCAATCGCGGTTAAAGATAAATGTAAATTTATGTTTAACCGACGTTGTACAGTAGTACCAGTGGGTAATAGAAACACGGTAAGTGTGGATTCCTGAACCCTGGGACAGGATTATTGGCCTGCTGATTACAGGGAATTAGCAGCCGGTTTAATTCTTACCGCCAAATAACCTTTCATGCCACTCTGCAAATAAATCCCGGATAAATAGCATGGTCACATCAATGCGCGGGACGCGCCGAATATCGCTGTGGGTAATCAGATAAATATCCTGAATGAGCCGCTCTTTACCGACCGGAATCAATTGACCCGCAAGAAAATCGGGCAGCGCCGTTAATCCAGCTCCGGCTATTGCGGCTTCCAAATGCCCCTGCAACGTTGAAGCGGTAAAAGGCGAATGCGCGGATGGCAGCTGGCCCGCAAGCCACTGCGGCAGCGGCATATCCTGGAGCGTATCATCCCAGCCAACCATCTGATGGTCTGCACCCTGTGCCGTTATTTCTGTCGGGTGCCTGGCCAGATAGGCGGCGCTGGCATACAGGCGGGTAGTCATCTGGCCGATACGTGAAACGATAAACTGACCGTGCTGTGGCCGGGAAAGGCGAATGGCAATATCCGCCTCCCGCCGGGTGAGGTTAGCTATCCGCATGCTGGTCGCCAGCTCTATGCGCAGTTGTGGATAGCGGCGCTGGAAATCGGGCAGCGCGGGGATCAGCAGATGGTTGGCAAAATTCTCCGGCAGTGCAATACGCACCGTGCCTGATACTTCCTGCGCGAAGCTGGAACTCTGCCTGAATGCGTCATTCATTGCGGATTCGGCACGCTCTGCATGGATCAGTATGGCCTGTGGTAAGAACATAGCCCTGAGGGCTGCGCTGAAACAGTACGGTGCCGAGATCCTGTTCCAGCTGCTCGATGTGCCGGGCCACGGAGGAAGGGGCGATGTGCAGCACCTGTGCGGCCGCCGTCAGCGTACCCAGGCGTGCCAGCGCAAGAAAAACGGGAATTTACTTCCAGCCTGCCATTTTCGAATTTTCGAAATCCATCATCGCTTTTTGCCCGTACATTTACCAATTTTGCAAAGATACACTCTCTGTACTCGGAATGACAACAGGGGATATGACGATGAATTATCAACAAATCGGCTGGAAGGAATTAACCGCCATTGATGGCCCTCGCGGCGAGCAGACGGTCAGCAGGGTCAGTGAAACCTCGGCGATCATTGCGGAAACGCTGATTGAACATGCTTTTGGTACGGTGTTTGCCGCCTCTACGCTTTCGCGTCGGGAGCGGGAACTGGTGACTCTGGGGATGCTCGCCGCGATTGGGGGAGCGGAGCCGCAGCTGCGCATTCACCTTGAGGCAGCACTGCGCGTGGGGGCCGATCCTGACGAACTGATTGCCCTGGCGGAACATGCCTCGGTATATGTCGGCTATCCTCGCGCGCTGAACCTGCTGAACGCCACGCGCACGGCGTTAACCGAAATGGAGCGCTTTCAGCCGCTGACCGCCGGTAAATTCACGCTGGACGATCACCAGACCCGGCTGTATGACAGCGGCGGCGACCGGCCCGTTCTGGTACTGATTCATGCCCTGGGCCTGGACTGGCGGATGTGGCGGGAGGTCATTCCACTCCTTACCGAGCGTTTCCGGGTGGTTGCCTACGATCTGCGGGGCTTCGGTGCGGCGGCGGCGGCACCTGTCGCGAACGGTCTGCAGGATTATGCGCGGGATCTGGCCGCCGTTCTGGATCGGCTTGGCATCCGCCAGGCGCATATCGCCGGTTTGTCGCTGGGCGGCTCGATTGCCCTGCAGCTGGCCTTAATGGCACCGGAACGCTTCCTGACGCTGACCATTATCGCTGCCACCGCCTGGGCGTTTGACGCTTTCCGCCAGCGTGCCGGTGCAGCAGAAGAGCAGGGGATGGATGCCCAGGTGGCCCCCAGCCTGACGCGCTGGTTCCGCCCGGACGATTTAGCGGTAAATGGCTGGGCGGTGCGCTATGCACGGGACAGCGTGCAGCGCGCCTTTGTGGCCGACTGGAATGCCGGCTGGCTGGCGCTGGCCGCTATTGAAACCGGCACCCGGCTGGCGGAAATTGCTGTTCCGGCACATATCATTGCCGGGGAACAGGATGCCTCCACGCCGCCCGAGCTGATGCAGGGGATGCTGGCAATCCCCGGAGCCAGCATGGAGGTTATCGCCGATGCGCCGCATATGATCGCGCTCACCCACCCGGATGCGCTGGCACAGGCGATTCTGCGTGGTACGGCCAAGGGCAGATAACGGCGGATAAAACCTTTGCCACCATATCTGCACGGGATCAGCCGTGAGGATAGCGTTGAAACGCGGGTTGTGTTTCAAAACGTGCGTTGATCCGCTGAATGGACGGGAATTCAGCGGCCGCGACCACAGCAGGGATCATCTGCTGAATAAAGGTCCAGACCACCGTACTGCTGATGGCCACCTGATCGGCTTTTTCGCCGAACTGACGTTTTTCAAGTGCACGATCCCATTCCCGGCAGGCGGCCAGCAGCTGCCGGGTCACCCGTTCAATCCACGGCTGATGCTGTTTCTCCGACGGGCGAAGATGATGCTCATACACATGCTGCACGGCTTTCTCGCTGGCCGCCAGGATCAACCCGAGCAGCCGTAAGTCCTCTGCCAGAGCCTGCGGCCGCTGCGGCAGCAGTTTGTGCGAGGCGTCGGCAACCGCTTCAAAATAGTGAAGAATCAGCGTGGAATCCATCAGCGCGGTACCGTCGTCGAGCACCAGGGTTGGCGCTTTCACCACCGGATTCTGCTGCGAAAATTCCTCAAAGGTACTGAATACCGAAAGCGTCTGGCTTTCAAATTCAATGTCGTACAGCGCCAGTGAAACGGCGACGCGCCGCACATAGGGGGAATCCATCATGCCAATCAGTTTCATTACCGCTCCGGGTTTACACATTCGCTAAGACCCCTAACTTACCGTAAATTTTTCCGTGCGATAATCAGCGCTTTCTAACGGCTTTGGTCAGTTTTGGTTACATCAAGGCGGCGGGGTAGTCGCCGATAACCTGTTGAAAATGCGGGGTGCATGATAAGTTAACCCGTATTGCCGGATAATCATTCAGGAGTTGCCGATGTCAGGTTTTCCCCCCATTGCCAGTTTGCGCAGCCTGGAAGCCGTTGCCCGTTTGGGCAGCGTGACCCGGGCAGCAAAAGAGCTTTGCGTGACGCATTCGGCTATCAGCCAGCAGATCAAACAGCTCGAGGAGCTGATCGGCGTGAGGCTGTTTATCCGTCACGGTCGTGGATTACAGATCAACGAGGCGGGCAGGCTTTATGCACTGCATATTCGTGATGCGCTGAGCCGCATCAGTGATGCCACCCGTCTGGTGCAGGTTAATCCGCGAAAATCAGAACTGACCATCGCCACCGTGCCGTCATTTGGCAACCACTGGCTCACGCCAAGGCTACAGCGTTTTCGACAGCTGCACCCGCATATAACCCTGCGCCTGACGGTGAGCCTGACCGTTAACGATATCGCCGAACATCCCAGTGATATTGTTATTCGTATGGGCAACGGCGACTGGCAGGGCGTGGAGTGCCGGTATCTCTTTGGCGACGAACTGATTGTGGTGGCTTCACCGACATTTAACGGCGGACGGCTGCCCGCCACGCCGGAAGATGTGGCGGAAAGTCAGATTATTTTCTCGTCGGAGTCCTGGAAAACATGGTGCAGCAGCGCCGGGCTGGGTGCTGAAATCCTGCCTGCGGGGCTGTGCATTAATGACTCCAATCTGGTTCTGGAGGCGGTAAGGCGCGGGCAGGGCATTACGCTGGAGCGGCGCACGCTGGTGCAGGATGCGCTGCTGCGCGGTGAACTGGTACAGCTGACCCGTTTTCGTGGCGACTACCCCTGGTCATACTGGCGGGTGACGCCGCTGCACGCTGAGAAACCGGCGGAAGTGGCGCTGTTCAATGTCTGGCTGGATGAGGAAGTGGCCGCGTGGAAGCTTCAGCAACAACAGCTCCTGGCGCAATGTCAGCAAGATCCGTCAGGCTGACTGCCCGCTGGCTGTGGAATAGTGGTTGCTCAAGGAGAATGTGATGCCAGACGATAAAATTGAAGAGTATCGCCGCCGCTTTGACGGGGTGTTTGCCTATATTGAGCGCCATCTTGACGATGTGCTGCTGCTTGAAAAGTTGAGTGCGGTGGCACATTTTTCGCCGTATCACTTTCACCGGCAGTTCGCCGCCTGCTGTGGGGTGACGCCGTGGCGATATATTCAGCTGATGCGGCTGAAGCATGCTTCGTACCGGCTGGCATTCAACTCTGCGGAAAAAATCACTGATATCGCGCTGGATGCGGGCTTCCAGCATTCGGAGTCGTTCAGCCGGGCATTTAAGCAGATGTTTGGCATGACCCCGAGTGAATTTCGCCTGCAGCCTGCCTGGGTAACCTGGCACCAGCGTATGCCACAGCTAAATCTGAGACGGAGAGAGAAAATGCCCGTTGAAATTAAAACATTTCCGGCAACGCAGATCGCTATGCTGACCCATCGCGGGCAGCACGAGCGTATTAACGAAACGGCGGCGCGCTTTATTGCCTGGCGTAAAACTACCGGATTGTCGCCGGTACTCACCAGCCAGACGTTCGGCATTGCGCCGGACGATCCGGCCACCACCGATCCAGAGGTATTTCAGTTTCATATCTGCGGATCGGTTTCCGAACCGATTCCGGAAGATAATCCATTTGGTGTGGTGAACGGCACGATCCCCGGCGGTCGCTGCGCGGTGCTGCGCCACTGCGGATCGCACGATGCATTAACCGAGCTGGCACAGCAGCTTTATCGCGACTGGCTGCCCGCCAGCGGCGAGGAGCTACGCGATTTTCCGCTGTATATGCACTATATGAATTTTGTGCATGAGGTGCCGGAGCATGAGCTGGTGACGGATATTTATCTGCCGCTGAAGACGTTGTAGTAAGGGTAAGGTGCACAGGATTTAATTCGATGCTGATGCTGATGCTGATGCTGATGCTGATGCTGATGCTGATGCTGATGCTGGCCGCAGCATCGAATCTGCCTGGCGGGTAAGTGAAGAATGCCCCGCCTGCTTAACGCGGCGGGGCACTGCCTATCAGTTAAAACGCCGGGCAACAGATGCCACGCGCTCACCGAATTTCACTGCGGTTTCCAGATCGCCGGAGGCAATCTTATCCGCGCCCGCGTCTGAAGGCGACTGCACCAGCAGGCCCACGGAGCCGCCGAGGTTGTTCACGTCTTCGCGCGTTGAGGCCAGGGTATTGGCCGGAGGGAAGCCGAGGCTAACCCAGATCCCGCCGTGCTGTGATGCCAGCGTTTGCAGGTACTGCAGGGAGACCTGCTTGTCGCCGTTCAGGCTGGCGCTGTTGCTGAAACCAGCGAAGATTTTATCCTGCCAGCCGCGGGTGAACCAGATTTTGGATGAAGCATCTGCGAACTTTTTGAACTGCCACGGCACGCTGCCCATATAGGTTGGTGCGCCAAAGATGATCGCTTTGGCCTCGTTCAGTTTCTGCCAGTCGCTCTCCTGGATATCGCCATTCTGGTCAACGGCAATCAGTTCAGCCTGTGCGCCCTCGGCCACTTTCTCTGCCACCAGCCTGGTGTGTCCGTAGCCAGAAAAATAAACCACCGCAATACTCATGATAGATCCCCTTGATTAACAATCGTTATTCGGTCCGGCCCGTGAGCGTTTAAGCCCCGGCCAGAAACCTCATCCACAACACTTTCTGAATTCAGCGCGTTCGCGTATGGCTTTGCTATTTCTTGCGCCTTAGTATCCAATAGAAACCACCTGCAAGTTATACCAGCGTTGTTTACAGCGCGGAAGAAGGCACTTTATCGCCACTACGTTTCCAAAAGGAAACCGGCATTAGAGGAATAAGCATATGAATAAAGAGCATTTAGCCTGGGATGTGTACAGCAATCAGTGCCCGACTCGTGAGGTGCTGGCCAGGCTGGCGGACAAATGGGCGCTGCTGATTCTGGGCCGGCTGGAAAGTGGCCCGGTGCGTTTTAACAACCTGCGCCGCGATGTACAGGGCATTTCACAGAAGGTATTAACCCAGACGTTGCGCAAGCTGGAGCGCGACGGCCTGATCGCCCGCCAGGTTTTTGCTACCGTGCCGGTCACGGTGGAATACAGCATCACCCCGCTGGGCCAGACGCTGACCAAAACCGTTTCGGTACTGATGCACTGGGCGGAAAAGAATATGGATGCGGTGCTGGCGGCGCAGGCGGCTTATGATGCGGCGAATGTGCGGTGAGTCAGTTAATGATAAATACTACTGAACTAACTGGGTGTGTTTTCGACGGCTGAAACAGTGGTGTAGATGCGCATGGAAAGATGAAACTGCGGACATGATATGCTGCCCGGTTTTAAGATTTGTGATTTTCGATCGGCAGAGGGGAGATTGAATTTACATTTTGTTTCGTTGCATTTCAGTAGTGACACACTTGTTAAATAAGATTATTCTTATCGCGTTTTTTTTCTTAACGCTATGAGAATCCGATGAATAAAATAATCTTCGCAGCTTTAATTCTTTCCTCAATGCTCCTTGGCGGTTGTGCATCAGTCCCTCTGGCCAGCCATGCTGAAAATGCGACGGCTAAATCATTTCCTAAACCAGATGATGGTAATGCGGGTCTGTATGTCTACAGAGACAGCTTTGTTGGGAAAGCATTAAAAAAAGACGTTTATCTTGATGGCCGCTGCGTCGGAGAAACTGCCGACAGAGTCTTCTTCTATCAGCAAATATCAACCAACCAGCCTCATGTTCTGGGAACTGAATCCGAGTTTTCCCCCAATAACCTGACGCTCAACGTAACCCCAGGGAAGAATTATTTCGTTCGTCAATATATCAAAATGGGTGTTTTCGTAGGGGGAGCAGGATTAGAGCAGGTTCCAGAAAGCGAGGGGATGCGAGTCGTGTCCAAGTCGGAAGTTAAGTTAGCTTTACCGGGTAAATGCGATAACTAATCGGCTGCGATAGTAGGCAACGGGCATCCAGCCCACTTACGTGGCTGGGTGTTGCATTATCGTTCTACGTCAACATGAAGCGAAGCCCATTATTTTCAAATCGTCACACTTCTCTGGTCAAATAATCTAACCATACTATCGTAAAAAACAGGATTGTGTAGGGGCGGAAAGGGGGACTGCAAGAGACCCCTTTGAAGAAAATGTCTGAAGAGTTCATAGGTTTAAGGCGGGCGAATCGTTAACGTTGCGCTACGACAACGCTGCTGTCGCTGAATTTTAGCGCCCGACCCTGGCCGCCAGCGCGGCGGGATAGCGTTCGCCGGTGATTTTCACCGTTTCCAGCGCCTGTGCGATCTGGCGGAGCTCATGCTGAGTCAGAGCGACATCCGCCGCCGCCAGGTTTTCATCCAGACGGTGCAGCTTCGTCGTGCCCGGGATGGGCACAATCCACGGCTTCTGCGCCAGTAGCCATGCCAGCGCGATCTGCGCAGGCGTGACGCCTTTTTCTGCCGCGATGTCGGCCAGCAGAACCCGCAGCTGTTCATTAGCTTCCAGTGCGTCGGCGGCAAAGCGCGGCACTTTACTGCGGAAATCGTCGTCGCCAAAGGTGGTTCCTGCTTTAATTGCCCCGGTCAGGAAGCCTTTGCCCAGCGGGCTGAACGGAACAAACCCAATACCGAGTTCTTCCAGCAGCGGCAGGATCTCCTGCTCGGGTTCACGCCACCACAGGGAGTACTCGCTTTGCAGTGCGGCGACCGGCTGCACGGCGTGCGCGCGGCGAATGGTCTGCGCACCGGCTTCCGACAGGCCGAAGTGTTTCACCTTGCCTTCGGCAATCAGATCCTTCACCACCCCGGCAACGTCTTCAATCGGCACATCCGGATCGACGCGGTGCTGATACAGCAGGTCGATAACCTCGGTATCCAGCCGACGCAGCGAACCTTCCACCGCCTTGCGGATGTGTTCCGGGCGGCTGTTTAAGATCTGCTGTTTATTGTCATCACCGAAGGTAAAGCCGAATTTGGTGGCGATGACCACCCGGTCGCGCAACGGTTTTAACGCCTCGCCAACGACTTCTTCGTTGAGATACGGGCCGTACACTTCCGCGGTATCAAAGAAGGTGACACCGCGTTCTACGGCGGCGCGGATCAGTTCAATGGCCTGACGGGTGTCCGTTGCCGGGCCGTAGCCGTGGCTCAGGCCCATACAGCCCAGACCCAGCGCAGAGACTTCCAGTCCGGAATGACCAAGATAACGTTTTTGCATCACGTAACTCCTTATTTGTCAGGATGTTAAACATCAAGTTTACGGCCGGTCAGCCATTCAATTCTCGCCGGGTCGCGGTGTGAGAAGAACGCGCTGGTGGCGGTATCCAGCGCGGTAATTTGCTGCATATCCTGCGGACTAAGCGTGAAGTCTAGGATGTTCATGTTCTCTGCCATCCGCGCCCGTTGTACGGTCTTGGCCAGCGAGACAATGCCGCGCTGGAAGATCCAGCGCAGTACAACCTGGCCCACGCTTTTGCCGTACTGTTCACCGATGGCGGTTAACAGTGGATGCTGGAACAGGCCGTTTCGGCCTTCGGCAAAGGGTGCCCAGGCTTCAGGCTGGATCTCACGGCTCAGCATCCATGGCACCGGGTGCAGCTGTTGGTTGAAGGGGTTAACTTCAATCTGATTAACGGCGGGAACGACCGTGTTAAAAGCGATGAGATCGGCAAGTCGGTCCGGGTGGAAGTTGCTGACGCCGATCGCTCGGATTTTCCCGGCCTGATACAGTTCCTGCATCGCTCGCCAGGCACCGTGGACGTCGCCGTAGGGCTGATGAATCAGATAGAGGTCAACATAGTCCAGCTGCAGCCGATTCAGCGAGCGTTCAAACTGGGCTTTCGCGCCGTCATAGCTGGCATCCTGCAGCCACAGTTTGGTGGTGATGAACAGCTCGCTGCGCGCGATGCCGCTTTGTTTAAGCGCATTCCCGACCTGGGTTTCATTCTGGTAAGACGCGGCGGTATCAATCAGGCGATAGCCGACGTCAAGCGCGTCAATCACAGCGCGCTCGCATTCGGCGGCGTCCGTCATCTGGAATACGCCAAAGCCCAGCAGGGGCATTTCAATGCCGTTGTTCAGTGTTACCGAGTGCATCACGATTTCCCTCAGCGGTGGTCAGAGTGGAAAGCATAACCCGGAGTGATTGATGTGATTAGAGGGGTTAATTTGCTAGGGTTTATGATTTTTTTTCATAAATAATCGCCAGGCCAGGCTCAGGCAGATCAGCTTCGAACCGCCTCCAGCCAGTCGTTGACCGTTTCCGTGGTCTTCCTTTCCTGGTCACACTCCATCACCAGCGGCTTATCACGGCGGGCCGCCGCTGTCAGCGGAACAGTCGCCATTAGAGTAGCTCAGTGTCGGGATAAGATAATGGTGTCAGGCAGGCATGGGTTATGAAGCAGATTCATAGATGATTTGAAGTGACTCCGTGCATCATGTACGGTTCAAAATTGATGTATACTATAATGTGCATTATAGTGTGTATTGTTAAGTACGTTAAAGGGTGGGTTATGGAACGTATTCTTGCGGAAAAATCCATAAATATTACAGAGTTAAGAAAAAACCCGGCGAAATATTTTATTGATGAACCGGTTGCCGTACTGTCAAATAACCGGCCTGCGGGCTATATGGTGAGTGCACGGGTGTTTGAAGCACTGATCGATCTGTTAGAAGAGAAACAGGGCAAAACGCATATTGCCGCACGTTTTCGGCCTACGGCTGAACGCTTGAGCCATATTGCCGATAGTGGGCAGGCGCTATTGGACAGCGCCTCGGATAAGGATCTTGCTGAGTTCACGGAATGAGCATAAGGATTTTTAAATCTGCACTAATCCGCCATCAATTGAGCCAGCAGGAACTGGATGATTTGGTTGCGGATTTTCTAATCTATAAACAGGAAGGTGTATTGCCCGATACGTTTGGTCGGGATGCACTTTATGACGATGATGCCACCTTGCCTCTAGTGAAAGAGGAGCGGGTGGCACATATCCATCTCGCCGATGCAGACTCGCATTTCCCTCATTTTCTCCGCCAGTTCAAACGTACCAGCGATCTTGCTCATCTGGTTTATTGTCAGGGCGCAATGGAGCCTGACAGCTATCTTCTTATTATCATTCTCAAGCCTGAAGCGCATAAAATGGCATGAAATAACAACCATATGCACAAGATTAGTAAAATGGCTGAAGCATTTAGAATGAAATATTGAAAGCGTTAAGCCTCAGCCCTCTTTCCGCTGAAGCATCGCCATTAGCGGCGTGACCGAAATGCCGTGTACCAGCACGCTGGCGGTGACAATGGTCAGGGCGATGTCGATGACCCGGGTGGCATCCGCGCCCTGCATACCGTGGACCCAGGCGTAAGCGATATAGTTCAGGCTGCCGATGCCGCGAATGCCCAGCCAGCCAAGACTGGCGCGATGCAGCAGCGTGGTGCCGGAACGCCAGGTGACAATAAATACGGCCAGCGGACGGATCACCATAAAGATCAGCAGCGCCAGCAGCAGGGCGGGCGCATTCCAGTGGCCGGAGAGCGTTACGCCCAGCACGATGATCAGCCCGGCGGCCAGCAGCCGCTCCACTGTATCGCCAAAGGAGAGCGCATCGCCGATCACCAGGCCGACTGATTTAATCGGCGTGCGCTCCTCAATGCCGTGGCGCGTGTGCGGGTTTATCTGCATCTCTGCCGGAAAATTGTGAATATCTTCCTCTTTGTCAGCGTGCCTTTTCTGCACGCTGATTTCAGCGCTGCGTAGCCCGATACCTGCGGAAAAAGCAGCCAGAAAGCCCGATGCGCTAAGAGACATCGCCAGTGAAAAACTCAGGCAGATCAGCGCCAATGCAACGAAATCACTGGGTGCCATGTCCCCCTGCGCATGGCGGGAACGGGTGGCGATCAGGCCAATAATTCGGCCCAGTGCAAAACCAATCAGCAGTCCGCCTGCCAGTGCCCAGACCAGATCCACACTCAGCCAGGTGAACCACTCCTCCGTGCCGGGCGCTTCTCCGGCATGATACCAGATCAATGCCAGCATCAGAAAGGGTAGCGCCGTGCCGTCATTCAGGCCCGCTTCGCTGGAAAGGGCAATGCGTAAACGGTCACCGTCGCGCGCATCGTTAATCGAAACCAGGCTTGCCAACACCGGATCGGTCGGCGCCAGAATAGCAGCCAGCGCCAGTGACAGCGGCCAGGACAGCCCCGTCAGATAGTGGGCGGCAACCATAATACCGGCGATGGTCAGTAACATGCCGGGCAGGGCCAGCATGATGCCCGTTCTCCAGTAGGGCGAGGTGAGCGGCAGGCGGATTTTCAGGCCGGTAATAAACAGCGATGCCGCCATGGCTATCTCAGTTATCCGACTGGTAAGCGAGGCGTGTTCCACGATATCGAGATTGACGATATCCAGTCCCCAGGGGCCGCAGCCGATGCCCACCAGCAGATAAAGCCCGAATACCGGGATCGGCGCGCGACTGATCCAGCCATATGACAGCGACATTAAAAGTAACAGGCCGCCCGCAGCAGCCGTCCACGCCAGATATCCCATACCTCTCCACTTCAGAATAAAAATTTCATTCTTAGGTATAGTTGTTCAGATAGCAGTTTTCCAGGCACGGAGGGCCGCCGCAGCCCTCAAAGACGGGCCGACGTTACGTTGCTGAGTTGAAAAATCTCTGGTGCAGCGACCTATTCCTGCACCCCACCAAAGGTGGAAATCACCCGCTCGATATGCAGTTTCATCGCCTGCCTGGCGGCTTTCGCATTGCGTTTTTCCAGTGCGTTCAGAATGGCAAGATGCTCATGCTCTGAAACGTTTGGCATATCGCTCGGCGTGAAGTGCGCCTGCAACATGCGGAACATGCTGCCGTAGCGGTGCCCAAGCAGGTGGCCAATGATAAATCCATAGGCGGGATTGCCGCTGGCCTGGGCGATGCGGATATGGAATAACCTGTCGCCGGGATGGGTGTGCGAATTCGCCCGGTTATCTTCACAGTTTTGTTTATAGGCTGCGCGGATCGCCTCCAGCTCGGCATTGCTGGCGTGCAGCGCGGCCAGCGCCGCGGCTTCCGGCTCAATCAGCAGGCGGGCCTGTAACAGCGAGAAGGGCGGCAGCTCGGTGGAGAAGTCCAGATTAATCCCCAGCTCGTCGTCCGGCTCGTGCCACTGGTCGCGTCCGGCTTCGGCCATCACCGGCTCCGCATTGCTGCGCCGTGCCTTGACGATTACGCCGTTGCCAACCTTCACATCGACCAGGCCGATCACCTCAAGTGCAATCAGCGCCTCGCGCACCGATGCCCGACTGACCTGTAGCTGTTCGGCCAGTTCTCGCTCGGCGGGGAGGCGGCTGCCGGGCGGAAATTCGTTATTGTCGATCAGCTTGATTAATTGATCGGCTATCTGCCTGTAAAGTCTTGGGTTTTCCATCTTTTTTATCGGCATATCGCGCTTACCTGAAAATTAAATTTAAGTGACTGCGTGCACAAAAAAGCAACATCACACTTGCCAATGTTACATAAATGTCAATAAAAAGTAATTCTTCTGCGGCCATCTCGGTACTTTTACGCCCCTCAATGTGAGGGAAAAGTTCACCGTTAATGGCCTGACCATTAGATCATTATACCAAAGGAGTTGCAATGAACCTACAGGGGAAACGCGTGCTGATCACCGCCGCCGGGCAGGGGATTGGGCTGGCTACCGCTCGCCACTTCGCCGAACTCGGAGCCGAGGTGATCGCCAGCGATATTCAGCTTTCCGCGCTGTACGATCTGCCGGGCATTACGCCCTATCAGCTGGACGTGACCGACCGACAGGCGATTGCCAGGGCGGCAGAAGAAATCGGCACGCTGGACGTGTTGTTCAACTGCGCGGGTGTGGTGCACAGCGGCAGCCTGCTGGCGTGCAGCGAGAAGGAGTGGCAGTTCGCCCTGGATCTCAACGTGACCGCCATGTTCCACATGATTCAGGCATTTTTGCCGGCCATGCTGGCGCAGAAAAAAGGGTCGATTATCAACATGTCGTCGGTGGCCTCCAGCGTGAAGGGCGTGGCTAACCGTTTCGCCTACAGCACCACCAAGGCGGCGGTGATCGGCCTGACGCGCTCGGTAGCGGCGGACTTTATCGGCGACGGCATCCGCTGTAACGCCATTTGCCCGGGCACTGTCGATTCGCCTTCGCTGCGCCAGCGTATTGCCACGCAGGCCCAGGCGGAAGGGAAAAGCGAAGAGGAAGTCTATCGCGCTTTTGTGGCCCGTCAGCCCATTGGCCGCATCGGCACTGCCGAAGAGATCGCCGCGCTGGCCGCCTATCTGGCCTCCGACGCCAGCGCTTACACCACCGGCACCGCACAGATTATCGATGGCGGCTGGAGCAATTAATTAAGGAGCTCGGCATGAAATTAGTTCGTATTGGTGAACCTGGCCAGGAGCGCCCGGCTATCGTTGATGAAACCGGCGCGCTGCGCGATATCTCCGGCTATGTCGACGATATTGCCGGGGAGGTTCTGCTGCCGCAGTCGCTGGAAAAGCTGCGTCATCTGCCCATTCATACCCTGCCGAAAATTGACGGCACCCCGCGAATTGGGGCCTGCGTGGGCAACATCGGTAAGTTTATCTGCATCGGCCTGAACTACGCCGATCACGCGGCGGAAACCGGCGCAGCGATTCCCGCCGAACCGGTGGTGTTCAGCAAGTGGACCAGCTCGGTGGTCGGGCCAAACGACGCGGTGCGCATTCCGCGCGGCTCGGTAAAAACCGACTGGGAAGTGGAGCTGGGCGTGGTGATCGGCAAGGGCGGCAGCTACATCAGCGAGGACGATGCCCTGAATCACGTTGCGGGCTACTGCGTGATTAACGATATCTCCGAACGCGAATACCAGCTTGAACGCGGCGGCACCTGGGACAAAGGCAAAGGCTGCGATACCTTCGGCCCGATCGGCCCGTGGCTGGTCACCGCCGATGAAATTGCCGATCCGCAGCAGCTTAATCTGTGGCTGGAAGTGGACGGCCATCGCTATCAGAACGGCAACACGCGCACGATGATTTTCACCGTGGCGCAGATTATCAGCTATCTCAGCCGCTTTATGAGCCTGCAGCCGGGTGACGTGATTTCAACCGGCACACCGCCGGGCGTCGGGCTGGGTCAGACCCCGCAGGTTTATTTACGTGCGGGCCAGACCATGCGTCTGGGTATCGAAGGGTTGGGTGAACAGCGTCAAACCACCGTTGGAGAATCACTGTGACTACATTAACCGCCCTGCGCGTAGAAGATATCCGTTTCCCGACCTCGCAGCATCTCGACGGCTCCGATGCGATGAACCCGGACCCGGACTACTCCGCCGCCTATGTGATTATCGAAACCGATAACCCGGCGCTGAGCGGCCACGGACTGACTTTCACCATCGGGCGCGGCAACGAGATTTGCTGTGCGGCGATCCGCGCCATGCAGCATCTGCTGGTGGGGCGGCGACTGGCGGATATCACCGCCGACATGGGGCAGTTCTGGCGGGAGATCACCGGCGACAGTCAGCTGCGCTGGATCGGCCCGGATAAGGGCGCGATGCACCTGGCGACCGGCGCGGTGGTCAATGCCGTGTGGGATCTGTGGGCCAAGTCGGCAGGCAAACCGCTGTGGCGGCTGGTGGCCGATATGTCACCGCAGGAGCTGGTGCGCTGCATCGATTTCCGCTATCTGACCGACTGCATCACTCCAGCCGAGGCGCTGGATCTGCTGGCCACCCGCGAGGCCGGGAAAGCGCAGCGCATCGCCGATCTGCAGGAAAACGGTTATCCCTGCTACACCACCTCGGCGGGCTGGCTGGGCTATGACGACGACAAGCTGCGTCGCCTGTGCCAGGAAGCGGTGGATGCGGGCTTTTCGCATATCAAACTCAAGGTGGGTCGCGACCTGGCCGACGACAAGCGCCGCGTGGCGATAGCCCGCGACGTGCTCGGCCCGCACCGCCAGCTGATGATCGATGCCAATCAGGTGTGGGAGGTCAACGAGGCGGTGGATTGGGTGAAGGAGCTGGCGTTTGCCGAACCGTGGTTTATCGAAGAGCCAACCAGCCCCGACGACGTGGAGGGCCATCGCCGAATCCGCGAAGGGGTGCATCCGATTAAGGTCGCCACCGGCGAAATGTGCCAGAACCGTATTCTGTTTAAGCAGTTCATCATGCGTGAAGCCATCGATGTGGTGCAGATCGATGCCTGCCGCCTCGGGGGCGTCAATGAGGTGCTGGCGGTGATGCTGATGGCGGCAAAATACGGCCTGCCTGTTTGCCCGCACGCGGGCGGCGTTGGGCTGTGTGAATACGTCCAGCACCTGTCGATGATTGATTTCGTCTGCATCGCCGGGACGCATGAAGGGCGGGTGATCGAGTTTGTCGACCATCTTCACGAGCACTTCCTGCATCCGTGCGACATTCGCGGTGCGGCCTATATGCCGCCGACGGCACCCGGTTTCTCCATCGAAATGCATCCCGCCTCGCTGGCACAGTACCGCTTTCAGGGCGAGGGAGCATAACGGTGCGTATTGATGCCCATCAGCACTACTGGCGCTATCGGGCGGCGGATTTTCCGTGGATTGACGCGCAGATGATGCAGCTGCGACAGGACTTTTTGCCGGTTGACCTGACGCCGCTGCTGGCGGGGCGGGATTTTGACGGCGCGATTACCGTTCAGGCGCGGCAAAGTCTGGACGAGACGGCGCAGCTGTTGCAGTGGGCGGAGTCACGCGGCAAGGCGGATGCGGTGGTTGGCTGGGTGGATATCACCGCCGCCGATCTGACCCGTCAGCTGGAAACGCTGCGCCACCCGCGCCTGCGCGGCTTCCGGCACCTGGTGCAGGATGAACCGGACCCGGCCCGCTGGCTGCATCAGCCTGCGGTCGCTGCCGGGATGAGTGAGCTACAGCGGCAGGGTTACGCCTGGGACATGCTGGTGACCTGGCGGCATTTGCCGGAGTTAACCGCTTTTGCCGCGCGGCATGATGAACACTGGCTGGTGCTGGATCATCTGGGGAAACCCGATATCGCGCGTGGCGCAACGGCCTGGGGCGAGCAGGTCGCCGAGCTGGCAGCGATGCCGCACGTGGTCTGCAAGCTGTCCGGGCTGGTGACGGAAGCCCCCGAGGGGCGGTGGAGCGCGGCTCAGCTGCGCCCGTTTATTGAGGAAGCGCTGGCGCGGTTTGGCCCGCAGCGCCTGATGTTCGGCTCCGACTGGCCGGTGTGCCTGCTGGCGGCGGAATACGATGAGGTCAGTCAGCTGCTGGAGGATGCAACAGATGCCCTCTCACTGGACGAACAGGCGCAGATTTGGGGAACAACCGCGGCCCGCGTTTATGGCCTGACAGGAGGCGAAAGTGGATCTGTTTTTAAAAGATAAAGTGGTGATTGTCACCGGTGGCGGCTCCGGGATCGGGGCGGCGATATCAAAACTGCTGGCGGAGGAAGGGGCGATCCCGGTGATTGTCACCAACCGCATGCCGGACGAGATCTGGCTGGCGGATGTGCGGCGCTTGCAGCCCGCGGTGGAAACGGTGATCGCCGATCTTTGTGATGAAGAGAACTGCCGCACGGCGGTTGAACAGGTAATGAAGCGCTTTGGCCGGGTGGATGCGCTGGTGAATAACGCCGGGGTAAACGACGGCGTCGGGCTGGAGGCCGGGCGGGCAGCGTTTGTTTCCTCGCTGGAGAAAAACCTGCTCCATTACTACCAGATGACCCATTTCTGCCAGCGGGCGCTGGAAAACAGTCGGGGTGCAGTGGTGAATATCGCCTCAAAAACCGCGCTGAGCGGGCAGGGCGGCACCAGCGGCTACTGTGCGGCGAAGGGGGCTATTCTGTCGCTGACCCGCGAATGGGCGGTGTCCCTGCGTGAAAGCGGCGTGCGGGTGAATGCGGTGGTTCCGGCCGAGGTGATGACCCCGCTGTACGAACAGTGGATCGCCAGCTTTGACGATCCCACCGCCCAGCTGGAGAAAATCAATGAACGTATTCCGCTCGGCAAGCGCATGACGACCCCGGAAGAAATTGCCAACACCGTGGTATTCCTGCTGTCGCCGCGCGCCTCGCACACCACCGGCGAGTGGCTGAGCGTTGACGGCGGCTATCTGCATCTTGACCGGGCGCTGCTGTGAGCGGCCGCACGCAGCGGTTCTGCCAGGCGCTGGACCTGGTAGACAGCGAGGAAAAAATCGCCGAATACCAGCGGTTGCATCAGCGTATCTGGCCGGAGGTGGCGGCACATATCCGGCAGCACGGAGTGGTCGATATGGAAATTTATCGCCTCGGCACCCGGCTTTTTATGATTCTGGAGGTGGACGAACGCTTTGACGGAGAACGTTTTAATCAGGCAGCGCTGAACAACCCAATCGTTCAGCGCTGGGAAGAACAGATGTGGCAATACCAGAATCCCACCCCGTGGACCGCCAGCGGCGAAAAATGGGTGGCGATGGCGCGAATATTCTCTTTGCAGGACCAATAAAAACTCTTACCACCCTACAAGTACGCTATGAGGATATAACTATGTCTACAGAACGAATCCGGATGTCATCAAGCATCGGGAGCGGCGGGAGCGTCAGTGTACGCTGGGCGTTTATGCTGATCACCACGCTGTTTTTTATGTGGGGCGTGTCATACGGCCTGCTTGACGTCCTGAACAAGCATTTCCAGGAAACGCTGCACGTGACCAAAGCGCAGTCCGGCCTGTTACAGGGTGCCTACTTTGGTGCCTACTTCCTGGTGGCAATGCCGGCGGGCTACTTTATGAGCCGCCGGGGCTACAAAGCCGGTATTCTGGCCGGTTTGATGCTGTACGCCGTCGGCGCGCTGCTGTTTGTGCCTGCGGCGATGGTGAATAACTTTATGATGTTCCTGTTTGCGCTGTTCGTACTGGCCTGTGGGCTGGGCTGCCTGGAGACGGCGGCGAACCCTTACGCCACCGTGCTGGGTGACCCGAACGGTGCGGAACGCCGCCTTAACCTGGCGCAGTCGTTTAACGGCCTGGGCCAGTTTGTCGGGCCGATGATCGGCGGCACGCTGTTCTTCTCGCAGACCACGGCGGATGAAGCGCAGGATACGGTGAAAATGACCTATGTGGCGATTGCCTGCGTGGTGATCGGCATCGCCTTCCTGTTCAAGCGCACCGCGCTGCCGGATATCCGCGAGTCGGAAGAGGCAGCGGCTCAGCACGGTAATACTTCACTGTGGCAGCAGAAGCACTTTGTTGGCGGCGTGGTCGCGCAGTTCTTCTACGTGGCGGCTCAGGTCGGCGTCGGGGCTTTCTTTATCAACTATGCCACCGAGCACTGGCACGGCGTGACCAACCAGAGTGCATCCTACATGCTCTCGGTGGCGATGATCTGCTTTATGCTGGGCCGCTTCTTCTCCACCTGGCTGATGGGCCGTGTGGCACCGGCGCTGATCCTCGCCAGCTATGCGGCAATCAACATCGTGCTCTGCGGCGTGGTGATGCTTGGTCTGGGCGATGTCTCGGTGGTCGCGCTGGTGGCGATCTTCTTCTTTATGTCCACCATGTTCCCGACCATTTTCGCCATGGGGGTGAAAAACCTCGGTAATGCCACCAAACAGGCCAGCTCGTTTATGATTATGGCCATCGTCGGCGGGGCGATCATGCCTTACTTTATGGGGCTGATTTCCGACAAGCTCAGCACCGCTGTCTCATACGGTCTGCCGCTGCTGTGCTTCGTGGTGGTGCTGTTCTATGCCTTAAGCCAGCGCCGGAACGCGGCTTAAGCACGCGGGATCATGAAGAAGATGCGGAGTTATCTGCCAGCCAAGGGCGCGGCAGGCTCCGCGGGGCTGTCTGTTTCAGAAGGATTTTGAAGCGGGCAGTAACCCGGCGGTTTACGCTGGCTTCGGCATCTGCCATGCTGACGGCGAAAATGGACAAATCGCCAGGAAGCTGCCGCGTGATTGATTTTAAAGACTATATTGCACAAACCGATTCGTTACGTGCAGCCCTGCCCGATACGGCTGTGATAAATACTGGCCAGGTGGAAGGGCTGCACTACCGGCTTTTCAGGCAGAGCGAAGAGCCTGAGGATGTGGTGGTGATTTATCATGGCGGCGGCGTAAGCGGCGATGCAGGCTACGACGTTATTGCTCGCCAGCTCTGCGCCGAAGGGCCTGTTGCGGCCTGCGTGGTTGATATTCGCGGGCACGGTTTTTCTACGGGTGAGCGCGGTACGGTCGCCCGACCTGACCGCATCTGGCAGGATGTTGATCTGCTGCTGGCCGAAATGCGCCGTCTTTTTCCCAACGCACGTCGCCATTTGCTGGGGCACTCCAGCGGAGCCGGCATGCTGCTGAACTCCCTCACACGTTTTCCCTTCACCGAACGGGCGGACAGCCTGATTTTGCTGGCACCGGAGCTGGGGCCGTTTTCCGCCACGGCGAAGAAGACGTCAGCACCGTTTGCCCGCGTGCGGCAGTGGCCGTTTGTGGTCAATGCGCTTAGCGGTGGCAGGCTGATGGGGCAGTCGCAGGGCGTCAGCCTGCTGTTCCCTGCGGCGGTGCCTGAGCCACCTGCGGGTCTGGTCCGCCACTACAGCGTTAATATGGCCAATGCCCTGACGCCGCGCCATCCGGGCAAGCAGCTGGCCGCATTACCGATTGCCACGCTGATACTGGCCGCTGCGGAAGATGAGATTATCTGCTGCCGCGCGCTGGGCGAATTAGTCGCCCGATCCGGAAATGCCAGGCTGGCGTTTCAGACGATTGATCGGGCATCACATCTGGGCTGCGTGTTTGTTGCTTATCGCTTTATTCATGATTTTGTCACTGGGTGCAAAGCGCGCCGTTGAAGGCACAACGCCGGGTTAACTGCTCTCAGCGGAGCGATCGGCGCAGATCGCAATCAGCATCCCGACCAGTGCCGCGCCGCTCAGCACGCGGAATACTTCCTGCCAGGCGGCAATCTCCGGCTGCGTGCCGAGCAGCACTGCGATGACCGCCAGCGTTATCGCACCGGCAATATACTGGCTGGTGACGATCAGTGCGCTGGCGCGGCCTTGCTGCGGTTCGGAGACGGCCGCCAGCCCGACGGCAAACATCGCCGGATAAATCAGCCCGTGGCCCAGCCCGCTGAGGACAATCCCGCTAATGAACGAAGGCGAAAGTGGATCGGTCAGATTCACGGACAGCAGCCACAGCCCCAGCCCGGCGGCGGCAAAGCCAACTATTAACAGACAGGAACCGGCAAAGCGGACGCTCAGCCTGCTGTACAACGCGTTGCCGAGCACGATCAGCAGCGCCAACGGGGTAAACAGCAGCCCTGTGGTGACGGCATCAAGATGCTGGCTCTGCTGCCACAGCAGGGTCATGGCGAAAAACTGGCTGCCGACGCTGGCCATATAGCAGGCGCTGCTGAGCCATCCCGTTTGCAGACCGGGCAGGATCCGCAGCGATCGCGGCAGCAGCGGCTGTGGCGCATAGCGTTCGTGCAGAATAAACAGCAGGATCGCCGCCGCCGCCAGGCGATTGGCGAGGAAATCCGCCTCCCCGCTTTCCGCATAACGCATGAGTGCCCACACCAGCGTACCGGCCGCCGCGCAGCCGATAACCGCAGCGCTGCCATGGAGCAAGCGGAAGATCGGCCTGTGTATTTTTCCTGCTGAATGACCGCTTGAGGTGACGCCCGGCCCCATCTTTAAGTCCGACAGGCTTGTCTGCTTGCCAGCAGCCAGAAAATGTCGTTTGACCAGCCACAGCGCCAGCAGTCCCGGCGGCAGGTTGATAAAGAAAATCGCCCGCCAGCTCAATGCGGTCAGCGCACCACCGAGGATAACACCGGCAACCAGCCCGGATGCGCCGATAGCGCTCCAGATCGCCAGCGCGCGGCGATGAGACTCACCGCTAAAACGCTGAGCCATCAGCGCCAGCACCGTTGGTTGCAGCAGTGCGGCGGCGATCCCCTGACCACCGCGTGCGGCCAGTAACAGAACACCGCTCTGTGCCAGACCACCCAGCAGCGAGGCGAATAAAAACAGCCCCATGCCGGCGATAAACATCCGCCTGGCCCCCAGCCGATCGCAGAGTGCGCCACCGCTCAGCAGCAGGGCGGCAAACGTCAGGCCGTACAGTGATACCACCCACTGCATCTCGCTGGCTGAAAGATGAAGCCGCTGCGCCAGCGTGGGCAGGGCAACGTAAACAATGGCGTAATCCAGGGCGATCAGCGCCTGGGCGATGCCGGGTGCCAGCAGCGCGCGGTAAGGGAAATCCGTTCGGGCGCGGATAGAGTCGGGGTGTATATCGGTCATAAGCTGTTCCTGTTGAGTCTTTTGATGAATCTAATTCATCTTTTTCTGCGACAGATAACAGATTAATTCCTGTGTTATGGCACAATCAAAGTCATATTATTCAGCCATAAATGAGTTAGTTTCAGCTATGAAGTCACGCCGACTGCCACCGCTTACCGCCATCCGCGCTTTTGATACCGTTGCCCGCCACGCCAGCTTTAAACTGGCGGCAGAGGAAATTGGCGTTACGCCAACCGCTATCAGCCATCAAATCCGCGTACTGGAGGAGTCGCTCGGCCAACGGCTGTTTATTCGCTCGGCGCGATCGGTCGCCATGACTCCCGCCGGAGAGATCCTGTTTCGCGCCTCCGGCAACATCTTTGCTACGCTGCGCGAAGCCGTTGACACCCTTAGCGGGTCAGACCGATCGGCTGCGATGACGCTGAGCACCACCTCGAACTTTTTAACCAACTGGCTGGTGCCCCGCCTGCCGCAGCTGAACGCCGAGCTGCCGGAGCTGGAACTTCGTCTGCATAGTGGAACCGAGCTGGTGGATGTACGCGGTGATAAAGCCGACTGTGCGATTCGCTATAGTATGCGTCCGGACGATACGTTGGATAACACGCTGCTGTATGAGGATCGTTTTGTGCTGATAGCCAGCCCGACGCTGGGTATTAAACAGCCGAAAGACCTGATCGGGCAGACGCTGTTTCATATTGAAAATCGACTGATACCCACCCACGAACCCAGCTGGCAGCACTGGAAGGACGCTTTTGGCCCCAACGAGTTGTTAGTGAAGTCCGGTCTTCATTTTGATGATGAGATGCATGCGATTCAGGCCGCGATCGCCGGACAGGGCGTGTTGCTGGCCAGTGAACTGCTGGTGCAGCACGCTTTGGCGCAAAAGCTGCTGCATATTGCACTACCGGGCAGTCTGCCTGGCGGGAAATACTATTTTGTGACCAGTGCCGACAAGGCCGGGCGCGACAATATCACGGCATTTAAACGCTGGTTGCAGCAGGAGTTTCTGCGGGTTGCACGGTGACGAGTGGCATTCACATCTACGCTGATTGATTAAAATTATCTCGCCACACCGTGGGCGGGACTTTATATTTATCACGAAAGTTTTTACTAAAAATAAATGAGCTGCTGAATCCGCAGCGCCAGGCAACCTGTTCAATTCTGAGATGGATATCGGTTTCCAATATTTCACGCGCTTTAATCAGACGTATTTCCTTAATTATCGCCATCACCGTCGTTCTTTGCTCTTTGAACGCGCGATCCAGGCTGGAACGGGAATAGCGCAATTCCAGCGATATATGGTCGGGGGATAAGGCCGGATTGGAATAATTCTGCGCGATATACGATCGGGCGGCATTATAAACGTGGCAAAGACTCCCGGTAGAAATCAGTCCCGTTTCTCTGGCAACATCGGCCAGCATCAGTAATGCCATATCATGCAGGCCGTCAAGGATCAGCGAGGTCGATTTCGCATTCAGCGAGGCGGAATGGCTGTGCAGCAGCAGCATATGCGATTTCATAAACGCCATCAGGTGATGGTTTTCCATAGAGAGCATCGGGCCGGGTAGTTTACCGTCAAAAATCTCCTTTACGGCTTCAATATCCGGGATCAGATACAGCTGCCGTACGTCATCGCTGCGATAGGTGTAGTAATCATTGCGCTCGTGCACCATTAGCGAGCCGGACGTCACCTCCGTAGCGGTGGATTTCTGCCTGCCGCTGATGATTTGCGATCCTTCCAGTAAAAGCGAGAAGTACAGCGATGACTGTGCGGTTTTGTGCGGATCGAAAACGGTAATATTTCGCGAGCCATAAGCGCTGCAAAAATCGCCCTCTACACCGGAAATGGTTTTATGCTGCGCGATAATTTCTTCCGGGCGGCGATCGTCAACAACGTCAATGCCATAGCAGCTGATATTCTGCGATATTCTCTGATAGCGTTCATCGGGTGGAATATCCGCTGCATCCAGAATATGGGGAACATAGAGTTTTGTCGGTCTGGACATCTTCCTCGGGCATCCTGTTCGAATCGAAGGTATTTTTATACACCAGGAAGAGGGGGCTGGCTATTATTGAAAGTGGGTTGAAGATATGAATATCATTTTTTGTGCTGTTAATCCGAAAAATCCCATCAATTTTATCATTTATATTAATAAATTTCGGGGGGGCACCCCGAAATCTAATATTACTTATTTATAGTCAATAAAGTTAATAATGGCCTGGTTAAATTCTTCCGGTGCCTGAATAAAGGCGAAGTGACTGGTATTGGGCAGAATCAGCAGTCCTGCTCCGGGTATGGTGTCGGCGATATATTCCAGATGCTGGCGAACAATGGCCTCGTCCCGATCGCCGTCAACAATCAGCACCGGCGTGTGAATTTTTTGCAGTTCGCTGTCGCTCCAGTTTGGCTGCGAAGCCCACATATGGCTAATCTGCTCAACAAAGGCATCGTACTGGTCGGGTGTTTTAGACAGTCGGCGATATTCCCCACCGGCGCGTTTGATATAGTTTGCGAACACCGGGTTTTTATCGGTATCCGGCTTCACGCCGCTGGTTTTCGTGTTTGGCGCAAAAGCGAAAATCTTATTGACCCGAGTTGGATGTCGAATGGCCAGATCGATGCCGATAATGCCACCATCGCTCCAGCCAACGATGTCTGCTTTCTGAATTTTAAGTACATCCAGCAGGGCGACGACATCATCGCTCATCAGATCGTAGCTGTAGGGTCGGCTGTCCCGCGTGCTGCGCCCGTGTCCACGGCTGTCTACCACAATGACCTGATGATGCTTTGCCAGCGCCGCAACTTGCTCGCCCCAGTAATCTGAGTTTGCCAGCCCGCCGTGTAACAGTACTACCGGCGAGCCTTTGCCAGCCGTCGCGTAGTAAAGCTGGATACCGTTAATACTGGCATAGTGGGGTTTGAGCGCGGCGACCGGAGCAGGCGTATTCGGTAGCTGCTGCCAGCGCTCGCTCCAGGCGATGTGGGATGACGGCCCGGCGGCGATGGCGGCTGAGCTACCGCAAACGCCAGCTACTGAGAGCAGCCCGGCAATAAGTAACGTTTTATTCCTGCGCATAGTTTTATCTCCAGATACGATAAACGGGCTGAAGTCGCCCGCTGTCACGTTATTCCCAGTCGGTATTTACCTTAACGTCGTTGGCACCAGGCAGCGCATACACGTCTTCGTTGTACCACTTGCGTGACAGCTCAGCGAGCGTCCCGTCTTTCTTCAGTGCGGCGAGTTCGCTGTCCACCGCTTTGATAAGCTTCGGATCGGCGTTCTTTTTATACAGATAGACGTTCGGGAACAGACCGACGGAATCTGAGGCTTTAAGATTCAGGTTTAGCGCTTTATTTAACGCCAGCAGCGCGCCAATAGGATAAATTGCTGCATCGTATTCTCCGGAGGCCACCGCTTTAAAGATATCGGCGGCAGACTGTTCGCCGTTGGGCTGCAGGTTGATCTGCTGCGTTGGATGCTTTTGGTTGTAGTTATCGATCACCGTGTAGCGGGCATCCGAGGTGTGGATCGGCACCAGTTTTTTCCTGCCGCTGGCCAGATCGCTCAGATTATGAATATCGTTCTCGTTATTGCGCACGATTAAGCGCAGATCGCTGAGGCCGGAAGGTTCACCGGACCAGGCGTACTTTGCCGCGCGCTCTTTGGTCAGATAAAAGTGGTCCGCAGCCAGCGTATAGGCCCCGGTCGATAATCCGACAATCATCGCATCGCGCGATACCGCGTTATAGTGGAACTTATAGTCTTTCAGCCTTGCGTCCAGCACCTTTAACAGGTCACCGTCGTAGCCGGTGATGTTGTTATTGTCATCAACGAAGCTGAACGGGAAACCGTTGGCATTGACGACCACCTCAACGGTTTCGGCATTCGGGCTTTTATCCACCGCCAGTACCGGGCTGATATTCAGCGCCAGCAGTATAGCGCTCGCCAGCAGTAATTTACTTTTCAACATATTTCCCCCAAAAAGAGTAAGACGGCACCACGTTATGCGCGTGGTTCTTCCATCGACGGCTAAGAAACAGCTCCAGACTGCGCAGTGCCCTGGCGACTACCAGACAGAGCGCGATATAAATCACCAGCACCACGCAGTAGGCTTCGACATAGTGAAACCCGCGCGCGGCGGCGATATTGGCTTTCGCCATCACATCAATCACCGTGATGGTGTAAACCAGCGACGTGTCCTTAATCAGATCGATAACCACGCTGGTGTAGTTGGGCAGGGCGGAAACGGCAGCCTGCGGCAGAATAATGCGGCGAAACTGAGTAAAGCCGGTCAGGCCAACTGACCAGGCTGCTTCACGCTGGCTTTTTTCTACCGCATTCCACGCCGAGCGAAAGGTCTCGGCGAAATAGGCGCTGAATACTACCGAAAAGGCGATAACCGCCGCGCTCAGCGGAGCCAGCTTGTAGCCATACATCGGCTGTTGCGGGCTGCCAAACCACGCGCTGGCTATCCACGGCCAGACGTAAAAGACGAAATAGAGCATCACCAGCATGGGGACCGATCGACCAAATGAGATCATTATCTGGGCGAAAGAGTGCAGCACCGGTATCCGACGAATGATTACCCACGCCAGCAGGCCGCCTAAAAGCGTAGAGAACAACAGCGATAGCAGCGTAATCGCCAGTGTGATGGGCAACGCACTGAGAATAAAAAAGGTGTTATCGCGAATAAATTCAACACTAAACATCAGTGAGGTTACTCCAGTAAATAGTGATACTTTTTCTCTATCCGTGAGGTGAGATAAAAGATGATCAGGTTAAGTAACCAATAAACAAGAATAACGCTAACAAATGCTGCTACCTGTTTAGCGCCATAACTGTTCTGTGAGATTTTTTGCGCACGGCCAAATATATCGACAATGCCGATAATATTAACCAGTGAAGTCATTTTAACCAGGTTGATTAATAAATTACCGAAATTGGGAATGGCAATAATTAAGCCCTGTGGAAAAATGACTCGCGCTATGCCGATCGAATAGGGAATATTCAGGCTTTTCAGCGCTTCTTTCTGCCCGATATCCACCGCTTCCCACGCGGAGCGCATCATTTCGGCAAAATACGGGCTGATGCCCACCGAGAGCGCCAGAATCGCAAAGGTCGTATCGCTAATTAACGCGGCAGGGAGCGCCAGTGAAGAAAGTAGCAGCTTGCCGCCAAAGAAAAACAGCAGGATCAGCAGCGCCAGCGGCGCACCGCGCAGCACGTCGGTCACGGTTTTCACCATTATCCGCAACGCTGTGGAACGACTGTAGCCTGACACGGTGAGGATCAGGCCAAGACCCAGCCCCAGCAGCAGAGAGGCCAGCGTAATACCCAGCGTGACCGTCAGGTTTTCCAGCAGCTTAGGAACAATCAGCGTCAGGTCGGCAAACGTCATAAGCGTAGGTGCGGTCATTGATCGACTCCTCAGGCGTGATAACGCAGGCGAGCGAGGAAAGACTGCGTCCGCTGATGGCGGGCCGCACCAAAAATATGCTCCGGCGGGCCCTGCTCAACGATTTCTCCCTGGTCCATAAATACCACACGTGATGCCACCTGACGGGCAAACTCCATCTCATGGGTGACGATAATCATGGTTTGCCCGCGTGCCGCAATGTCCTGAATCAGCGACAGGATCTCGCCAACTTTTTCCGGGTCCAGCGCGGAGGTCGGTTCGTCCAGCAGCAGCACGGCGGGCCGGATTGCCAGCGCGCGCGCAATGCCGATGCGCTGTTTCTGCCCGCCGGAAAGGCTGTTAGGGTAGCTGTCTTTTTTGTGCAGCAGGCCTACCAGCTTCAACAACCGTTCAGCGGTGGCGATGGCTTCATGGCGCGGACGCTTTTGCGCGTAGATCAGACCTTCGGTGATATTCTGCAGGGCGGTAAGATTATGAAAAAGATTCCATGACTGGAATACCATTGCGGTTTTAGCACGCAGCTTCTCAATTTCCTTTTTACTGGCGCGCTCGCAGTTTACCGCGACATTATCAATAGCTATGGTTCCCGTATCGGCAGGTTCAAGAAAATTGAGTGTGCGTAGCAGAGTGGTTTTTCCCGAACCGCTTGGGCCAATAATACAAATTATCTCTCCGGCCTCAATAGAAAGTGATACACCTTTTAATATCCGTTCCCCGGAAAAGCTTTTCGTTATTTTTTCTATGGCTATCATATTTTTTTCGCAGTAACCCATCCCGTGAATCAGGGATTAAGAGTGATATTTGTATTTTAAATATTGGCTTGAAAAGTGTTGGCGCTATTTAAAATTAATGGAGAGACGTTATCAGCAAGCCTCGCGGCAATCAATACGCGGGCTTGAGCTAATAAATCACAACATCATCATAAAAATTAATATAGTCAGGGTGAGAGGTGAGAGGTGAGAGGTGAGAGGTGAGAGGTGAGAGGTGAGAGGTGAGAGGTGGTGGTTGCCTTAACCGGGTCAGCCCGCTAAGGACCGACCCGGGGTGTTATTCTGCGTAGCTGTGTTCCGCTGCGGGGAAGGATCCATCCTTGTTTGAGCGACGTCGTGCCAGCCATCGTCAATCTTCTTCTGCAAAATAGCGTCTTAGTGGAGTATGCGAATAAGCTGTTCGGTAATCAAAATGAGCGCGATAACGATCATCAGTACGCCGGAGGTGCGGCTGACCAGCCGGGCGGCGTTGGGACGCGTCTGCAGTATGGCCCTGGAGCCGTAACCCACCAGCAGGTAAACCACGGAACAGCTGACAATATGCAGCAGGCCGAGTGCGGCCATCTGCACGGGTAAGGGCCACGATCCCTGTGGGTCGGTGAACTGCGGCAGCAGGGCGAGGAACAACAGAAACACCTTTGGGTTCAGGCCGCTGACGCACAACCCCCGCAGCGCCCACTGCCATCCGGAGCTGTGTTCTGCATCTGCCGCCACCGCAGGCACAGAGGGATTTCGCAGCATACCCATCCCCAGCCACAGAAGGTAACCCGCTCCCGCTACGGTAAGAACGGCCATTGCCGAATGCATACTGGCGATAAGTGCGCCTGTGCCGATGGCCACAACGATCGTGGCGAGTAAATGCCCCGACAGCAGCCCGGCAATAGCAGGAACGATGGCCCGGCCACGTAAACCGGCGGAAATAGCGTAGGCCCAGTCTGCGCCCGGCGTGATGATTAACAGTGCGGACACGGCCCAGAAGGCGATGAAGAGATGCAGGGACATTTTTCTATCTCTCTGATTTAGCGGGGGAGTGCTTATGTTTTTACAGTGAATTAAGCGATGAGTGTGAGCAGCGGGCACCACGGTATTTTGCTTATTGCCTGAAAAGGGCTCATACAGCGTTGTTCTCGTCTGATGATGAAATCGGGAAGAAAAGATTATCCTTTCAGCGTTGAAATGTGCTTCCATACCTGTGGTTACTTTCGACCTTATTGGGTAAATTTTTCCAAATGGACAGAATAGACAGGAAGATTCTTGCTGAGCTGCAATCAGACGGCCGGTTGTCATTAACCGATCTGGCCGACCGCGTAGGATTAAGCCTTTCCCCCTGCCATCGGCGGGTTCGTGCGCTGGAAGAATCCGGGGTCATAAGCGGCTACCGCGCCCACATTCAACCGGAACGGCTGGGGCTGACCTTTTTTGCCATCGTGTTCGTGACGCTAAAAGAGGGCGATCGCCAGGCCGTTGCGGCGTTTGAGTCTGCGGTACAGCAGGTCAAGAATGTGACGCTGGCACAGCGACTGTTCGGCGATCCGGATTACATCCTGCATGTGATTACTGAGGATTTGGAAGCCTTCCAGCGGCTCTATGATGAGCAGTTAAGCGGAATGCCCGGAGTGCGAAGACTGACTTCAACGCTGGTGATGAAGACGGTGGTAAAAGATGGGCCAATGCCGGTGTAGGCTAAAAATATAACGATGTTGAATAGAGGTCTGGTGTGAAAATCAACCTCTTTTACCCTATGGAATATATTATTATGGTACGGATCATGGTTACGCAGGCGCTGTGTCGTGCGTTGAGATAAAAACTGATATTTTGCATTTAATATCGGTGAATCATCATAGGTGGCGACGTGTTACTCAATCTACTGCATGAATTTCGTGAGTCTAAAAATTCAAAAACGCGCAAGCTTAAAACGCTGTACAGATTGATACTGAATCACGGGCCAATAAGGGCAGAGACATTATCGTCACTGGCCCATATCCAGTCGGCAACCTGTGCAAGATTACTGGATGAATTAAGCAAAAGCGGCCTGATTTCGACCGCCGAACTTGGCGAGTCTACGGGCGGCCGTAAACCCATTCTTTATCAGATTAATTCAGCGGATGGCTATGTTATTGGCATCGAGATTAGTGATATTTACTCCACCGTGCTATTACTTAATCTGAAGCTTGATATTTTAGGTATGGTGAAAGTTCAGAATAAACGTGTTGAACCTATAGATCGGATGATTGATGGTTTACTGATTAAAGTTGATGCGCTTTTGTCGGAACATAATTTGACGACGAAGGATATTTTAGGCATCGGAATTGCGCTGGACCACATTCTTGAGCGGGATAAAACCCCACCCGATCGCTATGAGTCTGAAATTTCAGCAATTCAGAATGTTATCGCAAGCAGAGTCGGCTGCCTGGTGACTATCGGTAGCGGAATAAATTTTGCGGCTTTAGCGGAATATCGGTTACGGTATAAATCACAAAGTCAGCGATTTTTATTTACCACCTGCGATACTGAAATCCGCAGCTGCACTATTATCGACAGCGTACTTTCTCGCCTGCCCATCAGCACCGCCCAGTCTTTTGGGCACACGACAATAGATATCAATGGGCTTCACTGTGAATGTGGTTCTGAAGGTTGCCTGAAGCAGTACAGTTCATTGGCGGCAATAAAAAATCAGGTTATACAGCAGCTTCGGCTGGATAAAGAATCAGTGATTAATACGTTGGTTAAAGACGAAAGCGAAATTGATTATCATGTCATTTTTCAGGCACTGGCTATGGATGACCCTCTCTGCCAGTCTGTTTTAGCCGAAGCGGCCCGCTATTATGGTGTGGCAATTGCCAACGCGGTGCTGATATTCCAGCCTGATGTGGTTGTCTGTGGCGGCACGTTAACGCCAAAGAATAACTTTTTTGCGCTGACTAAAGAAACGATAGAAAGAAAGATATCTGCTTTTCCGCATATTAAAACCCGCATATTCTCTGCCAGTGATTCTTATGAAATTGTTGCTCAGGGGGCGGGTGGGGCAGTATTAGAAAAGTATCTTGAAGAATAAAGAACGCTATCCATTGGGAGTAAACTGACAGATAACTGCGGGATGTGCAGGTATCTGTCAGAGTCTTTTCTATTAGCAGGCAGGTACTTCTTCTTTGTGATGGTAGTGGAAGGTAAAGTAAAAAATAACGGACAGAACGGCAGTATAAGCCGCGAAAACCAGCCAAATTGTCGGCCAGTCCTTCACGCCATCAATACTGAAATAGTCAACGACCCGCCCGCTCAGTATCGCGCCAAAGTAAGCGCCAACGCCATTCACCATGGTCATAAAGAGCCCCTGTGCGCTGGCTCTCATTCGGGTATCGACGGTTTTTTCGATAAAAATAGAGCCTGATATATTAAAGAAATCAAAAGCACAGCCATACACAATCATCGACAGAATTAAAAACAGTAAGCCAATCGTTGAAGGATCGCCTAAGGCGAAGAAGCCAAATCGGAGCGTCCAGGCAAGCATGCTGAGCAACATGACCGTTTTAATGCCGTAGCGTTTTAAAACAAAGGGAATCGCCAGGATAAAACAGACCTCTGCCATTTGTGAAATCGACAGCAGCAGAGAAGGGTACTGAACAATCAGGCTGTCTTGATACTCAGGGTTCCGGGCGAAGTCATGCAGGAACGGGCTGCCAAACGTATTGGTAATCTGTAAAACCGCACCTAACAGCATGGAAAAAAGGAAGAACACCACCATGATGGGTTGCTTAAACAACACCAGGGCATCCAAACCTAACTTGCTTCCTAAGCCGGAGGTGATGGCTTTTTTTACCACGGGAATGTGCGGTAGCGTCAGGGAATAGACTGCGAGTAACAAAGAGCAACCGCCAGCAATGTACAGCTGATTGCTGCTTAATTCGAACTTCAACAGGCTGATCAGCCACATGGCAATGATAAAACCGACCGTGCCGTAGACGCGGACCGGGGGAAAGTTCGTTACGGAGTCGAGCTGATACTGGGACAGTGAAGAGTAGCTGATTGAGTTTGATAGAGCGATGGTCGGCATAAATGCCATCGCATTGATCATCATGACCAGGAACATCACCGTCGGGTCGGTTACCGTTGCCGCGTAAAACAGCGTACCCGCGCAAACCAGATGGCAAATCATATACAGGCGATTCGCCGGGATATATTTGTCGGCGATAATGCCTATAATCCCCGGCATCAAGATAGCAGCGATGCCTTTTGAGCTGTACACGATCCCCACTTCTGCACCGGAGAAGTTTAGCGTTCTCATCATATAGGCACCCAGCGTCACCAGCCAGCATCCCCAGATAAAATACTGCATGAACAACATTATTTTTAAACGGTATCTAATGTCCATAAAAGCTCCGGCCGGGACAGTGCGCTATGTATTTTGATGGATGACTGATTAACTCAATCAACATAATGAAATGACCACAGGTACTGTATATTTGGCGCTGTTAGCACCTGTGGATTAATTAATAAACTGCCGTCAGGGTCAGAATCGCTTAATGACCTCAGTCACCAGATTCAGGAAGGTTGATTTCACTCTTTCTGCTGTTTCAATCACCTCATCATGGCTCAGTGGCTGATCCAAAATACCGCACGCCATATTGGTCAGGCACGAAATCCCCACCGTCTTAATCTGCGAATGATGCGCAACCAGTGCCTCTGGCACCGTTGACATTCCTACCGCGTCTGCGCCGAGCGTTCTGATCATGCGGATCTCTGCCGGTGTTTCATACGTGGGACCGGTCCACCAGGCATAAACGCCTTCACGAAGTGATACTCCTTGCTCCTGAGCGACATCCTTAATTGTCTGGCGAAGTGATTTGTTATAAACCTCGCTAACGTCTAAGAAGCGGGTTCCCAGTTCCGGGTTATTCGGCCCCATCAGTGGATTCGCCGCCGTTAAATTAATATGGTCGGTGATCAGCATCAGGTCGCCAGGATTAAATGCTTTATTGACCGCACCGCAGGCATTGGTGATGATTAATTTCTCAACGCCTAACGCTTTCATTACCCGCACCGGGAAGGTGACCTGTTCCAGCGAAAACCCTTCGTAATAATGGAAACGCCCCTTCATTGCCACAACGGTTTTATCGGCAATGGTGCCGATAACCATTTCATTGGCGTGCCCAACCGCTTCTGACTTCGCAAAGTGCGGGATCGCGCTGTAAGGAATACGTACGGCATTTTGCAGCGTGTCTGCAAATGGACCCAGACCGGACCCCAAAATAATACCGACGGTGGGCTTGAGGTCGGTGTGTTCTTGAATAAATTTCAGGCTTTCTAAAATATCATGTGTCTGGTGCATGACGGCTCTCCGCAAGAGTTCTTAATTGGATTTACGGCGATTATATCGCCGGCAGGGGGAGGGGTAAGCGATCTTGATCTCATTTTAAGAAAAAGTGGCGTTAATGGGCAAAACGGGGTGGGTTGCGGCGCTGGCTTTAGAAAAAACGCTACGCGCAGGCCGCGTATAGTTCACTGATGCTTAACGCCAGGAGGGGTTTCACGTTGAGTTTGTGTGCCGGTATCACAGCCGCGAACAGCATCCAGGCGGTTGTTTCGCGCATAGCAAAAAGCCCGCTTAAGTTTCCTTAAGCGGGCTTCTCTAAATATGGCTCCTCTGACTGGACTCGAACCAGTGACATACGGATTAACAGTCCGCCGTTCTACCGACTGAACTACAGAGGAATCGTTTGAACGAGGCGCATATTAGCGATCTGCCTGTTGCCTGTCAACAGCAAAAGTAGCGGTGCTATCTGAATGGCGTAGTTTGCAGCAGTCCGTTGTTTTAATGCACAATTCCATCCGGGTTTTGCTGTTCTAACGTGAGTTCCAAACGCTGATAGGGGTCCTGGCGATAAAACTGGCGCAGCCGCTCGTAAACCTGCGGGAATCTTACCAGCAGCAGTTCCGGGGCACTGAAGAAATACTCCGACAGCACGGCGAAGCATTCCGCGGGATCGCTGGCCGCATAGGCATCAATGGTCGCGGCGTTTTCTCCAACAAGGTCAACCTCTTCCTGAATCGCGTTCATCGCCGCCAGCATATCGCGCTCCCAACCGGCAACGTCACGGAGTGCCATGGCCGGAATACCGGTTGACTCGCCGCTGCCGTGTGCGTCCAGCTTGTGTGCCACCTCGTGGATCACCAGGTTATAACCGGAGCGGTCAAAAGAATCCTGAATATCCAGCCAGTTAAGGACGATCGGGCCCTGTTCCCAGCTCTGACCGGACTGCACCATGCGTTCGCGGTGAACCAGGCCAAACTCATCCTGCCATTCGTCATCAACCATAAAAGGGGTAGGGTAAACCAGCACTTCCAGAAATCCATCCAGCCAGTCGTAGCCGAGGTTGAGCACGGGAAGGCAAAACAACAGTGCCAGACGACAGCGTTTCAACTCGTCCAGTTCAAGATTCTGTAAGCCAACAAGACGTTTCTGGCGCAAAAAGCGTGCGGCGAGCGCGATCAGTGTCTGGCGTTCATCTTCATTGAGCGGAGCCAGCAGGGGGATCTCAAGCGCCTGTTGCCAGGGTAATCCACTGGTCGCTGCGTCATCATCGCTTTTCCACGGCCATTTGATCATGCTGATATTGCCCCCATGCGGTAATGAATTCCTCTTACACCATGCCGCAGCCGCACAAATGCTGCAACGGGTTAATACACATTGCATGAAATTTGAGCGGCTGACGGGTGCGATGCTGATGAAAGTTGCCAAAAATGATGGCAAATTGAGGGGGATATTCAACCAGTTATATTAGGAATTGTCTGTGATGAAGCGCAAACGACGCTGAAAAACTTCAGCGTCGCGCATCATTCACAACGCTCAGACTCGCTCAAAATCGATGACCCAGACCCAGGGGTTCACTTCCCAACTTGTACCGCCATACTGCGCGGTCCATGCCTTGCGGTAGGCTTCTTTTGGGGAGTCGGTTTCGCTTTGCATGGTAAAGAAGTTATTTAAAAAATGGCTGTCGAACTGCACACCTTCAGCGACGATGTCATCATCACTGATGTCCTGGATTTTTTCCACGCGCAGGCGGGTGATCAGCAGGTCAATACGGCTGGCCCAGCGCGGCATATGAATACCAGCCTGCCAGCCGGGATGACCGATGCCATCTTCACTTCCCCAGGTACTGGTATCGGCCCGGTAGCGGCAATACTTACGGTCCCTGAACGCCGCCGGGTCCTGTTGATAGCGTGCAACGTCTTCGGGGGCAATAACCGGCCCGCGCCAGGTTTCTCGCACCCATAACCGATCGCCCGGCTGGCCGTGCGGGCTGTGGTGGCTGATGTTCTCCATGCTCATTACCAGGTTTCCTTGCAGGTGGTTACGCTTTACATCAATGCCGTAACAGCCTTCATGATTATCCTGAACCGGTCCGAAAGGTTGGGATTTCATGATGCGCCGGGTCTGGCTTTGACGGCCAGATAGCAGGGCGCGCACCCGTTGATCGCTGAACAGAATCGGGCGTTCTTTCATGGGATAACCTCTATATCTTTCTCAACCAAACCAGCTACATAGTTAAAATGAAAACACAATGCGGAGAACTCCTAACTTAAACCTTTAACACCAATCAGGGGCATTTTTTTGGTAAAACATCAGTAAAATTTAATAAAAAAAACGGAAAGATAAAACGCCACTGATGACGCTATGCTGGCAGTTGAATTGCCGTATTCGGGTAGCGACCCGACGTCATTTTTGCAGCGTAACATATTTTACATGTTGCTTAATTACAATGTCTTAAAGCGTAGCGGCATTTTTAAAATATTCAGAAAAGTGTGGAGCATACCTGGAGAGACCAGCACAACGCAAACGATAATCCTCTGCACACGATGGCAGGTGAAACGTTTCGTTACCTTTGGCCTGTATTATGACTGCTTAATGATTTGGGTGATTTTTAATCAGCATGAATTAGCAGCTGAATACATCAGCCTGCATTCAGGCTGTAACATAATGAATACATGCACTATATAGTGATGAGGGTCGCATTTTTATCGCGTTGACGCAGCACGTTGCAGTGGCTTATTGCCGCTGAGATCTCAACAAGTCCAAAGAATGAAGGAGAGTCTATTATGCTGAACACCTGGCAATCGCGCTTCGAACAGTGGCTGCATCAGAGCTGGCAGAAAGAAGACAAAGCGCATGATGTGGCTCATCTGGCGCGCGTATGGCAAACCGCACAGCGCATTATGCAGGGAAGCGAGGCCGACCCGCTGGTGGTTTTGACCAGCTGCTATTTTCACGACATTGTTAACTTACCGAAAAATCATCCGGAGCGGCATCTGGCCTCTGCCCAGGCGGCGGAAGAAGCCCGGCGGGTTCTGCTGACGGAGTTTCCGGACTTTCCTTCAGAAAAAATTGCCGCCGTAATGCACGCGGTTCACGCCCATAGCTTTAGCGCCGCCGTGACGCCAGAAACGCTGGAAGCAAAAATCGTACAGGATGCGGATCGGCTGGAATCTCTGGGGGCTATTGGCCTGGCGCGGGTGTTTTATGTCTCCGGTGCGCTGGGGCGTTCGTTGTTTGACAGTCATGATCCCCTGGCCCGTGAAAGGCCGCTGGATGATGCCGAATGGGCGCTGGATCACTTCCAGAAAAAGCTGCTTAAGCTGCCGCAAACTATGCAGACCGCCGAAGGCAAACGTCTGGCAGAAATCAATGCTGATTTCTTAGTGGCCTATATGGCAAAACTCTGTGCGGAACTGCAGGGCGATTTCTGCGGCACGGATCGGCAGGTATTGGCTGAATTTGCGGTTAGCCACTAATATATTAAATTTTTATGACAGTATGGTTAAATTTAGCTTAACAGGCTAATTTGATGTGTAAATTTATCAGGAGATTCAACAATGACTGAGACAGTAAGCCTGACGTTAAAGATCGATCCTGTATTAAAAGAAACACTGAAAGCCATTGCGCTGGAAAACCAGACTTCGGTCAGTCAGGAAGTGACCCGCCGTCTGCTGATCACGCTTGAAGGGGCAAAAGAACCGGAAGTGGACAATCAGGATACTGCTGAAGAACTGTCAGAACAGCTGAGCGCAGCAGAACTGAAGCAGGTTCGTGCGCTGCTGAAAAAGAGTAAAAAGAAAAAGTAAACGCTGAGGAAGTTTCGCGTATCCGCTGCGATTAACGCCCCTCGTTGTGAGGGGCGTTATGTTTATCTCTATTTCAGTGTTTTGAACAATTCATGCACCGACGGTTTGTCACTGTGCCTGTGCCATTCACTGGGTGATTGTCTCACTGCTGTCTCTGACAACGCTCTTACCGCTGCGCCTGTCTCACTCCCGCAGTGATTATCGTCATCAGGCGATAATTTACGATTTACCCTCTGCGTCTTCATCACCGTAATACAGCACGCCCAGTTTAATTAACGGTCGGCCCTGGCTTTTGCGATGCAGATTGCTGTCGCGCAGCGAATAGACGCAGCCGCAGTATTCCTGCTGGTAAAACCGCTCGCGCTTGCTGATTTCGATCATGCGCGCCGCGCCGCCTTTTTTGCGCCAGTTGTAATCCCAGTAGCTGATGCCCTCATAAGGCGCGGCCGCCCGATCGCCGCAGTCGTTAATCTGCTGCATGTTCTTCCAGCGTGAAATACCCAGCGAACTGGAGATGACCGGAAAACCGTTCTCATAGGCGTAAAGCGCGGTGCGCTCAAAACGCATATCAAAACACATGGTGCAGCGCACACCGCGCTCCGGTTCCCACTCCATGCCTTTTGCCCGCGCAAACCAATTGTCGGTGTCGTAGTCGGCATCGACAAACGGAATACCGTGCTGCTCGGCAAAGCGGATATTTTCCTCTTTGCGCAGCAGGTACTCTTTCTGAGGATGAATATTCGGGTTGTAGAAGAAGATGGTGTAATCAATGCCTGATACCTGCAGGGCTTCCATCACTTCACCAGAACAGGGGGCGCAGCAGGAGTGCAGCAGCAGTTTATTCGCGCCTTTCGGCAGGGTGAGTTTATCTCGTTCAACGGTGCTCATTAAATCAGGTCCATATTAACTGGAATTTTGGCTAAGTGTAGAGGCATCCTGCGCGACAATAAAGCGCTATACTCAAACGTTGTTGCCAAAGGAAGATCAGGATGGCTGACGTACATAAACCCGACGTGCGTAGTAAAAATATGCGAGCGATTCGAACCCGCGACACCGCGATTGAACAGCGTGTGGCGGAGCTGCTGGGCGAGCTGGACATCACTTTTCGGGCGCAGGATAAGTCGCTGCCCGGCAGGCCCGATTTTGTTTTGCCGGACTACCGGGCAATCATTTTTGTTCACGGCTGCTTCTGGCACCATCATCATTGCCACTTATTCAAGATGCCCGCCACGCGCACGGCGTTCTGGATGGGGAAAATAGACAGTAACGTGGCGCGCGATAAACGCTATATTGCTGAACTGACCGACGGCGGCTGGAAGGTGCTGCTGGTCTGGGAGTGTTCGCTGCGCGGTAAAACGCGGCTGGAAGAACAGGCGCTGAGCGCCCGACTTGAAGAGTGGATCTGCGCCGCTGAAGGCAACGGCGAGATCGATGAAAAAGGTATTCATCAACTTTAACGGTTAATCCCGGCTGATGGGTTTGATCACGGGTTTTGCCGGGAACAGGTATTTTCCCAACGTGACCAGTACCACCGCAAATACGATGATCGCCAGCGCCAGCCATTCACGCGAAGAGAGCGTTTCCCCGGCAAAGCCAATACCCAACAGCACCGCCACCACCGGATTAACATAGGCATAGCTGGTCGCCACTGCCGGGGTGACATTGCGGATCAGGAACATATAGGCGTTGATGGCGATAATCGAACCAAACAGGCTGAGATAGCCCAGCGCCAGAATGCCCGGCAGTGTGGGCGTTCCGGTCAGATGCTCACCGCTCAGCGTGCTGGCAAGCAGCAGCACAATTCCCGCCGACAGCATCTCAACGGCTCCTGCCATCATTCCCTGCGGCAGTTCAATGCGTGAGCCCCAAACGGAACCGAACGCCCAGGTCATTGAACCCGCAAGAATCATCAGGGCTCCCCACGGATTACCGGCCATGTGTCCACCGCTGTTGAGCAGCAGTATCCCCACCAGCCCCACGCCGATCCCCACCCATTCAATCCAGCGGGTCTGAATGCCAAACATGCGGCTAAAGCACATGGCGAACAGCGGCACGGTCGCCACCATCACCGCTGCCAGTCCGGAAGGGACGTGCTGATGTTCGGCCACGGTGACCGCGCCGTTACCCATCGCCAGCAGTAAAACGCCGATAATCGCCGCATTTTTTGTGGCTTTAAGAGACGGTAGTTTTTCCCCGCGCAGCAGCAGAATCGCCATCAGCACAACGCCCGCCAGCAGGAATCGCAGCCCGGCCATCATCATTGGCGGCCAGCTTTCCACACCGATACGGATAACCAGATAGGTTGAACCCCAGATAAAATAGAGAGAGAACAATGCCGCCAGCAGCGGCAGCCAGGCAGGAATACGACGCAACTTCATGTTAATAGCTCAGTCCGGTTGAGTAATTGCAGCGCTAAATTCTCGTTTTTTAACGCGGAATAGGGAAATGTTTTTCTTCAGGACAGGGATTTTTTTTACAAAATTTGCACTTGTTACGCATAATTGTTTAGATCACCCCCACTTTCTACGGCGAAGCGCAGGGCGAAATATGGCCAGTGTCAAACTGACGGTAAAGCGTTTATATCAACTAAGCGGTGAACGGATGGTCAACACCCGGGCGACGGCGCGTATTTTCGTCGGCGATCGGCTGATTGCCACGGAGGAAATAACCGGGATGACCGAAAGCCCGGTAAGCAAGTATCTGCACCACACCGAGCGACAGGGTCAGCTAGTGCGCGTTGAGTGGGACTGCGAAGGTATTGCCGATATGGCGGTGCTGGAGATTGAGCGGTGCCCCTGCTGTCAACATGATGAACATGAATAAGGAATCACACTTTGGCGGGAAGTAGCTTACTGAGCTTGCTGGATGATATTGCCACGCTGCTTGATGATATTTCGGTAATGGGAAAAGTAGCGGCAAAGAAAACCGCGGGTGTACTGGGGGATGACCTGTCTCTTAATGCGCAGCAGGTTAGCGGGGTGAAAGCCAATCGTGAGCTCCCGGTGGTGTGGGGCGTGGCCAAAGGCTCATTCCTCAATAAGCTCATCCTGGTGCCGCTGGCGCTGGTGATCAGCGCTTTTGCGCCCTGGGCAATTACGCCGCTGCTGATGATTGGCGGTGCCTACCTCTGTTATGAAGGGGTGGAAAAGGTGCTGCACAGCCTGCACAAAAGCAAAAGTGATGAAACCCCGGAGGCCCGAGAGCAGCGTTTGCTGAAGGTGGCGCAGCAGGACCCGGCGGCCTTCGAGAAGAAAAAGGTGCAGGGGGCTATCCGCACCGACTTTATTCTCTCTGCGGAAATTGTGGCGATCACTTTAGGGATCGTCTCGGAAGCTCCGCTGCTGAATCAGGTTTTGATTTTGTCCGGGATCGCGATTCTGGTCACCGTCGGCGTTTACGGCATTGTGGCGGCGATTGTGAAAATTGACGACCTTGGCTACTGGCTGCAGAAAAAAAGTTCGGCCCTGGCGAAATCGGTGGGCGGTGTACTGCTGGCGACGGCACCGTGGCTGATGAAAATTCTGACCGTGGTAGGAACCGTGGCGATGTTTCTGGTCGGCGGCGGCATTATCGTGCACGGAGTGCCGTTCCTGCATCATGCCATTGAGGGGTACAGTGCTGATTTGGGTGCCGTGGTTGCCGCGCTGGCTTCCAACGGGGCCAATCTGGTTATCGGGTTTATCGTGGGGTCGATTGTGCTGTCGCTGGTAAATTTGATTGCCAGAGTGCGCGGCTAATCGGTATAACGTGCGGCTTGCGGACTCGCCAGGCGGGTCCGTTTTTTTTACCAATGTGGGAGCAATGTGATGAAAGACGATATTTTTGAATTTGATATTGATGCGCAGCTGGAGCAGGCGGAAGCCAACGCAGAGAAAAAAGCCGCAGAATTGCCGGCCGACTTAGGCGATGAAGCTGACTGTGAAGGTTGCAAAATCTAAGTGTAAGTGAGAGCTGGTTCACATAAACGAAACCTGCAAAACTTATTCATTTTTTTTATTTATCGAGTTTTTAACTGCTTATTTGCATTTAACAATTTGTTTACCTCCAGTTAACAGCATCGAAATCAACAAGATGCTATAACTATTCTGTCTTTTAACCGGAAGGGAGGTGCTTTGTGATGTTTATAATCAGTAATGAAGTGCAGCACAAGGATGGTGGACCCGTGATGATTGTGACGGGTGTTGCCAGCGGTATGGTTGAATGTCGTTGGTACGATGGTTTTAGCGTAAGGCGAGAAGCATTCCGCGAGGATGAACTGGCGGCAACGTCGGGTTCCCGCCTGGCCGGTTAAGCGCTACGACCCCCGAACAGGCGTGTTGACGCGTCTGTTCGGGAGGATCGACCGATCACAGTTCGTTCTGAATACAAAACTCTTCCCAGCTTAATCCCAGCGCTTCAGCATGCGAGCGCAGATAGGTTTCAATCGCTTCCACCATCACGGCTTTATCCGGCTCGGCCAGTTGAATGGCAAACAGCACACCGTCCAGTTTTTTCTCGCGCACGTAGGCCGCGTAGGCGCGATCTTTTTGCAGCGCCTGGAGCTGCTCGATGCTCATGCCAACGCTTGCCGCCTGCTCTGCTGTGAGGTTTTCAATGCCTGATTTCAGTTCCGGATGTGCCTCAAGGAACAGGTCTTTAGCAATGGCGTAATATTCTTCAACGGTTTTCATAGCGGTCCTGCCTGGGTAATTTCGGCCGCCAGTGTACACGGGGCAAGCGGGAAAAGGAAAGGTGCGGTGCGGGTGCAGGCGGGGTGAAAAGGGCAGAAATCGGTCGTGAACTGGCGATCGGACTTGCGGCACAGCGGGAATTAATTATAACGTAGCGCGAGATTCATAAAGCAGGGAAAAACATGAAAAACTGGATTATTGCAGGGCTGGCCGTTACCGCGTTGAGCGGTTGTGCGCAGCTGGAAGGTTACAGCAGCGCGGTGAAAACGCCACCGCCGGCATCGCTGGTGGGTAACTGGCAGACGATGGGCCCGCAGAAAGGGCTGGTCAGCCCCGAAGCACGTGCCAGCCTGATTATTACCGCCGCGGGCGATACGCTTGACTGCCGTCAGTGGCAGCGGGTGATTGCTAAACCGGGCAAGACCACTCTGCTTGATGGTGACTGGGTGAACATCAATAACCAGTCCCGGGTGATGCCGCTGGAGCTGGAAGGCAGCGTTTTGCATTACGATAAGCTGACGTTGAGCAAGGTGAATCAGCCGACCGCGGAGTGCCAGAAGGCGCTGGCGGATAATGCTGCTCCGGCTGCTGCACAGGCTGCGGCTGAACCGACTGCCACGAAGAGTGGTAAGCACTACAGCGGTGTGTTTAACCGGGCGAACTGATCCGGGTTGAGCCTGGTGCTTGCTGAGATAGTGTGCCAGTGCTGTGTTGTCTGCCGCGTCGGGAGTTAGCGCTGGCTGGCCTTGCCCCCGAGAGGGCGGTCCTCGCGCCGCGTTGCGGTTCCTTCACTCCGTTCGTCAGCCGTTCGGACCGTCACAGACGCGCGTCCTGCGCGGCTGTGACTTTCGGCCACGTCCGTGTGGCCAAATCCTGGCTTCCTCTCTGCGTTCAGCGCTGTGGATTGCCCTCTCGGGGGCACGGCCAGCCTGCTGTCAAAATTCCGTGATGCCTGAAAATCTAAAAGCGATGAAATGATTAACGGGGACAGCCTCTGCTGCTGCGTAAGGGCATCCACAGCGCTGAGGTGGAGCCATTACGCCAGGAGACGACAACACGGATGTTGGCGTCAGGTCAGGTTTGAACAGGGACGTTCAATCCTGGCCGATCCGGTCGGCGCAATGGCGTAACCGAGGGTACCGCAACGCGGCGCGAGGACCGCCCTGAAGCAGCAGCAGAGGCTGAACCCCAACAACCAATTCAACAGCGAGAAAAGCGTGTAGTTATTGGCTGCGCGAGGAGCCGCTACACTATTCCAGTACCCACACGCTCACGCTGCCCGGATTACAGCGGAACGTCGCGACACCGTTCTCGTCACTTTCAACCTGCTCCTCGCGGTGGCCGAGATAATCAAACCAGCGCTTACCGGCAAAATTCTCACCCAGCTCCAGTACTTTCTCCCCCTCATCCCCGTTGGACATGATCACAACGCATCCCGGCAGTTCCTCCGTGCCGCTGCGCGCAAAGGCGACGCAGTTGGCGTGATCGAACCACTCGGTCTGTACGCCGTGCGCATACAGTTGGCGGGCACGAATCAGTGATTCAAGCTCCGCCACCACCGGCATCTCAATCTCATACTGTTCGCCGTCGCCGCCCTCATCCTGATAGCTGGCACCGTAAAGATCGGGATAGAACAGCGCGGGAACGCCGTTTTCCCGCAGCAAAATCAGCGCGTAGGCCAGCGGTTTGAACCATGGATCGACCGGGGCCTCCAGCGCCTGCAACGGCTGGGTATCATGGTTGGCGACAATGGTTACCGCATGCCACGGATCGGCCGCGACCAGCGTGTCGGTAAAGATCTGGCTCAGATCGTAATCGGAACCCTGCTGCGAGGCGTGATGGAAATTCATTTGCAGCGGGGCATCAAACAGCATGGTTTTGCCGTCCACCTGGTCAATATACTGTTGCAGCTTGTCCAGCTCATGCGACCAGTATTCGGCAACGATGAACAGCGGCTCGTCGTTGACCTCCTGCACGTGCTCAATCCACTCTTTATAGAACCAGGCCGGAATATGCTTCACCGCGTCCAGTCGGAAGCCGGTGGTGGCAGGGATTTGCTCCATCACCCAGCGCGCCCAGTACTTCAGCTCCTCGGTTACCGCATGGTTGCGAAAGTCGATATTGGCACCCATCAAATAGTCAAAGTTGCCCAGCTCATCGTCGACCTGTTCGTTCCAGCCCTCACCGGTGTAGTCGTTCACAATCTTGAATACGCCGTTCTCATCGGGGTTTTCAATATGGTCGACGCCGCTAAAACATTTGTAATCCCAGACAAATTTTGAATATTTTCCCTCACGAACCGGGAAGGTGAAGCGGGTCCAGGCTTCGGCTTCGATCACCTCATCATCAATCTCTTCGCGATTGTCGGGATTCACGCGGTTGATCTGCACCCGTTCCTTTTCATCCGCGCCCATTTTGTGGTTAAGCACCACATCCAGAATGACCCCTATCCCATGGGACTTTAGCGCTTCGGTTGCAGCCAGCAGCTGCTCTTTATCACCGTACTTAGTGGCTCTTGAACCCTTCTGCTCGAATTCGCCTAAATCGAACAGATCGTAAGTATCGTAACCAACGGAATACCCGCCGGACTCGCCTTTATACGCCGGGGGTAACCAAACAGCGGTTACGCCCATTTCAGCCAGACTGGGGGCCTTATCAACCACTTCAGGCCACAGCTTGCCGCCATCGGGATAGTACCAGTGAAAAAACTGCAACAGCGTGGGATTGCGCATATCCTTGTTCCATTTTTCATCAGTTCGGGATCTGAATTATGGAGCAGCCGCTGTGAAAAGTGTGATCTGAGCTGTAATTTTTTTTCACCGTTATTCAGCCTGGCATTGAGTTATCACCAAATGAAAGATGACCCGATCGCTATCTTCTGCAACACTAAGGAATAATTCGAACGTACATCTCGCGGAGGCCGCGTTGTCCTTACATAATCTTGTTAATTTTCCCCGTGTTGAGCTGCTGGGTGCTCCAACGCCGCTGGAGCATTTACCCCGTCTTTCAGACTATCTGGGGCGCAATATTTTCATCAAACGTGATGACGTTACGCCAGTGGCGCTGGGGGGCAACAAGCTCAGAAAGCTGGAGTTTCTCGCCGCCGATGCGCTGCGCAATGGTGCTGACGTGCTGGTTACCGCCGGCGCTATCCAGTCTAACCACGTTCGCCAGACGGCGGCAGTGGCGGCAAAACTGGGTTTGAAATGCGTGGCGCTGCTGGAAAATCCCATCGATACCCGTGCAGAAAACTACCTCAGCAACGGTAACCGCCTGCTGCTGGAATTGATGAATACGGAAGTGGTGATGGTGGATGCGCTGCACAACCCCGACGCGCAGCTGGAAGAACAGGCCACGCTGCTGGAAGCACAGGGATTCCGTCCGTACAGTATTCCGGTGGGCGGCTCAAGTGCCCTGGGGGCGCTGGGCTACGTTGAATGTGCGCAGGAAATTGCCCACCAGAGCGAAGGCGTAGTGGATTTTGCGGCGGTAGTGGTGGCATCCGGCAGTGCCGGGACCCATGCCGGACTGGCGGTCGGCCTGGAGCAGTTGCTGCCGGATACCGAACTGGTTGGCGTTACGGTTTCCCGCAAGGTGGCTGCTCAGCTGCCGAAAGTGGAATTACTTCGTCAGCAGGTGGCGCAGTCGCTGGAACTGAATAGCAGTGCGGAAATTACCCTGTGGGATGACTATTTTGCACCTAAGTATGGCGTACCGAATGAAGAAGGCCTGGAAGCGGTAAAACTGCTGGCGCGGCTGGAGGGGATTTTCCTCGATCCGGTTTACACCGGTAAGGCGATGGCGGGGCTGATTGACGGTATTGCTCAGAATCGTTTCCGTCGTGAAGGGCCGATTGTTTTTGTGCATACCGGCGGTGCCCCGGCGCTGTTTGCCTATCATCCGTTTTAAACCTGTATCGTCTTTCACCTGACGTTAAACCTGTTGTTGAAAACCGGCACGGTCCTTAAAGGCCGTGCCGGTTTTTTTAATCGGCAGTGATTAACCGATGGTCATCAGGCTGGCGTTACCGCCGGCGGCGGCTGTATTCACACTCAGCGAGCGCTCGTGCAGCAGTCGTTCCAGCAGCAGATTGGTTTCTCCACGTGCAAAGCCCTGAACCGACACAATCGCGCCGTCCCGCGCGGCAATGGCCTCGCAGAGCGTACGCAGCTGATCGGCATCGCCGTGATAGATCGCCGCATCATACTCCCCCTGTTCCAGCGGTCGGTCAGCCAGCGTAATTCGCTGCTGCACCGCCGAAGGAAGCTGCTGCCACAGCGCGCGATGCAGCTCATCATCCTGCCACAGCGCCTGGCTACCGACGGCGGTGACCGCTGCCAACTGAACCAGCGTATCCTCCTCGTTATCGGCAATACACAGCACCCGTTCGCGCGGCAGCAGGGTAAAGGTATTGCGCTCGCCGGTTGGCCCCGGCAGCAGGCGTACGGTGCCGCCCTGGCCCAGTTCAGCGTAGCGCGCGCACAGCGCTGCCAGATCCTTGCGGTCGGTTGCCCACTCGCTTAGCGCCTGATGCGCGGTCAATAGTTCCGGGCGCAGCTGCGTATCCGGTGGGCTGAGGCGGTCCTGGCGGTTAAGCGTGGTTTGCAGCGCATCGTCCGGGCGGTACGACAGCAGGCGATACAGATACAGCGGCCCACCGGCTTTCGGTCCGGTGCCGGACAGACCTTCACCGCCGAACGGCTGTACGCCGACCACTGCGCCGACCATATTGCGGTTAACGTAGAGGTTGCCGACGTGAGCCTTCTGCGTCACCTGACCGATGGTTTCATCGATGCGGGTATGCACGCCCAGCGTCAGGCCATAGCCGGAGGCATTAATCTGCTCAATCACCTGCGGCAGGGCGTTGCGGGCAAAGCGCACCACGTGCAGCACCGGGCCGAAGATCTCGCGCGTCAGGTCAGTTACGCTGCCCAGCTCGATCAGCGTCGGCTGTACAAAGGTCCCGGTCCGCCATTCGCGGCTGTCCTGCACCTGCTGCTGCGCGGACTGGAATACGGTAAAGCCTTTGCTGCGCATCGACTGAATATGCTGGTCGATGTTGGCCTTCGCCTCGGCATCGATCACCGGGCCGATGTCGGTGGAGAATCGTTCAGGGTTGCCCATACGGCATTCGGCCATCGCGCCGCGCAGCATGGTCAGGGTGTGATCGGCAACATCTTCCTGCACGCAGAGCAGACGCAGCGCCGAACAGCGTTGACCGGCGCTGTCAAAGGCGGAAGCAACGATATCGGTGACCACCTGCTCGGTTAGCGCCGAGGAATCCACGATCATCGCATTCATACCGCCGGTTTCGGCAATCAGCGGCGTCGGGCGGCCCTGCGGATCGAGGCGTCCCGCCAGCCCGCGCTGTAGCAGGGTGGCAACGGCGGTCGAGCCGGTAAACATCACGCCGCGCACTCGGTTATCCTGGGTCAGCTGCGCGCCGACGGTTTCACCGGTGCCCGGCAGCAGCTGGAGCGCGCCCTGCGGCACGCCCGCTTCATGCAGGATCGCCACTGCGCGTGCGGCGATGAGCGGGGTTTGCTCGGCCGGTTTGGCCAGCACGCTGTTACCCGCGGCCAGCGCGGCGGCGATTTGCCCGCTGAAGATGGCCAGCGGGAAGTTCCACGGGCTGATGCAGACCACCGGTCCCAGCGGACGGTGGGTTTCATTGTCAAAGTCGTCGCGTACCTGTCCGGCGTAGTAGTGCAGGAAATCCACCGCCTCGCGCACTTCGGCGATGGCGTTGCTGAAGGTTTTCCCGGCTTCACGCACCAGAATGCCGATCAGCGTCTGCATCTGGCCTTCCATCAGGATCGCCGCGCGTTCGAGGATCGCCGCGCGCTCCTGCGGTGGGGTGGCGAACCAGATCGGGCCGACGTTGACCACCGCATCCAGTGCGGCAGAGACTTCTCCCGGCGTGGCGTGGCGCACGTGGCCGACGATATCCAGCGGCTCTGCGGGGTTAATTACCGGCAGGCTGTCGCCGGTTTCCAGCGGCGCGTCGATCAGCGGCGCGGCCTGCCAGCTCTCGCTGGCGCTGTTCAGCAGGGCGCTGGAAAGCGAGGCCAGACGGTGTTCGTTGGCCAGATCCAGCCCGGCGGAGTTCTGCCGCTGCGTACCGTACAGCTCGCGCGGCAGCGGGATTTTTGGATGCGGCAGGCCAACGGCACCTTCGGCCTGCGCCAGTTTTTCCACCGCCTCAACCGGATCGGCAACCAGCTCATCCAGCGGCAGGCTGGTGTCGGCAATGCGGTTAACGAAGGAGGTGTTCGCGCCGTTTTCCAGCAGGCGACGCACCAGATAGGCCAGCAGGGTTTCATGGGTGCCGACCGGGGCATAGATACGGCAGGGGCGATTCAGCTTGCCGTCCGCCACTTTTCCCACCACCTGCTCGTACAGCGGTTCGCCCATACCGTGCAGGCACTGGAACTCGTACTGGCCCGGATAGTAGTTGTTGCCCGCCAGTTGATAGATGGCCGCCAGCGTGTGGGCGTTATGGGTAGCAAACTGCGGATAAATCAGATTGGGCACCGCCAGCAGCTTGCGGGCGCAGGCGATATAGGCGATGTCGGTGTACACCTTACGGGTGTAAACCGGGTAGCCTTCCAGTCCGTCGACCTGAGCACGTTTGATTTCGCTGTCCCAGTAAGCGCCTTTGACCAGGCGGATCATCAGACGGCGACGGCTGCGCTGCGCCAGATCGGTCAGTGCATCGATCACCATCGGGCAGCGTTTCTGATAGGCCTGAATGACAAAGCCGATACCGTTCCAGCCTTCCAGTTCCGGCTCAAAGCACAGTTTTTCCAGCAGATCGAGCGACAGCTCCAGCCGGTCGGCCTCTTCAGCATCGATATTAATGCCGATGTCGTAGGAACGCGCCAGCAGGGTGAGGGATTTTAGCACCGGGTACAGTTCGTCCATCACCCGCTCGTACTGCGCGCGGCTGTAGCGCGGATGCAGCGCAGACAGCTTGATTGAGATACCCGGGCCTTCATAAATGCCACGACCGTTCGAGGCTTTACCGATGGCGTGGATCGCCTGCTGGTAGGAGAGCAGGTAGGCTTTGGCATCACGGGCGGTCAGGGCCGCTTCTCCGAGCATATCGTAGGAGTAGCGGAAGCCTTTCTCTTCCAGCTTGCGGGCGTTAGCCAGCGCTTCGGCGATGGTTTCACCGGTGACGAACTGTTCGCCCATCAGCCGCATTGCCATATCCACGCCTTTACGGATCAGCGGCTCACCGCTTTTACCGATAATACGGTTCAGCGAGCGGGAGAGGTTGGCTTCATTGTGGGTCGACACCAGGCGGCCTGTAAACAGCAGGCCCCAGGTGGCGGCATTAACGAACATTGACGGGCTGCGGCCCAGATGTGAATGCCAGTTGCCATTGCTGATTTTGTCGCGGATCAGTGCATCGCGCGTGGGCTTATCGGGAATACGCAGCAGCGCTTCCGCCAGGCACATCAGCGCCACGCCTTCCTGAGAGGAGAGGGAGAACTCCTGCAGCAGGTTTTGCACCATTCCGGCGCGCCCGCCTGCACTTTTTTGGTGCCGAAGTTTATTTGCCAGCTGATGCGCCAGCTCATAGGTCGATTTTGCCAGGGCGGCAGGAAGGCGCGCCTGATCCAGCAGCATCGGCACCGCTTCGGTTTCCGGGCGACGCCAGGCCGAGGTGATAGCCGCGCGAGCAACGGACTGAGGCAAAACGCTTTCGGCAAAGTCGAGGAATGGCTGGTGCGTCTCTTCCTGCGGACGTTCTTCTTCCTCAGCGGGAACCTGACCGGCGACCAGCTCGGGCAGGGACTGGCCCTGCTCAACCTGCTCAAGATAGTTAAAAATGGCCTGCTTAATTAGCCAGTGTGGCGTGCGGTCAATACGCTGGGCGGCCTGTTTAATGCGGTCGCGTGTGGCGTCATCCAGTTTTACGCCCATGGTGGTTGTGCCCATGCCTGAAAGCTCCTGAATCAGAGAGAATAAACAATAGCGAGCAATATCACTGATGTTGCAACTTTGTGCAACCTCGTTAAATGTGACCTTTTCCTCACTCTTTAAAATCGGCCTTTTGTTAACGTAAAAAAAAGCGGCATGGTTATTGCTGCAAGAATCCCGCCAGGTATGAATGCCGCGTAAACCCTGGTTTTAATGAGGTTGCTGTGCGGGTGCAACCCGCTTAAATGTGACTCAGTGCAACCTGTTGACATTTGGCGGTTGCTACCGGGTGAAATGGCTGTGTGAAGTGTGTTAAATCGATTGTGCGCCGTAGCCGTTTACGGCAGGATACCGCCCCCGGCAGGAAGCCACCCTCTTGCGATGCTGCTGTTATTGCACCTTTGGGCAGTAAACGCCTTGCAGCCTGACCGCTACGGAAACGAATAATAAGTGGAGAACCTGAATGACTGTAAGTACACCAATGGTGGTGACCTTTTGTGTTTATATTCTTGGCATGGTGTTGATTGGCTTTATCGCCTACCGCTCAACAAAAAACTTTGACGATTACATTCTGGGCGGGCGCAGCCTCGGCAGCGTGGTGACCGCGCTTTCCGCCGGTGCGTCTGATATGAGCGGCTGGCTGCTGATGGGCCTGCCGGGCGCGATTTTTATCTCCGGTATCTCAGAGAGCTGGATCGCCATCGGGCTGACGCTGGGTGCCTGGCTGAACTGGAAAATCGTTGCCGGACGTCTGCGCGTGCAGACCGAGCATCATGACAACGCGCTGACCCTGCCAGACTTCTTCTCCAGTCGCTTTGAGGATAGCAGCAAACTGCTGCGGGTGATCTCAGCGCTGGTTATCCTGGTGTTCTTCACTATTTACTGCGCCTCCGGCGTTGTAGCGGGTGCTCGTCTGTTTGAAAGCACCTTCGGCATGAGCTATGAAACGGCGCTGTGGGCCGGTGCGGCCGCCACCATCGTTTACACCTTCGTCGGTGGGTTCCTGGCGGTGAGCTGGACCGATACCGTGCAGGCCAGCCTGATGATTTTTGCGCTGATCCTCACGCCGGTGATCGTCATTATTGCCGTTGGTGGACTGGGTGACTCGCTGCAGGTGATTGAGGCCAAAAGCATGGCTAACCTCGATATGCTGAAGAACCTGAACTTCGTGGCGGTGATTTCGTTACTGGGCTGGGGCCTGGGCTACTTCGGCCAGCCGCATATTCTGGCCCGCTTTATGGCGGCGGATTCTCATCGTTCTATCCGTACGGCGCGCCGTATCGGCATGACCTGGATGATCCTGTGCCTGGCCGGTGCGGTCGCAGTTGGCTTCTTCGGAATTGCCTTCTTCCAGAACCATCCGGAGCTGGCTGCCGGGGTTAATGAAAACGGCGAGCGCATCTTTATTGAGCTGACGCGTATTCTGTTTAACCCGTGGATTGCCGGCGTGCTGCTGTCGGCGATTCTGGCTGCGGTAATGTCAACGCTGAGCTGCCAGCTGCTGGTGTGCTCCAGCGCGCTGACGGAAGATCTGTATAAAAACTTCCTGCGTAAAAAAGCCAGCCAGCGTGAGCTGGTATGGGTAGGTCGCCTGATGGTGCTGCTGGTGGCCGTGGTGGCAATTGCGCTGGCCGCAAACCCGAACAACCGCGTACTTGGCCTGGTCAGCTACGCCTGGGCGGGCTTCGGTGCCGCGTTTGGTCCGGTGGTGCTGTTCTCGCTGATCTGGCGCCGTATGACCCGCAACGGCGCGCTGGCCGGGATGATCGTTGGTGCGGCTACCGTTCTGCTGTGGAAAAACTACGGCTATGCGGAGCTGTACGAAATCATCCCTGGCTTCCTGTTCGGCAGTATTGCCATTGTGATCTTCAGCCTGATCGGTAAAGCACCTTCCACCGCAGCGCAGCAGCGCTTTGACGCAGCGGAAGCGGAATATCGCAGCTGATAAACGGCTGAGCCATTCTGCCGTGTAGCGGGATGGCTCTCCTCTTACTGATGGGGTTTCTCGAAATGGGGAACCCCGTTTGCCGCAAAATTCTTTACGGTAAACGCAGCCCCAAAGTCCGCTAATCGCGGCCTGACCCTGAATGCCTGACCGTTGCGTTAATGAAGGTTAACAGTCGCCAGATTCCCCCCTTTCATCTTTCAGCAAGCCCCTTTTCAGGTTGAACGAAACAAGTTTCCCACCGTTACATTTCCTTAAATAATTCTCGCTCGCAAAACAGCAATATTTCGCCTGAAATGCTTGTAATTCCTTGTCCGATAATGATAATCGATATCGTTTGTATTTTACTTTTCTTTACCGCACTTGACCGTATTTAACACTTCCGAGGGTGTTGGCATGTTTGTTCCTTTTCTGATTATGTTGCGTGAAGGGCTGGAGGCAGCGCTGATTGTCAGCCTGATTGCCAGCTATCTGAAGCGCACCCAGCGCAGCCAGTGGTTTGGAGCAATGTGGGTCGGTGTGGTGGTTGCCGCTGCGCTTTGCCTTGCGCTTGGCTGGTTCATCAATGAAACCACCGGCGAATTCCCGCAGAAGCAGCAAGAGCTGTTTGAGGGACTGGTGGCGGTTATCGCCGTGGTGATCCTCACCTGGATGGTGTTCTGGATGCGCAAAGTGTCGCGCAACGTGAAGGCCCAGCTGGAAGATGCGGTGGATAACGCGCTGAAGAAGGGCAACAGCAGTGGTTGGGCGCTGGTGCTGATGGTGTTTCTTGCCGTCGCCCGTGAAGGGCTGGAGTCGGTGTTCTTCCTGCTGGCCGCTTTCCAGCAGGACGTGGGCTATGGGCCGCCGCTGGGCGCGATGCTCGGCCTGGGCACTGCGGTTGTACTGGGAATGTTGATCTACTGGGGCGGCGTGCGTCTCAACCTGGCAAGCTTCTTTAAGTGGACCAGCCTGTTTATCATTTTTGTTGCCGCAGGCCTGGCGGCGGGGGCGATCCGTGCCTTCCATGAAGCGGGGCTCTGGAACCATTTCCAGGACGTCGCGTTCGATTTCAGTAACGTGCTCTCCACCCACAGCGTATTCGGTACGCTGATGGAAGGCATGCTTGGCTATCAGGAAGCCCCGACCGTGAGCGAAGTGGCGGTCTGGCTGATTTATCTGATTCCTGCGCTGCTGCTGTTTATGCTGCCGGCACGCGCATCCACCTCTGCGGCGCGCAGCACGCGCTGAATCTGACCGGGCAGGCAGCCGCCTGCCGGTTCAACTCTTTGACAGGGATTACACTATGACTACACACTTTCGCCGCCACGCACTGAATGCCGCTCTGCTGGCCGTTCTGACCTCCTCGGGGGCGGCGCTGGCTGCTGATATTCCGCAGGTCAAGGTTAGCGTCAACGACAAGCAGTGCGAACCGATGACTCTGACGGTGGATGCCGGTAAAACCCAGTTCATCATCAAGAACGACAGCCAGAAAGCGCTGGAGTGGGAGATCCTGAAAGGGGTGATGGTGGTGGAAGAGCGTGAAAATATCGCCCCATCCTTTACCCAGAAGCTGACCGCCAATCTGGAAGCGGGCGAATACGATATTACCTGTGGCCTGCTGAGCAACCCGAAAGGCAAGCTGATTGTGAAAGCCAACGGCAGCAAAGTGAACGACGGCAAGCCGGACGTGCTGCAGCTGGTCGGGCCGATTGCCGACTATAAAGTCTACGTGATGAAAGAAGTCGAGCAGCTGGTTGCCGGAACGAAAGCCTTTACCGATGCGGTGAAAGCGGGCGATCTGGCGAAAGCGAAAGCACTGTATGCTCCAACTCGCCAGCACTACGAGCGCATTGAACCGATCGCCGAGCTGTTCTCCGATCTCGACGGTGCCATCGATGCCCGCGAAGATGACTTCGAGAAGAAAGCAGAAGATCCGCACTTCACCGGTTTCCACCGCCTGGAGAAAGTCTTATTTGCTGATAACACTACGAAAGATATGGATAAATTTGCCGACCAGCTGTACAAAGATGTGCTGGATCTGCAAACCCGTATCAGCGAACTGGCTTTCCCTCCGAGCAAGGTGGTTGGCGGGGCCGCAGGTCTGATTGAGGAAGTCGCTTCCAGCAAGATTTCCGGTGAGGAAGATCGCTACAGCCGTACCGACCTGTGGGACTTCCAGGCGAACGTTGACGGCGCGCAGAAGATTGTGAACCTGCTGCGTCCGCTGCTGAAAAAAGACAATCCGGAATTGCTGGCGAAAGTGGACGGCAACTTCAAAAAAGTGGATACCATTCTGGCGAAGTACCGTACCAAAGACGGCTATGAATCTTACGATAAATTGACCGATGCTGACCGCAACGCTCTGAAAGGCCCGATTACGGCGCTGGCCGAAGACCTTTCCCTGCTGCGTGGAACGCTGGGCCTGGATTAATCAGATATGGCAAAACCCGTTGATGACGTGACGTCAAGTTCACGTCGTCGTTTGTTGAAAGGTGTGGGCATCCTTGGCGGTGCCCTCGCCGTGACCGGCGGCTGTCCGGTCCATGCAGCCGGTGACGGGAAAGTCTCGTCGCCGGGCACCGTTTCTCCTTCCGCACGCAGTGAAAGCCAGCCGTTCTTTGGGCTGCGTCAGTCCGGTATCGTCACGCCGCAGCAGGCGGCAATGATGCTGGTCTCGTTTGACGTGCTGGCCGCGGATAAAAACGATCTGGTGCGTCTGTTTAAGCTGCTGACCGACCGGATTGCGTTTCTGACCACCGGCGGTAAAGCGCCGCTGGTCACCAATCCGCAGCTGCCGCCTATGGACTCCGGTATTCTCGGCGATGATATTTATCCCGACAATCTGACCATCACCGTCTCCGTCGGCGCATCGCTGTTTGATGAACGATTCGGCCTGCAGGCGCATAAACCGCTGAAGCTGCAGCGCATGACCCGTTTCCCTAATGATGCGCTCGATGCCAGCCTGTGCCATGGCGATCTGCTGCTGCAAATCTGCGCCAATACCAACGATACGGCAATCCACGCGCTGCGCGATATTATCAAGCACTCGCCGGATCTGCTGAGCGTGCGCTGGCGCCGCGAAGGGTTTATTTCCGATCACGCCGCGCGCAGTAAAGGCAAAGAAACGCCGATCAACCTGCTGGGCTTCAAGGACGGCACGGCCAACCCGGATACTGCTGATGCTTCACTGATGGATAATATCCTGTGGGTGAGCAAAGAGCAGGGCGAACCCGCCTGGGCGCTGAACGGCAGCTATCAGGCCGCGAGGATCATCCAGTTTCACGTGGAGTTCTGGGACCGTACGCCGCTCGGCGAGCAGCAGACGATCTTTGGCCGGGTGAAACACAGCGGTGCCCCGCTGGGGATGGAAAACGAGCACGATGTACCGGACTACGTCAGCGACCCGGAAGGGAAGGTGATCCCGCTGGATGCGCATATTCGCCTGGCGAATCCGCGTACGGCGGAAACGCAAAGCAACCTGATGTTACGCCGTGGCTACAGTTATTCCCTCGGCGTGTCAAAATCGGGACAGCTGGAAATGGGGCTGCTGTTTGTCTGCTATCAGCACGATTTAGAAAAAGGTTTCCTGACCGTGCAAAAGCGTTTAGACGGCGAAGCGCTGGAGGAGTATATCAAGCCGATCGGCGGAGGATATTTCTTTGTTCTGCCGGGCGTAGTGGATGCTCAGCACTATCTCGCGCAGGGTCTGCTTGAGGCCTGATTAATAATAGCGGGTGCTGCGCGCTCGCTATTCTATGATATGCCGCCCGCCGTTTTTTGTTTCAATTTCCCTCTCCCTCATTGTTTAAAAAATGCGCCATACAATTTAATTATGACAGTAATGTTAAATAAGCAATTAATTTAATATATTGTATTTATTGATTTTATTTTTTGACAAATAATAACAGTAAAAAATATGTTGCAATTTCGCACCGATATGCTGGAATGAAATTGTAGTATCTTTTCGCATTAAGTATCCCACAATGGAGATAGCGAATGCCCAAGTCCTTTAACGGACCCGTAAACAGAAAGTTAACCATCGCCGTAAAACGCGAGGAGTTCATTTCCTCTACAGCATTCTCTTCTTTAAAAATTTATCGTTCCATCAACCCTGTTAATTGCTTTCCGGTGCACTCTGCGCCCCGGCGCGGCTTTGCATCTGTTGCAACGGCCAGACACGGCTTAAAAGGAAGCCAAAACCTCTAAAGCGTTCACGTAATCGCATCGCCAACCTGATGCGGGAAATGAAACCAACTGTAAGGTGCCACTATGGGAAGACAGAAAGCAGTGATCAAAGCTCGTCGTGAAGCAAAACGTGTGCTTCGTAGCGATTCGCGCAGTCACCGTCAGCGTGAAGAAGAATCGGTCACCTCGCTGGTGCAAATGGGTGGACTGGATGCAATTGGTATGGCGCGTGATACCCGCGACCATTCCCCGATTGCCGCCAGAAATGAAGCTCAGGCGCACTATCTCAACGCCATAGAAACCAAACAACTGATCTTTGCTACTGGTGAAGCCGGGTGTGGTAAAACCTGGATTAGTGCCGCGAAAGCGGCGGAGGCTCTGATTCATAAGGATGTGGAAAGGATCATAGTGACCCGACCGGTGCTACAGGCGGATGAGGATCTGGGATTCCTTCCCGGGGATATCTCAGAAAAATTCGCCCCGTATTTCCGCCCGGTCTACGACGTTCTGGTTAAACGTCTCGGCTCTTCCTTTATGCAGTACTGTCTGCGTCCCGAAATCGGTAAAGTTGAGATCGCTCCCTTTGCCTATATGCGTGGCCGTACCTTTGAAAATGCGGTAGTGATCCTCGATGAGGCGCAAAACGTCACCGCCGCGCAGATGAAAATGTTCTTAACGCGCCTGGGGGAAAACGTCACCGTTATCGTTAACGGCGATATCACCCAGTGCGACCTGCCTGCCCACGTGAAGTCCGGCCTCAGCGACGCCATGGCCCGCTTTGAGGAAGATGAAATGATTGGGGTGGTGCGGTTTACCGCAGAAGACTGTGTACGTTCTCAGCTGTGCCAGCGTACGCTGCTCGCCTACGGTTAACGTTAAAATCCGCTATAAAGCCCGGCTTATGCCGGGCTTTTTTTTGCCTATTTGTCGATGCCAAAGCCCTGGCGCAGGATCGCCGGCTGCACGGCAGGGAAATAGATATGCTGGTAGTAGCTGGCGGTGTTGTTACCCCAGTTATCGCCGTCGGTACGGCCGGTCTGCTGCCAGTGTTCCACTATTGTCTGGTTATAACTGCGGATGGTTTCAGGCAGAACGTCCTGGCGATAATGCTCTTCATGGCGGAAACCCGCCATCGGCATACGCGGTTTTTGCGGAGCCTGCTGATCGACATAGCCCAGCACTACGCCCGCGACAGGGAAGGTCAATTCCGGCAGCTGCAATAGCTCAATCAGCGCCGTTGGATCGCGGCGAATGCCACCAATCGGCACTACGCCCAGGCCGTGTGAACGGGCGGCGGTCATCACCGCTTCCAGCGCGATACCGACGTCGGTTGTGCCTGAAACAATACTTTCCAGGCTCTGATGGGCGATCTGCTCTTTGCCTTCGGCGGCAATCGCCAGCTGGCTTTTATGCATATCCAGCACAAAGGTGATAAACACCGGGGCCTGGGCGATCCATGGCTGTCCACCGGCCAGTTCGGCAATACGCGCGCGTGTGGCGGCATCGCGCGTGACGATCACCGACACCTGCTGGGAGTTGACCGAGGTTGGGGCCAGCCATGCGCATTCGATAATGTCATCAAGAATGCGGTCATCGATAGGTTTAGCCAGATAGCTACGATCGCTGCGGTGGCTTTTTAAAATCTGTGTTGTGCTATTCATCAATAATCAACCTGGGTAATTAATAAAAACGCGAAGATAACTGACGCAGAACAGCACGGTTTGCCACTTTGTGCCTGGGATCACATTTTTACACTCATCACCGATGGATGAAGTACTACAACCAGCATCCTGCCCGCCATGATATGTCCAGATATGACAAATAGATAAAAAACATAAACATAGTCCTTTATATTATTTCCTGAGCCGAGTGGCCCTTGCTAGCTTATCTGCGTGCAGGAATTCAACCATTCAGGAGCTTTCAATGAAACATCGTGCTTTGGCCTTAACGTTGCTAGCCAGTCTGACCGGCCTCGCCGCCGGTGCCGCTCAAGCCGACAAACTTGATGATATCAAGCAGGCCGGTGTGGTGCGTATTGCCGTGTTCGACAGCAATCCGCCGTTCGGCTATATCGATCCACAAAGCAAAAAGCTGGTGGGGTACGATGTGGACTTCGCCGATGCCATTGGTAAGGCGTTAGGCGTGAAAGTGGAACTTCGCGCCACCAATCCTGCTAACCGCATTCCGCTGCTGGTATCGAAGAAGGTGGACCTGATCGCCGCTAACTTCACCATTACCGACGAGCGGGCCAAAGAGGTGAATTTCAGCGTACCGTACTTCGCCACCGGTCAGAAATTTATCGCCCGCAAAGGCGTGCTGAAAACCCCGGATGACATTAAAACCCTGCGCATCGGCGCGGACAAAGGCACGGTACAGGAGATAACCCTGCGTGAACGCTATCCGACCGCCAAAGTGATCTCCTACGACGACACCCCGCTGGCTTTTGTGGCGCTGCGTAACCGCAACGTGCAGGCGATTACTCAGGACGACGCAAAACTGGTCGGCCTGCTCGGCAATCTGCCAGCGGCGCAGAAGGCGGAATTTGAAATTTCTCCGTTCAGCCTGACCAAAGAGTATCAGGGCGTCGGTGTTCCAAAAGGTGAGGATCGCCTGACCGATGCGGTGAACGACACGCTGATCAAGCTGGAAAAAGACGGTGAGGCGGTTAAAATTTACGACCGCTGGTTCGGGCCGCAAACCAACGCTGCACAGCCGCGCGGCGACTTCAAAATCGGGCCGCTGGATCAACAGCCGAAAGCCTGACGCACGGTTTGCAGGTAACGGATAAGAGGGGCGCAGCTTGCTGCGCCCCTGATGCATTTTATAAAACAAGGACAGAACATGAACCTGGACTGGCTGCTGGCACCGCAGTACCTTGACTGGTTGTGGCACGGTTTTTTGCTCACTCTGTGGCTCTCGGCCTGTGCGGGACTGGCCGCCACGCTGTTGGGATTTGTACTGGCCGCGATGCGTGACAGCAGCCTGGAACCGCTGCGCTGGCTGGCGATGGGCTACAGTTCCCTTTTTCGTAATACTCCGCTGCTGGTGCAGCTGTTCTTCTGGTACTTTGCCGCCGGGCAGGTCCTGCCGGGCGCGGCGATGGACTGGCTCAACAGTTCACATCAGGCCGGCCCTTTTACGTGGCCATCGTTCGAATTTCTTGCCGGATTTTTCGGCCTGACCGTTTATTCCTCCGCCTTTATTGCTGAAGAGATCCGCTCCGGGATTCGCGGCGTCGCGACCGGGCAGAAGGCTGCTGCACTGGCGATGGGGCTGACCGGCTGGCAGGCGATGCGCTACGTGGTACTGCCGCAGGCGCTGAAAATTGCACTGCCACCGCTGCTGGGCCAGTACATGAATGTAATTAAAAACTCGTCGTTGACCATGGCGATTGGCGTGGCCGAACTGTCTTATGCTTCCCGCCAGGTGGAAACCGAAACTCTGCGAACTTTCCAGGCATTCGGCGTGGCCACGGTATTGTACATCGCCGTTATTGCGCTGCTGGAAGGCTGGGGCATGTGGCGGCAGCAGCGTAAGCCGCTGGGAGGGCACTAAAATGGATTTCAGTATTATTCTCGATAATCTGGGCTATATGCTGTGGGGCACCTGGCCAGACGGGCCGCTGGGCGGGGCAGCGCTGACCCTGGCAATCAGCCTGATGGCCGGAGTGGCCTCGGCGGTACTTGGCACGGTGCTCGGCGTGGCGCTGGCGATGTCGCGCGGCGTGGCCGCCGGGCTGCTGGCGGCGGTACTGGGTTTCTTCCGCGCGATCCCGGTGATTATGCTGATCTTCTGGACCTACTTCCTGCTGCCTATGGTGTTTGGCGTTGAGATCCCGGAAATCACCACGGTGGTGTGCGCACTGGCGCTGATCGCCTCGGCCTATCTGGCTCATGCGGTTAAGGCCGGTATTGCGGCGATTCCTGCCGGGCAGTGGCAGGCAGGCCTTTCACTGGGGCTGACCCGCTGGCAGACGCTGCGAATGATTGTTCTGCCGCAGGCGCTGCGGATGATGGTGCCTTCCTTTATTAACCAGTGGATCTCGCTGATCAAAGACACCTCGCTGGCCTATATTGTTGGAGTGGGGGAGCTGACCTTTCTGGCGACGCAGGTGAACAACCGCAGCATGGTTTACCCGATGGAGGTGTTCCTGTTTGTGGCGCTGATCTATTTTATCTTCTGCCTGTCGCTGGATATCCTGGCCAATGCGGCAAATCGTCGCTTCAGTGCGCAGGGCCGGGTGCAGAAGCGAGCGTGGCTCGGGTGGAGAAAACAAAAAAGCGCCTTAACGTGAGGCGCTTTCTTAAATACGTTATAAAACGTCATTCCTGCCGTTTGCCGAACCCTGTCGAGGGTTCTCACCCTCCCTGGTCACGGAACATGCAAAAAAAAGCCTGAACTTTCGTTCAGGCTCTCTCTTTAAATATGGTGGTGAGGGAGGGATTCGAACCCTCGATACGTTGCCGTATACACACTTTCCAGGCGTGCTCCTTCAGCCACTCGGACACCTCACCATATTGTCAATCTCATCACCCGCAGGGGGCAACGGGGCGCTACTATAGGCAGTCAGCTGTTACCGGTCAAGCAGTATTTTTCCCTGTGCTTCCGTTCGGTTAACTCGTGAGCAGCTGGTTTACTTCATCACCTTTGGCGCTGCCGTTGTCATTTTATCGTCACCTGGCAGACACAAAACTGACATTGTTGTGTCGCAGACTGGCTCCCTGAAATCTTTAGAAAAATTTATTCATGGAGATCGTAACAATGAAACAGAAAGCCTTTGCCCTCTCGCTGCTGACCGCGCTGGTGTGCTCTACCGCCACGGCGGACCTTGCCACATGGAACCGCGCCGCACAGGGTGATATTACCGAACCGGGCGGTGCGCGCCGACTGACCGGGGATCAGACCGAAGCGATTAAAGCCTCGCTGAGCAATAAGACCGCGAAAAACGTGATTTTGCTGATCGGGGATGGCATGGGCGATTCTGAAATTACCGCCGCGCGTAACTATGCGGAAGGAGCAGGCGGTTTCTTTAAGGGAATTGATGCGCTGCCGCTGACCGGCCAGTACACCCACTATGCACTGGATAAAAAGAGCCACAAGCCGGACTACGTGACCGACTCCGCCGCCTCCGCTACCGCCTGGGCCACCGGCGTAAAATCCTATAACGGTGCGATTGGCGTTGATGTGAACGGCAAGGATCATCCATCTCTGCTGGAACTGGCAAAAGCCGCCGGTAAGGCCACCGGTAACGTCTCTACCGCCGAACTGGAAGATGCGACTCCGGCGGCACAGATCGCGCACGTCACCTCACGTAAGTGTTACGGCCCGGAGAAAACCAGCGAGCTGTGCCAGAGCAACGCGCTGGAGAAAGGCGGTAAAGGCTCAATTGCCGAGCAGCTGCTGAACGCGCGTGCCGACGTCACGCTGGGCGGCGGCGGTAAAACCTTCGGTGAAGCGGCGAAAGCCGGTGAGTGGCAGGGTAAAACTCTGCTGGAGCAGGCTAAACTGCGCGGCTATCAGCTGGTTAACGATCTGGACGGCTTGAATGCTCTGACCGTGGCCGATGACAGCAAACCGGTGCTGGGCCTGTTCGCCGACGGCAATATGCCGGTGCGCTGGAAGGGGCCAAAAGCAACCTATCACGGTAACCTTGATGGTAAGCCGGTGACCTGTGAAGTGAATGCTGAACGCCCGGCCTCAACGCCAACGCTGGCGCAGATGACCGAGAAGGCGATCCAGCTGTTAGAGGATAAGCCGCAGGGCTTCTTCCTGCAGGTGGAAGGTGCATCGATCGATAAGCAGGATCATGCGGCGAATCCGTGCGGCCAGATCGGCGAAACCGTGGATCTGGATGAAGCCGTGCAAAAAGCGCTGGAGTTCGCGGCCAAAGACGGCAACACGCTGGTGATTGTTACCGCCGACCATGCCCACTCCAGCCAGATTATTGCCAATGACAGCAAGGCACCGGGCCTGACGCAGACGCTGAATACCCGTGAGGGCGGGCTGATGACCATCAGCTACGGTAACTCAGAGGAAGATTCGCAGGGGCACACCGGTACTCAGTTGCGTATTGCTGCCTTCGGGCCACATGCGGCGAACGTGGTGGGTCTGACCGACCAGACCGATCTGTTCTACACCATGAAATCAGCGCTGGATATTAAGTAAATATTCACCTGTCTGGGGAGCTTCGCTACTATTTAAGCGACGCTCCCTTTCAGGAATCTTCCTATGCCGCAAAGCCTGCTGCGCACCCGTGATGGCCACGGTGCTACGGTCACCTTTTCCGAACTGCTGTTTGATCTGATCTACGTTTTTGCCGTTACGCAACTCTCACACTATCTTCTGCATCATCTGACGCTGGTCGGCGCGCTGGAAACCCTGCTGCTGTGGTTCGCCGTCTGGCTGGGCTGGCAGTACACCACCTGGGTCACCAACTGGTTCGATCCGGAAACCCGCCAGATCCGTCTGCTGCTGTTTGTACTGATGCTGCTCGGCCTGTTTGCTTCCTCGGCGATGCCGCAGGCGTTTGGCGAACGCGGCTGGATGTTTGCCCTGTGCTATGTGGCGCTCCAGGTGGGCCGCAGCGCGGTGACGCTATGGCTGTTGCCGAAAGGGCATCTGCTGCTGCGTAATTTCCAGCGCATTCTCGGCTGGATGTGCATCTCCGCCGTATTCTGGATACTCGGCTGTTTCTTTGACGGTGCGGAGAGGATGGTGCTATGGGCGATTGGCGTTTGCTGCATCTATTTTTCCCCCATGCTTGGCTTCCCGCTGCCCGGACTGGGGCGCTCGGACAGCAGCCGTGAATGGACCATTGACGGCCATCATCTGGCGGAGCGTTGCCAGCTGTTTGTGATTGTGGCGTTGGGTGAAACCATTCTGATTACCGGTGCCACGCTGAGCGAGCTGGAAGTCTGGAGTATGCCAATCGTCATTGCGTCGCTGGTGGCGTTTGTCGGCAGTCTGGCGATGTGGTGGGTGTACTTTGATACCAGCAGCAAGGCGGGCAGCCATGCGATCCAGAAGGCGGATAACCCCGGACAGATGGGGGCGCGTTTTCATTATGTCCACGTGGTGCTGGTTGGGGCGATTATTGTTTGTGCGGTGGCCAACGAGCTGGTGATCGTCCACCCGGATGGGCACATCACCGTCGCGGATGCGGCGGTACTGCTGCTCGGACCGGCGGCCTACCTGTTGGCCAACGCCATCTATAAGTTTCTGGTGTACCGCCGTTTCCCTCTGTCGCATATCGGCGGGCTGGCGGCGCTGGCACTGCTCATTCCTGCAGCATTTACGACCGATCGCCTGATGGTTAACGGACTGACGACGGTCGTGATGGTCATCGTGGCGGGGTGGGAGAGCCTCTCGCGCCGCCGTAATGTTGTTTAGGTCGGCGCGATTTCCGAGGCGTCACTCATAGGTAAAGGTGACGCCGATTATCGACTGCACGTTGCCCGCCGTCAGCTCCCCGCTGGTGCGCGCATAGTTGGCGGTCAGTCCGAGATCGCGTGCTGTTGGACCAACGGTTCCCAGGGAAACCGGATCGTTAGCCTGGACGATGGTGCCGCTGCGGGTCATTTGCACGCCGATCCCCTGAGCCGCCGACGCCGAGGCGCTGTTGGTGAAGATCGATTTGCCTGCATCTTCCGTGGTGCCAGAGAGGTAATAGCTGATCTGCTGGTTCTGCGCACATCTGATGTTTAGCGGCACGGCGGCAGAGGCGGGATAGTCCGGCAGCGTCACCGTTACATTACGTGAGGAGACGTCGCAGCCGCCGGTGGGCACCACCACATCGTTGTTGGCATAAATATTCCACACGAACTGGAAGGAGTCGTTATCTTTATTGTTGGTTTGGTGCAGGATCAGCACGGCGACCAGCGATCCGGCTTTGATCGTTACCCCACCTGCGGTGCTGATTGGTGTCAGATACAGCACGGTTGGCCATCCCTTGTCGGCTTTTGAGGTATAGGTCACCGGTGAAGTTTCTGTGGTGGTCGGAAACGGATAGCTGACGCTGTTGTATCTTACGGTACCGGTAAAGTTGGCCAGCGCGCCGCCGTAGGCCGATCCGCGCTGCAGCGTAACGTAGTCGATCATGGTTTCCGGATAGTCGTTATGGCAGTAAATCTGCGTCGACAAATCGACCACCAGGTTCTGCCCGACGCTGACCGCCGGGGTAAGATTGACATAGACGTTGGCCGTGCCGCCGCCAATTGGAATCGTTGCGCCGTTGGCGGTTCTGCAGGCAAACGCCAGAACGTTGGCAGACCAGCTCATCAGCAGCAGGGCGGTCAGCAGGGTGATTATCTTTTTCATTAACAATATCTCCGATTCAGGCGTAGGTGTAGGTGACGCTAATCACCGCCTGGATAGTGCCCTGAGTGGCACCACCATTGACCGTCAGCGCTCTGACTTTTAACGGGAACGTAGCGGATTTGCTGGTACCATCGACCTGCACGGACTTTTTAGTGCCGGTATTCAAAATGGTGCCTGCGTCATCCTGTAGCTCAAGCTGGATGTTGCCCGCCGTACCTTGGTTTTTGTAGTAGCCCGTGGCATCCGCCGTGCCGCTAAAGCTGGCCGTTACCCGTGAGGTACCGCCCGGGCAGTTGCTCAGACTCAGCGTGGCATCCTGCCAGGCTGACGAAGACCCCGCTGTGACAAGGCTGAAGGTGTAGAGATCGCCAAGTTCAACCGCGGCGTTTTTGGTAGAAACTACGCAGGGTTGCGCCACTACTTTGCCATTGACGGTAATCGTCACGTCGGCGGCCTGCATAGTCGGGGAGGCAACTGACAGCATAAGTGCCAACAGCCATCCGTTCCGGGTCAATTTCATTTCAGTCTCCCGTTACAGAAATTCAAGAGTGAACGTTGCGGTGGCGTTCACGTGCCCGGCGGTGACCGGGATGCGGGTGGTCATCAACTGAGCATAAAAGTTCAGCGTATTAGCCTGACCCGGCGTCAGCGTGGTCCAGGGAATACTGGCGGAGGTGGCGTTCAGCGGCAGCATTGCCTGCTGTGCGTTAAGGATTTGGATCCCCATTCCAGCCGCCGATGCTGCACCGGTATTGAGCTTCAGCAGTGCGGTATTATCGTTATCCGCCACGCCGGTGAAGCCAACTTTTACCGCCGTTACCGAACTGCCGCAGGGCGAAAGCAGGATACGGAACGGAACCGGAGGTGTGGTACTGCCCACCGCGTGAAATTGCCGGCTCGCGTTGTTCATCAGATCGACGGTGAAGTCTTTTGATTCACCTGCTACGGTGCATGCGTTATCCCGCACGTAGCCGCTGATGGTAATCGTGCTGTCTGCCGCAGCGGCTCCGTTAGAGGCCAGTAGAAGGCATGTGCCCAGCAGATAAAGTGTTTTTTTCATCATGGCTTCCTTAGCGGCACACCGCTGACAGCTGGCTTAATGCCTGATCCTGGTCTTCTTTCGCCACGCGGTAATCGGCCTGGCAACTGGCGTCTGCACCGTCTCCCCATTTCACCAGCACCTTACCTGTCGCTGGCATGCCGCTGAGATACACCTGGCCACCGTCGGCGACGATGCTGCTATTCTGGCCGTCAGCAGAAGAAGCCATGGCACCAAACGGTACGGGTTTGCCTTTGTAAGTCAGGGCCATCAGCAGTTTCATACCGACCTGCGCCTTAAACTCGGCACGAACAATCGCGCCGTGTGTCGGCACCACGGTGGCAACGGCGTCGTTCAGTTCAATGTTGTCCGCCAGACTGTTGGTATTCAGTGCGATACGGTTTTCGCGATAATCCGTGGCATAAGGCAGTACGGCGTAGCCGCGGCTGTCGGTACGAACGCCGGTCTGGTTTTCAACTTTTACATTTCCTGCACCAGGTGCCTTAATCAGCACGACCGTATCGTTCATTGGCTGACTTAGCGTCACGCCGTTGGCATGCGCCAGTACACCACCGCTCACGCCGTAATAGACCTGATCGATATTTTCACTGCGGCTGTAGCCGACGTTAGCGTTAGCGCGACCACCGCGATAGTTCAGTGCCGCATACCCGTTACTGCCGCTGCTGCCGTTACCACCGCCTGCATAGCCGGTCTGCATGCTATAGCTCAGGTTGTTGTCTTCCAGCACAGTACCGTAAAGCCCGGCCAGGCTGGTTGTCCGTCCATTAAGATCGTTCGACATGCTGTAGCTTGCGCTGGCATTACGCCATGCGGATTGGCTGTCGGAACGCATCCAGTGGCTGAACGGAATCGACACGTTCAGCGCCAGCATCTGGTCGCGGCCCTGCTGCCAGGCGTTTTTGGTCAGGCTGTAGCTCAGCGTCCAGTTAATGTCATCAACGGCGGTGTTCAAACCCAGCTGCAGCTGCTCATCGGCGCCATCGGTTCCCCAGTATGTCTGATGACTGCCGCTCAAATAGGCCGTCGCAGTGCGTCCTAACTGCTGTGTGATGCTGGCCTGCACTTTGCCCCGCTTGCTGTAGGCGAGGTTGTAGTAGTCAGTAAAGACCGGTTTCATCTCAACGATGCCGTCCTGTGTTTCCACGTTGTAACCGCTCATGCGGTTGTAGGTGGTGTCGGCAAAGCTGAAAAAGCCGCGGGTAGAATAGCGATAACCTACCAGCTGGAAATTGGTGCCCACTTCACTGAGCGATTTGTTATACAGAAAACGTATCGACTGCCCCTGATGATCGCTGTCATCGGGCAGGGTGGCGTTGGCCTGCGTCACATCAAGTGACAGCGCGCCGAACTCGCCCATGTTTTTACCTACGCCGAAATTAAATGCACGATAGCGATCTGCCAGCTGTGCGCCGCCGTAGATCGTAAAACCCGAAGCCAGCCCGTGTAGCAGGGTGCCCTGGACAAAATGGGGGTTTTCCTGCTGATCGTTACCGCTGCGGTATTCCCCGGCGGTAAATGAGTAGCGGGTACGGCCTTCACGCTGCAGGATCGGTACAGAAGAGTAGGGCACGGTGAAAACCTGGCTGCTGCCGTCCGCTTCTTTAATGGTGACCTGCAGGTCGCCGCCGCTTCCTGCTGCATACAGATCGTTGATGGTGAACGGGCCCGGTGGCACGGTACTGTGATAGATCTCGTAGCCGTTTTGTTTGATCGAAACCTGTGCCGTACCGCGCGCAATACCGTGAACGGACGGTGCGAAGCCTCGCTGGCTGTCCGGCAGCATATTGTCATCTGAAGCCAGCTGGAGGCCGCGGAAGTTGATGCCGTCGAAGATATCGCTGTTGCTGTAGCTGTCGCCCAGCGTCAGGCGTGAACGCCATGAAGTGATGTCGCGCTCCAGCCAGGTGTTCACGTGCTGCCATTTATTTTCATTGCTGTTGGAGCTGCCGCCGCTGCTGTAACTCCAGGTGGTGTTATCGCGCAGGCGCCAGGCACCGATATTCAGCCCGCTTTGCAGGTTCAGGTAAGCATAATTGCTGTTGCCGCCGTTCGTGTTGTGAACGCTGTTACCGGTGAAGTTGTAGTTCAGCAAACCGGCATTAATACCGTTATCCCACATTTCAGGCGGGATATAGCCGCGAGCATGTCCGCCCATAAAAGCCTGAGGAATGGTCAGGTGTAAACGCTGCTGACCCACATCAAAGCGGCTGGTGGCATCGGGAATCATCTGAGCGAGCGCAACGCAGGCATCATTTCCCAGCAGGTCCATTCCGGCGATTGATGCGGTGTTCACACCCATATCGCTCAGCTGGCCGCGTGTCAGGCAGGGAATCAAGCCATGACCGTCTTCTCCCGGATTAAAGCTGACGTCATGAGTCGTCATGTAACCGTCGTTGAGATAAATATCAACGCGGTAAGTACCCGCCGGAACTTCCTGTCCTTTTTCAAAATTAGAAAGGTCCGCGACTGCGGCGGGATCGTCTGCCAGAAAACGCGGGTTAAAGTAAATTTCAGCCTGTGTAGAAAAGGTCTGGGAGGCCAGTAAAATCGCGAGTGGAATGCGGACGAATTTGCCGGAAGATCGTGTTTCATTGCTCAGTGCGCGTCGGAAAGCCAAACGGTCGAGTCCATATTTCAAATGTGACATAGTCCCTCCGGTCCGAAGTCGCCCGGCAGTCATTTCTTTTCGTTAATAGGGGGAAGGGGAGAGTGTCTCTCCCCATCGATTTACTGCATCGCGCCTTTCATGCGCGGGGTTAAAGCACCGTAATCATTAATGGTCCGGTAGGAGATATCACTGCCTGCATCTGCAGGGAGTTTGATGCTGACTTCACCCATTGGCGGCACGAGTGCATTTTCCAGAATTCGGGTACCGGCGTTGATCTCGGTGACGGTCTGGTAATAAGGCGTTGGATTAATCAGCGTGAGGGTACCCGCGCTGCGGCGAAACTTAATTTTTTCTGCGGCCTGCTCTGGCGGCATGGCGAGATTAGCCGGGCGATAGTAGAGCTTGATGCGGCTGATAATGGCCAGCTGTAGCGTATTTTCGCTGAGCTTTGATTTCTCCATTGACGGGATCGCTTTAACGTTCATCCAGAACAGGCTTTCGCGATCCTGCGGCAGCTGATTGTTAGTGGCATCCACGATGCGCAGGGTATTCTCTTTTTTACCCTGCATGGCAAACAGCGGAGGGGTGATAACGAAACGGCCGTCCTTCACTCCATCCTTATTCTCAACCCATGACTGGATAAGATAGGTGCTGCTGTCGTCGTTATTTGTCACGGCCAGCTGAACCTGTTTTTGCCCGGCGGGATAAATGACCCGGGTTGCGCCCAGTGCAACGCCGGCTTCTGCCTGCGGAACCAGGCCCGCAGTGGCAACCATAAATAAGCCAGCCAACAGGCCCCGAGTGAAGTTGAGTGTTTTTTTCATGTTGTCTCCTTTAGCATTCACCGTATGTTCTGTTGGCGGTATCTATGCTGTTAATTACTGGTAGGTCAGGGAGAACCAGGCCTGTGCATTGGCGATGCCGCCGGTAACCTGATTGCCCGTTGCCCGATATTTTGCGACGAAATGTAATGTGTTCAGCCCGGTATAAATTCGCGTCCATGAAGCGGGTGGTGAATTTGGACTGATTAACTGGTCATCTTTGTCGAACAGTGCAACCCCAATTCCGGTTGCGATCCCAGGTCCTTCTCCGACGGAGAGAACATCCGGGTTTTTACCATCAGCCACGCCGTGAAAGGTCACACCTACACGCTGGCTAACTGCCGTGCTGCATTCCTGCAGCTGGATGTCGAAGGGAACGGGATTGGCATCTTCCCCTACGGCATGAAAACGATGACTACTGATTTGCCCCATCCTGACAGTCATTTGCCGGTCACCGGCTTCAACGCGACAGGATTCGGCGATAACGATCCCCTGGAAACGCATACTTCCGCCGGGTAAAGTGACGTTCCACTGATTTCCCGCCAGTGCCAGCGGGGGTAACAGCAACATCAACAGACCCGATTTCATCCTTTGCATTTTGTTCATCCCAGTCCCGTTGCGGATAGCGGGCCATCCTGGCCCGACTTGCTTCCCTGCGTGATGGGTGTCTTACTCGTACTGAACTTTAAAGGTGGCGTCAGCGTTCGCGGTACCTGCTGTGGCAGCATCGGTAGCGAAGTAGCGAGCCTGGAATGGAATCACGTTGGTACCGTCGTTCAGAGCAGTTGCGGTGCTGAAGTCAGCGCCATCCAGCTTCAGTGGGGTACCGGTTCTGTCGAGGATCTGTACACCAACGTTGGTTGCGCTGCCCGCAGCGGAGCTTTGCAGCGCCAGTACGTCTGGGTTGGCGTTGTCAATGGCAGTACCGGAGAAGGCAACGGCTGCCTTGGTCGCAACGGAGGTATCACAGTCGTTCAGCTGGATGTTGAAACCGACCGCCGAGCTGGTATCACCTAAAGCGGCGAGCTTAGCTGAACGAACCTGGCCTAACGTTACGGTCTGGTCCATTGAGCCAGCATCGACTGCACAGGCTGCGTTGACCACTTCACCTTTAAAGTGAACCGTACCGCCATTCACCGTCGTGGTTGCAGCCAGAGCAGCAGTAGAGGTCAGAGACAGGGCAGACAGAACAACAATCGCTAATTTTTTCATGATATATTTCCTTTATCATATTGGTGAGGCTATTACTCAGATGTAATAAGCCGGTTTTTTAAAAATAATTTATGGAACATAATTCTGTTTTCACATCCCAGCTTCATCATTAAATTCCGCCGGTGTGAGTAAATTGTTTTTAGCTTTACGCCAAGTTTTAAAGCTATTTCCTTATTGCTTTCTCCCTTTCTTAACATGTTGAGCATCTGTTTTTCACGATGCGTTAAGTTAAATTTAATGTGGTAATTCCCTGGTGTGTTCTCACTCGCAAAGAAAGACACGATTTCTTTCAGGCTGCTTCCTTTATCTAAAACGGCTACTTCCTCATAAAGTTCAGAGTTGTAATAGGCCAGGTCGCTGGATGCGAATGCCACCGTTTTCTTTCTGGATGCAGACAGGTCCTTACATTCATTTATGTCATTAAAATCCAGGTCAACAACCTGGTAAAATGCTTCAATAAAATCTGTGCCGAGCAGTTCCAGTAGGCCAAGAATAAAATATTGGTCGTGCGATAAAACATTCCTTGACTGTTTAGTGACTGATTTCAATTCCATGATATCGACTCTTATTCCCTGTGCGCCCGACATATCAATAACTCCGCAATAATTTACCACCTTAAAAATCTTCAGCTATGTCACAAGGTCAAAAGCAGTTAATTTATCTACTTATCAGTCATTAACTGGATGTAATCTCCGTAATATGTTTATGTGTCGATTTTTAAGTTCGATTAACCTTCTTATTTAAGGATAATTCACTGCCAGATTGATAGGTTGTGATTATCGTTTAACTCAAAAATAATAGGCACACTCTTTGTATTGGAATTTTCTTAGGTAGTATTCCTCTACACAACACTTTTTTTTAACGTTTCGCGCCTTGATGTCATCATGTCTCCATGTTAATCACCTGCGCTACAGAACAACTTTACAGTCAATGTTGAGTAAGAACTTTCTAACACTAAGGTATTTAATCCCTGCTTCCGTATGTTTTTCTTTATCTGGCTGTTTTTCGTATACCAGTTGTTGAAATCGGCGTTCAGACTTCTTAACTGTGTGGTGGCCAATTTCTGCTGTTTTTTGTTCCTCATCAATTCACGCTGTTTAAGGATTCACGTCTGCAGGCAAGCGCTTTAATCAGTGTTGCTTTAAGGCTGCTGCGTGCATCTCGTTTCGATGGGGTAAAGATTATCACCGTGAATCCAAAGTGGTTATTTGTATTTGTAATTTTCACTTATTTGGATTTTTATGCTGACAGTTTGTTAAATTATAAGTTTTTTTAGTCAAAATAACTGCTGCGTTATGGTGTATTTTTACTTTTGAGATCTGGCACTTAAATAAATCAAAGGCTGAGGCATGATTTACAGGATTCAGGAGTCGATTTTTTTCAGGAATGATGACGGGCGAGTGTGGACAGATGACGATATCCACGTAATTTTGACTGCTACGACGGGCAGATTGCTGGCGTATCTTTTGCAGCACAAAGGTAATGTGATATCGAAAGATGAACTGCTTGAAAATGTATGGGATGCTTATGGTTTATCAACGTCAAGCAATAGCCTTTACAAGTACATCTCAGATTTAAGAGCGGTGTTTAAAAAGCTTGGCTGTACGGATGAAATCATCGTAACCGTACCCAAATTGGGTTTTATGATTTCTAAAGCCGTTCGCGTGGAGTGGGTTGATGGCGACGAACGCTCGGGGGGAACAGTAATTGAACCCGACATTGAGCTGCCGGTTGAGCTCAATACCCGCGCAACATCAGAGCCTGATTTGGCGCAGTATGAAGGCAACAATCGTGCTGAAGATGCTGCTGCAGAATCTGACGTTTTCAAAAGTAATTCAACTGAATCTCAATACCACGAAAATAAACATCGCGAAAATACCGTAGAAGAGAAAGTCCGTGCAGAAGAGTCTGTTCTGGTTAAACCTTCTTTCATGAAATTAAAGGTCGCGCTGCTTTCTGTCACTTTGACTGTATTAGTCGCGCTTATTCTTGCTTTGTATATCATGGGGGATAGCGGCAGGCAGGAAGAAATGACCTGGTCTTTAGGTAATATAGATAATTGCCCGGTAAGAAGCTTTAATCCACACGAATCAGAAAAGTCTCTTGCGGTTCTGCAAAATGTTATCGCAACGAAGGGCATGTTGTGTTCCGGTAACAGTATTTTCTTCGTTCGCGTCTCTGACCCCGTATTGACCGATAAAAAAGGTCGGGTTTTTATCTCCCGCTGCAACTATGTTGACGACAAACGCAAGAAATTCTCATCGTGTGAAAATTATTACAGAGCTGATTATGAAATTACGCGCTAAACTCCAGGGGAAATTAATTTACATGCTTTCCACTGCGGTGGTCGTGGCCATATTAATTTTAGGGTACAGGGTATACTCTCCGGCTAACAAGAACGGTTTCGACTGCACCGGCTACCTGATCGTGGATTCTGATGCTTTCAACTTCTCTGCCGGGCTCAACTCCTATCTGCTGATGGGCAATGACAACAAAGGCTACTTCAATATGTCGGGTACGGTGAAGTCGAATGCGGTTACCTACCAGGTTGAACGCTCTTATGGCTTTAGCTACCAGCGGCAAAGAAATGGGATTTATCATCTTACCGATATCACGATGTCGAAGCGCAGTGCGGATAACGCCGTCGATGAAGTGATGAGCAAGGTGTTGATCAGCCCCGATCTCAATCACGGTCGCTATATCAAGATAAATGAATTGGGTAATGCATTTGTTTTGCAGGGCGTGTATTCGCCTGCGTTGATGTGCGTGCAAAAATGAGCAACGTCCGGCAGCCTGCGGCTGTGCAAAACGTCATTCCTGCCGTTTTGTCGAACCCAGTCGAGGGTTCTCACCCTCCCTGGCCGCGAAATATGCAAAAAAAAGCCTGAACTTTCGTTCAGGCTCTCTCTTTAAATATGGTGGTGAGGGAGGGATTCGAACCCTCGATACGTTGCCGTATACACACTTTCCAGGCGTGCTCCTTCAGCCACTCGGACACCTCACCATATTGTTATCGCAACTGCGTTGTCGACGGGCGCTAATGTAGGGAAAAGCCTCGCTGCGGTCAACTGACTTTCAACGCTTTTGCGTGCGTTTAATCAGTTTTAAATCACTTTGCCGATAAAAACGGCAGGAGAGAGGCCAAACCAGCCTAAAAATACGAATTCGCGACCATTTTTTTCTTGCCAGCTGTGGCGTTTTACCCGAGCCTTAAAGAAAAACAGGAGAAAAAACGTGGACATCATCTATTACCATCCCTCTTTTAACGCTCAGGTCTGGATTGACGGGGTTCAGCGCCGCCTGCCGGGTGCGCGGGTCCGACTGTGGCAGCCGGGCGACGATCTTCCTGCCGATTATGCGTTGGTGCGTGAACCGCCCGTCGCTATGCTGCAGGGACGCCAGCTGAAAGGGGTGTTCGCGCTGGGGGCCGGGGTGGATGATATTCTCGGCCAGTTAAAGCGGCATCCTGAGATGCTGGCACCCGGGGTGCCGTTGTTCCGCCTGGAAGATACCGGCATGAGCCGCCAGATGCAGGAGTACGCTGTCTATCACGTACTCGGCTGGTTCCGCCGTTTTAACGAATATCAACAGCTGAAGCGTGAAGCTAGCTGGAAGCATCTGGAAAACAACCAGCGGGAAGCGTTCTCTATCGGGCTGTTAGGCGCGGGCGTGCTGGGTGGCAGCGTGGCAAAAAGTCTGCTGGACTGGGGCTTCCCGGTGCGCTGCTGGAGCCGATCGCCGAAGCAGATCGAGGGTGTTACCAGTTTCCACGGTCAGGAGCAGCTGGGTGAGTTTCTTTCCGGCACTCGGGTGCTGATTAATCTGCTGCCTAATACGCCGCAGACCGTCGGCATTATTAATCGCCAGCTGCTGAGCCAGCTCAAGCCCGGCGCATTCCTGATTAACCTGGCTCGTGGGCCGCATGTGGTTGACGACGATCTGCTGGCCGCGCTGGCGGCGGGGGAAGTTAAAGCTGCCGCGCTGGACGTCTTCAATGTTGAGCCTCTGCCTGCCGATCATCCTTTCTGGTCACATCCTGATATCGCCATCACACCGCATAATGCGGCTGTAACCTTACCCGAGGAAGCTATGGACTATATCGCAGGGGCGATTGTCCAGTGTGAAAATAATCAGATGCCGGAAGGCCGCGTTGATTTAGAACGCGGTTACTAAACGATAAGGGCCGCCCAGTGAGCGGTGCGGCCCTGAACATTAAGGAGTAAATCATGTATCCCGTTGACCTTCATATGCACACCGTTGCCAGCACTCATGCCTACAGTACGCTGCGTGACTACGTACTTCAGGCACAAACCTGCGGCGTTAAGCTGTTGGCGATCACCGACCACGGACCGGATATGGCCGATGCGCCGCACTACTGGCACTTCGTGAATATGAGAGTCTGGCCGCGGGTGATTGACGGCGTGGGTATTTTGCGCGGCATTGAAGCGAACATAAAAAACAACGAGGGTGAGATTGATTGCAGCGGACCGATGCTGGAAGCGATCGACATTATTGTTGCAGGCTTCCACGAGCCGGTGCTGCAACCGCAGGATAAAGAACATAATACCAAAGCGATGATTGCCACTATGGCCAACGGGCTGGTGCATATCATCAGCCATCCCGGCAACCCGAAGTATCCCATCGACATTCAGGCGGTAGCCGAAGCGGCGGCGAAATATAACGTGGCGCTGGAGCTGAACAACTCTTCCTTTACCACCTCCCGTAAGGGCAGTGAACCGAACTGCCGCGCCGTTGCCGCAGCGGTAAAAGAGGCAGGCGGCTGGCTGGCGCTGGGCTCAGATTCCCATACCGCTTTTACCCTTGGTAATTTCGAGCACTGCCTGCGCATCATGCGTGAGGTGGATTTCCCGGAAGATCGCGTGCTGAACGTTACGCCGCGCCGCCTGCTCGACTTCCTGTCGCTGCGCACCGGCAAAACGATAGAAGAGTTTGCTGAGTTTTAGTTTGGTTTTGGGGCGTATGGCTGCGATTGCTGGTGCTTCAGCAATCGCAGGCGCTTAGCAGGTATAGAGAGCGGCTCTACACCTGCTGTTCTGAATGCCTGCCGATCGTTGAATATCCTCTTTCTGTGTCTAATTGGTGATCATAGATCATATTTTATGCAGAAATTGAGTGTACTGGTCATTAACCTGATTGCACTTTTATTTATCTAAAACTTACAAAAGTATCGCCGCCTGGGGTGGCCCGTGATATTTTTTACAGGCGAACTTTCTGAACGGATAACGATGATGAGAAAGACCCTACTGGGGTTAATGCTACTGGCCAGTACTGCCTATGCAGAACCCAGGATTCATTTGAATGGTGGAGCCGATATTCTTCTTCTTAACGAAGGAAAGAAGATCACGTTAAATGCATCAGAGCCGATGAACTATGAATACATCACAAGTACATATAACAATATAGACACGATGTCGGGCAGAGAATACACCATTGACGTGTATATGGATGAGCGGTGCAAGAAAAACAAACAATGTTCTTATCCATTGCTGATGCTAGGTCTGTTCACTGATGCTAAGGGCGGCGGGTATGTTATCTATTATGATTTATTAAAGAAAGCGGCACATTCAACAATTGAATTTAAAAAGAGTGATGTTACTTATAAATAAATATGCGTTGTAATTTACTACGTATGGACGTTTTTTTACACGGCGTAAGACATAAGTTTTATTTTATTCAGGTGGTTAGATGAGACTTTGCAGTGTGGCCTTTTGCTGCCTCATGGTGTGTTTTACTGCTGACGCAGCTTATTATATCAACATTGATACGAATAAACGTATGACGATAAGCGATGATTTCAAAAAGGCTGTGATAGTGGGTGTTGAGGAAAAACCATTGAGACTCAAGCCTTACAGCACGCACGATGATCAAATAGATAATCAAGGGCGGCCGTTCATGCTTCAAACATTCATAGATGAAGATTGTGATGGGACGGCTTCGGGAAGATGCAAAAATACCGGTGTGGCAATAAAGTTTTATTCAGATAAGCGTAGTGGGATGCATATATTTGGCATGGACCAAAAAAGTGGGGATATTAAGTGGTCTTATAATGTTGATGCTGAGAGTATTACTAAGGATTGATTGGCAACTTCCTCATGCTTTGTGCCGGAAAAAACGCTTGAAGAGTTTACTGAGTGTTAGTGTGGTTATATGTCTGCCATTGCTGGTGTATCAGTAATTTGTCTGATATACGTCAATTTCCCGATCTGTCTTTACTACGCGCATATTTGGTTACTATTCCGTTGTTCATTTCGGATTTAGCTAACAGGATTTCGTTGATGAATGAAAAGGTCGCTCAGGGTTAGCCTCAGCGATGCTTCCACCCAGTCGCCGCCGGATCTATAGTATGATTCAGCCCTGACATACTTTTGGAATCGAACTAATGAATGAGTTTTCTATCATCTGCCGCATCCTTGGCTCGCTGTATAACCGCCAGCCGCAGGACCCGCTGCTGGTGCCGCTGTTTACGCTGCTTCAGTCAGGTAAGCTGCAGCAGCACTGGCCGCTGGAGCAGGATGAGCTGCTGACCCGCCTGCAGGAAAACAGCGATCCGCAGCTGCTGGCAGCTGACTATAACGCGCTGTTTGTTGGCAGCGAGTGTAAGGTGCCGCCGTACGGTTCGCAGTGGCCGCAGGGGCCGCAGGAAGTGGAGGTTCGCGCTTTTCTGACCAGTCGCGGTATGCCGCTGGGCGAAGGACCGGCGGATCATTTTGGCGCACTGCTGTTGGCTTCTTCCTGGCTGGAAGATCAGTCCGAGGCTGATGAGTTTCTGGCACAGGTCACTCTGTTTGATGAGTTCCTGATGCCGTGGTGCGGCGCGTTTCTCGGCAAGGTAGAGGCTCACGCCTCAACGGCGTTTTACCGCACGCTGGCGGCAATCAGCCGTGAAGCCGTGCAGACGATGCGCGATGAGCTGGCCGAGCTGGAAGAGCAGCAGGGCGGCGAAGCCGAGTAAGCACCATGTTGCAGCGCAGCCTGCCTGGGCGTCATCTTCCCTGTTGCTGGCTGCGCGTGAGTCTTCAGTTGCTGTCTTACTGTGGCTGCGGCGTGTTTTTCTTCAGTTGCTGTCGTGTTGTGGCTGGTTGTGTGTTTGTTTCAGGCACGATCCTGCCGTGATTTTCTAATCGCTTACGGGTTAACGCTGTTCACTCACCGCCAGCCATTCTGCTGTGGCTGAACCCAGAGGCGATGGCGATCGTGACCACAGCAGCGGTGTTCCCGGCAGCCGGAACGGCGCGCGAAGCTGGGCCGCAATCCCCCAGTGGGAAATCACCGTTTCCTGTTCTTCATCCTGTGGCTGTCTGGCCCCCAGTCCGGCAGGCTGTTCATCGGCAGAGTAAGGGGAGTCTGACAGCAGGCTGGCGGTACGTGCCAGCGACAGGCGGGCGGCAAACCCGGTACTGTGCAGTCGCCGCTGGCGCATTCCTTCCAGCACCGCCGCCGCCATCAGATAGCCGGTTGCGTGATCCAGCGCCTGGACCGGCAGCGGCACCGGCGCATCGCCTCCCTGCCATTGACGCCCGCGATCGGCAATGCCGCAGGCCATTTGCACCAGGCTGTCAAAACCGCGCCGGTTTCGCCACGGCCCTGTCCATCCCCATGCGTTCAGGCTGACGTCGATCAGGCCGGGCTTCAGCTTTTGCAGCATCTCCTGGTCGTAGCCGAGATTAATCAGCGCATCGGCTCGGTAGCCGTGGACCAGCACATCGCTCTGACTCAGCAGGATTTCGAACTGACGCCGCCCTTCGGCTGATTTCAGGTCCAGCCGCGCGCAGCGTTTTCCCAGAGTAATCTCTTCTTCTAAAGACGGTTCCTGCCAGCCTGGCGGATCGATGCGCAGCACCTCTGCGCCCAGCCCGGCCAGGAAGCGTGTGGCGACCGGCCCGGCAATAATTCGCGTCAGGTCCAGTACCCGTACGCCGTGCAGCGGGCGAGCAGGGGGGAGCGACCATTCAGGAGGTGGTCCGCAGGGTTGCAGGCTTTGCTCAATCAGCGCTTCACGACTGACGCTTTGCCCCTGCGGATGCTGCTGCCACTCCTCGCGGCTGCGTAGCGCGGCCGCGCAGCCACCGGCATCCACCACGGCCTGTTCGAGCGTGAAACGGTCCCATCCCGTCACCGTGGCGGCCAGCGCCTGACGGTTATCGTGCCTGCCCAGCACGCGCTCCATCGCTTCACGGTGATGCGGCGCATTGGTATGCAGGCGGAGCCAGCCGTCAGCGCAGGCGTAATCCCCGGCAAACGGGTCCCACAGAGCGGCTGGCTGACGATTAATCGGACGAATAGCGTGCTGGAACCAGCGGGAAGCAAGGGCACAGTCAACGTGCAGCGGTTGGGAACTGTCTATCAGGCTGGCTACGGCCTGTGCGGCCAGCGCAACGCTGCTGGTGGCCAGTTCACTGACCGGATAAGCGGACACCAGGGCCTGGCGACCGGAGAGGATAAGCGGAGGCGGGGGCGATAATGCATTGCGTAACCCCTGCCAAAGCTGCTGCCAGAGTTCAGTGGTTATCCGATCGTTCATCACGCCCTCCAGAAATGTTTAATGCCCTTTACTGCGCCCCGCATAGCGGAACCGCGCCAGTTTTGCATGCATACGCAGATTGCGCAGGTTGATCACCGCTATTGCCGTTCCGAGGATGACCAGCAGCGATCCCGCGACTTTAAAGCCGTTCATACTGTCGCCGAGCACCAGGACGCCCATAATCACCGCCAGCACCGGTGTCAGCAGAGAGTAGGGCATGATCAGATTGACGTTGTAGTGCTTAAGCAGGCTGTACCACAGCGAGTAAGCGACAATCGAGGAGCCTATTGCGCTAAACAGAATGGCAAACCAGCCGCGCCACGAGGCGTTTACCAGTAGCGTTATCTGATCGGACTCGGTCAGCCATGAAGCACAGCCGACAATCGGGATGGCTAAAAATGACAGCCAGCCGGTCATCGTCAGCGGGCTGATTGGCGGTGATTTTTTCACGATCATATTGCTGATTGCCCAGCCGAAGGCGCTCAGCAGCATCAGAACCAGCACCCACCAGTTTGGGATAGTCGGGCTGCCGGACAGCACCACCACCCCGCTGAGCGAAATGGCAATTCCCAGTAGCTGTACCAGGCGCAGTTTCTCTTTCAGGATGACCATCGCTAACAGCATCGCGATCGGCGTACCCAGCTGGACGATCACCGCCGCCGTTCCCGCATCGGTATTGTTAAGACTGATAAACATCAGCGAGAAATGCATAAAACCAAAGGTGAAAGCAAGTACGGCAAGATAGCGCAGCTGGTGAAGATTTACGCGGGTAAACGGCACCAGAATCAACGCCACCACCACGAATCGCAGGGTAGTGAGCATCAGAGGAGGAAGATCTAACAGCCCCCATTTAATGGCGATATTGTTAAATGCCCAGATTGATACCACCAGAAGTATCAGAAAAAAATGCCGCAGCGCCACCGCACAATCCTTAAAATAACGTTTCACTCCTGATTATCATGGCATGAAATGCAACAAATGAAGCGCTAAAGTGCCACTTTTTTTCAGCATGCCATCGCGCTAAAAGCGCGAAAAACGCAGCGGCTTAAGCTGATGCTTTGTTTACAATTTGCCAGAAAAGTTATAAGACAGTTAGCAAGCAAAGTGTCAGGATAAGAGACTGGGAATTGTACTCAGCCAGGAGAGATAAGCGTGAAGCTACCGTTAGCCATTATCCAACTTGAAACGCCGCCGCTGCCGGTCAGTGAGCTGGTGGGCGATCAGCAGCTGTGGTTTGTGCAGGCGCTTGGCCTGTCGGCCGGTGAGTATATTGTTGTACGCCCGGACCTCGGCGAGACGTTGCCCGACCCGGCAACTATTTCCGCCGCCATTCTCAGCGGCTCCTGGGCGATGGTGACCGATCATGCCGACTGGAGCGAGCGGACCGCCGCGTGGGTGCGCCATCTGGTGGCGGAAAAGCTGCCGCTGCTCGGTGTCTGCTACGGTCATCAACTGATGGCTTACGCGCTGGGGGGTAAAGTCGGTGATAACCCCAACGGCTGGGAGCGCGGATTACAGCAGCTGGAATCCAGCGCGACAAGGCATCAGGACCCGCTGCTGGCCTCGCTGCCGCAGCATTTTTCGGCCTGGCTATCCCATCGTCAGTCGGTGCTGGCACCGCCGTCGGGCGCGCAGGTACTTGCCCGCTCTGCCCTGGAACCCTGCCAGATTATCCGCTATTCCCCACAGGCGCTGTCGGTGCAGTTCCATCCTGAGTTTACCGCAGAAATTATGACGGCCTGCCTGCATAACAGTCTTGGCGATGAGCAGGCTAAAAAACTGATGCACAACCAGCCGGAGCCGGAATGGCCACGCCAGCTGCTGCAGGATTTCTGGCAGCAGTTACAGCCTGCGGCAAAACGCGCCTAGTTTAGCGACGATTCATCGGGTGGCTCTTCGTGAGCCACCTCACATCCGATCCGTAAAATCCACATTTCCTTCTGGCTTCGTCACAGTTTGCGCTGGTGCGACCTGACATTCTCATCTTTATCAACAATGTTAATAATTAGTTATTTCATTGTTAAATTGATGCCGCCGAACGATGTGTATTTCAACAGGAGAACGATGATGCGCTACGCTTATCCGGGCAGTAAAGATTCCCTGATCGTGCTTAAACCGCAGTATGGCAACTTCATCAACGGTGAGTTTGTGCCACCGGTCAACGGCCAGTATTTTACCAATACCTCACCGGTCAACGGTTCGGACATCGGCCAGTTTCCGCGCTCCGATAAAGACGATGTGGAAAAAGCGCTGGATGCAGCCCACGCCGCTGCCGATGCCTGGGGTAAAACCTCGGTGCAGGCGCGTTCTCTGACCCTCCTGAAAATCGCTGATCGACTGGAAGAGAAGCTGGAATACCTTGCCGTGAATGAAACCTGGGATAACGGCAAGCCGGTGCGTGAAACGCTGGCCGCCGATATGCCGCTGGCGGTGGACCACTTCCGCTACTTTGCCGGCTGCCTGCGCGCGCAGGAGGGCACCGCCGCTGAAATTGATGAATTCACCGCCGCCTATCACTTCCACGAGCCGCTGGGCGTGGTGGCGCAGATTATTCCCTGGAACTTCCCGCTGCTGATGGCGGCCTGGAAGCTGGCCCCGGCGCTGGCGGCGGGCAACTGCGTGGTACTGAAACCGGCTGAACAGACGCCGCTTTCCATCACGCTGTTTGTGGAGGTCATTGCCGACCTGCTGCCGAAAGGCGTGCTTAACGTGATCCACGGCTACGGCAAGGAGGCGGGGGAAGCGCTGGCCTCTAATCCGCGTATCGCCAAGGTGGCCTTTACCGGTTCAACCGCTACCGGCGGCCATATTCTGGAACTGGCGGCGAAAAACCTGATCCCGTCCACCGTTGAGCTGGGCGGCAAATCACCGAATATCTTCTTCGAAGACATCATGCAGGCCGAAGAGTCGTTTATTGAAAAAGCGGCGGAGGGCGTGGTGCTCGGCTTCCTGAACCAGGGCGAGGTGTGTACCTGTCCTTCCCGCGCACTGGTGCAGGAGTCTATCTATGAGCCGTTTATGGCAGCAGTGATGAAACGGGTGAAAACCATCCGGCGCGGCGACCCGATGGATACCGATACCATGGTTGGTGCGCAGGCGTCGCAGCAGCAGTTCGACAAAATTCTCTCCTATCTGGACATCGCGCAGAAAGAGGGTGCGGAAGTGCTGACCGGCGGCGGGGTGGAAAAACTGGAAGGCGATCTTAACAGCGGCTATTACATCCAGCCGACGTTGCTGAAGGGCAACAACAGTATGCGCGTCTTCCAGGAGGAGATCTTCGGGCCGGTGGTGGGCATTACCACCTTTAAAGATGAAGCCGAGGCGATTGCCATTGCCAATGACTCGATTTATGGCCTGGGGGCAGGTGTCTGGACCCGTGATATCAACCGTGCCTACCGCGTTGGCCGGGCGATCAAGGCCGGACGCGTGTGGACCAACTGTTACCACCTCTATCCGGCACATGCGGCGTTTGGTGGCTATAAAAAATCCGGTATTGGCCGCGAAACCCACAAAATGATGCTCGATCACTATCAGCAGACCAAAAACCTGCTGGTCAGCTACAGCGTGCAGCCGCTCGGCTTCTTCTGATCGTCTGCGTTTTTAAAGCCGGGATTCTCCCGGCTTTTTTTGTGGCTTAAAAACGCCTGTCTGACCGACGGACCGCTGTGCTGGCTGCGAGATCGCCATAATAAAGCAATGCAGCCGCTATTGCGGTAGGGGCCAGCCCGTGCGCTAAGCCAGCGCCACGACGCTCCGCAGGAGATGATGCCGGTGTGGGGTTAACCCGCGCGGCGAGCCAGCGCTGCCAGCGCGTCCAGCTGTGCCGTCAGATGATGGCGGGTGCTCTCATCGCTGACCGTGCCTTTTTCCGCGTCGATGCGGCTGCCCGCCTGGCCGATCATGATTTCTGGTTTATTAATCACGTTGGCGTTAAGGAACACCAGACTCTGGCGAAGATGATACTGCGCGCGCGCGCCGCCGATAGCACCAGGAGAGACGGTCTGAATCGCCAGTGGCTTACCCGAAAGCGGACTGTCCGGCAGGCGCGACAGCCAGTCGATGGCGTTTTTCAGCGCGCCGGGAACCGAGTAGTTATATTCCGGCGTAACAACAATCACCCCGTCAGCGGCGGCAATCGCAGCACCCATGGCCAGCACGGCTTCCGGGAAACCTTCCGCCTGAATATCGGCATCGTAGTGGGGGAAGTCGGCCACGGAGCCAAGCGGACTGATTTCCACGCCAGAAGGCGCCAGTTCAGGCAGGCTGTTAGCAACAATGGCGTTCAGCGAAGCTTTACGCAGGCTGCCAAGCAGGGTAACGAATTTAAGCGGACGTACGTCAGACATAGTTGATTCCCTTTGATGTTCAGAATGAAAGTCAAAACGGCAGGAGCCGAAGCAGAATACCAGCCTCTGTGAAGGGAAGGGGGAAAAAATGTGAATTTTCTGTAGCTAACAAAGCACTCTGTGCCGTTAAGGCGCAGGTAATTTCCACAAATATTGTCATTTGCCGCCCGGAGGTATAGTGTTAGCGCACTATTCACTTTTATCATCACCGCCGCGTGATTTTGCCGGTGACTGAGTCGTTAAACCGAGGTTGTTTTGTCTACGAATTCTCTCATCCAGCGTCCAAGACGCTTACGCCAGTCCGCTTCTCTTCGCTCCCTGTTCCAGGAATCCAGCCTGAGTCTGAACGATCTGGCGCTGCCAATCTTCGTTGAAGAAGAGCTGGATGACTATAAGCCGATCGCCGCCATGCCGGGCGTGATGCGCATCCCTGAAAAGCGCCTGGCCTATGAGATCGAACGAATTGCCAAAGCCGGCGTGCGGTCGGTGATGACCTTTGGTATTTCACATCATACCGACGCCACCGGCAGTGATACCTGGAACGAGAATGGCCTGGTGGCGCGTATGTCGCGCATCTGCAAAGACACGGTGCCGGAGATGATTGTGATGTCCGATACCTGCTTCTGTGAATACACCAGCCACGGTCACTGCGGCGTGCTGCACGATCACGGTGTGGATAACGATGCAACGCTGATTAACCTCGGCAAGCAGGCGGTGGTTGCCGCCCAGGCCGGAGCCGACTTTATCGCACCTTCTGCGGCGATGGACGGCCAGGTTGCGGCGATCCGCGCTGCGCTGGATGCAGCCGGTTTCACCGACACGGCGATCATGTCCTACTCCACCAAGTTCGCGTCATCCTTCTATGGCCCGTTCCGTGAAGCAGCCGGGACCTCGCTGAAGGGCGATCGTAAAACTTATCAGATGAACCCGATGAACCGTCGCGAAGCCATTCGCGAGTCGCTGATCGATGAAGCGGAAGGTGCCGACGCGCTGATGGTGAAACCGGCGGGGGCCTATCTGGATATCCTGCGCGACGTGCGCGAGCACAGCCGTCTGCCGCTGGCCGCCTATCAGGTGAGCGGTGAGTACGCGATGATTAAGTTTGCCGCGCAGGCTGGCGCTATCAATGAAACCGACGTGGTGCTGGAGAGCCTGGGCGCAATTAAGCGTGCCGGTGCGGATATTATTTTCAGCTACTTCGCGCTGGATCTGGCGGAAAGAAAACTGCTGTAACGGCTGTTATCACAGTCGTTGACGTGTCAGGCGGGCCTTTCTGGTCCGCCTGTTTATTTTACGGGCTGAAAATTGTCGTCTGATAAATGTTCAGCTTCCTGCTCCTGCTCCTGCTCCTGCCCGCAAACGCGGTTAGCCCTTAACCACCACATCTGAGATAAATTTAACCGACGTCACGTTGGTAAAATTCGCCACGTCGGCGGTAAATTCTTCCGCGTGCGGGGCCATCACCTGCTGGAACGCCTCAAGGCTGGCGCAGTAAATGTGGCAGGCGGCGATAAACGGCGCATCTTCACCTAAGGGTTTATCAATCTCATAAGAGAGGCAGGCGTCACCCATCCGCGTTTTGATCAGCGGCAGATGCACATCGCGGTAGTAGTCGTGGTCGAAGTGGGCATCGCTGCGGTTGGGGTAAAGCACGCTGAATTTAATCACCGGGAAATCCTCTGGTTTAGGTAATAAGTTATATCTGAACAGGGCAAGTATACCCGTTGCGCACGAGGTCGGATTAGCGGGATGAGTCCTGCCGATCGCACTCAGGGCACTTATGTCGTGAACCCTCTGATTTTTCACTAAACCTGGCAGCCCCCCGATCCCTGACTATACTGAATGCTGATGTTATGCGCATTGAGGGGCGTCGGGGATGAGGGTAGTACTCCATCGCACAGAGTCTGGTTTTCATCAGGGAGAGCAACATCGTAGTCGAGAATTACCCCCATTCAGCCCTTTTTTATCCTGCCCGACGATCGCGATTTCACTGAGTTTTCCCCTTTTTGCGCGGAAAGTTTGCCTATGTCTAATCAGGAGGAATGTGTGAGCAAAACAGAATTCGTTCCCCCGCTGGAACCGGCACGTTATGCGTTTTTTTTCGATGTCGACGGTACGCTGGCGGCGATTAAGTCACGCCCCGAGGAAGTCAGTATCCCGCCTGCTGTGCGCGACAATCTGGCGCGCCTTGCCGCTTACAGCGATGGGGCGCTGGCGCTGGTTTCCGGGCGGCCCATGCGTGAACTTGATGAGCTGGTGGAGCCTCTGTCGCTGGCATTGGCGGGCGTGCACGGTGCCGAACGGCGCGACGGACAGGGAAATATTGACCGTATTGCCTTATCCCCTGAAACGGTGCGTACGCTGACCGCCGAACTGGAACCGGCAATCGCCGCGCTGCCCGGCACCCAGTTGGAAAGCAAAGGCATGGCGTTTGCACTGCACTACCGGCGTGCACCGCAGCATCAGCAGGCGATTCAACAGCTGGCGGATGAGCTGGTTGCCCGCTTTCCCGAACTGGTTCAGCAGCCGGGAAAATGCGTGATTGAGCTGAAACCGGACGGCGTCAGCAAAGGCGCGGCGATTAAATACTTTATGAAACAGCCCCCGTTCTCAGGGCGCATCCCGGTTTTTGTCGGGGATGATTTAACCGATGAGGCCGGATTTAAGGTTGTTAACGCAATGGAGGGCGTTTCCGTGAAGGTGGGTGCTGGCACCAGCGAAGCACGCGGCTATTTGCCGGATGTTAACGCGGTCTGGCACTGGCTGGAACTCACCAGATTAAAATTAGATCAGGGCGCGCAGGCGTCGGTAAGGAGTGAAACGTTATGAGTCGTTTAGTGGTCGTATCGAATCGAATTGCTGTTCCCGATGGCAGTAAGGTCAGCGCCGGTGGCTTAACGGTGGGTATTGTTGATGCACTGAAAACCACCGGCGGCGTGTGGTACGGATGGAACGGTAATATTAACGAGATCGGTGAAGATGATGACGAGCTGTCGATGCTGGAGCAGGACGGCATCACCTACGCCTCCTTTGGCCTGAATCAAAATGATTACGATCTCTACTATCTGCAATTTTCCAACGCGGTGCTGTGGCCTGCCTTTCACTATCGTCTGGATCTGGTTAATTTTCAGCGTGAAGCATGGGAAGGCTACAGCCGGGTGAATAAGCTGCTGGCACAGCGCCTGCTGCCGCTGTTGAAGCCGGATGACGTACTGTGGATTCACGACTATCATCTGCTGCCGTTTGCCGCCGAACTCCGTGAACTGGGCGTGACTAACCGTATTGGCTTCTTCCTGCACATTCCCTTCCCGACACCGGAGATTTTCAACGCGCTGCCGCCCCATGCCGAACTGCTGGAGATGATGTGCGACTACGATCTGCTGGGCTTCCAGACTGAAAGCGACCGTATTGCGTTTCTGGAGTGTGTCTCTCTGCTGACATCGCTACAAACCGAGGGGAAACAGCATCGTGCCTTCGGCAATCGCTTTGCTACCGAGGTGTATCCTATCGGGATCGAGCCGGACAGTATTAAAGAGATGGCTGAAGGCCCGCTGCCGCCGAAGATGGTGGCGATGAAGAGGGATCTGGGCGATGCACAGAACATCATTGCCTGCGAACGTCTGGATTATTCCAAAGGGCTGCCGGAGCGTTTCCTCGCCTATGAAGCGCTGCTGGAAAACTTCCCGCAGCACCGTGGGAAAATCCGTTACTCGCAGATAGCGCCTACTTCGCGCGGCGACGTGCAGGCCTATCAGGATATTCGCCACCAGTTGGAGACCGAAGCGGGGCGGATTAACGGTAAATATGGCACTCTCGGCTGGACGCCGCTGTACTATCTCAATCAGCATTTCGACCGTCGTTTACTGATGAAAATTTTCCGCCTGACCGATATCGGGCTGGTAACGCCACTGCGTGACGGCATGAATCTGGTGGCAAAAGAGTATGTTGCCGCACAGGACCCGGACGACCCCGGTGTGCTGGTGCTGTCGCGTTTTGCCGGTGCGGCCAACGAGCTGACGTCGGCGCTGATCGTTAACCCGTACGATCGTGATGAAGTGGCAGCAGCGCTGGATCGTGCGTTAACGATGTCGCGCACCGAACGCATTTCGCGCTACAACGACATGATGGCGGTACTGCGGCAAAATGATATTGCCCACTGGCGTAAAAGCTATCTACAGGATCTCCAGGCGTTGAAACCGCGCAGCGAGCAGGAGAACGAAGAAAAGAAGGTGGTGAGCTTCACCCGTCTCGCCTGATCGATAAGCCATAAAAAACCCCAGCCGGATTCATACCCGGCTGGGGTTTTTACTGCAGGGCGGCAGGTGTAACGAACCTGCCTCCGTACACGAATTACATACGTTCTACGGTTTCAATACCCAGCGTATCCAGACCCTGCTTCAGCGTTTTCGCCGTCAGCAGCGCCAGGCGCAGACGACTCTGCTTAGTGGCTTCATCTTCCGCGCTGAGGATCGGGCAGTGTTCGTAGAAGCCCGAGAACAGACCGGCCAGATCGTACAGATAGGCGCACATCACATGTGGCGTACCATCGCGGGCAACCTGGGTAATGGTCTCTTCGAACTGTAGCAGGCGAACGGCCAGCGCGGCTTCGCGATCTTCAGCGATTAGCGTTGAGCCGCTGATGCCGTTTTCATCAATCCCTGCTTTGCGGAACACCGACAGCACGCGGGTGTAGGCATACTGCATGTACGGCGCAGTATTACCCTCGAACGCCAGCATGTTGTCCCAGTCGAAGATGTAGTCGGTGGTGCGGCTTTTCGACAGATCCGCGTATTTTACCGCGCCGATACCGACGATGTTCGCCAGCTTGTTCAGCTCATCGGCCGGCATGTCCGGGTTCTTTTCCGCAACCAGTTTAGTGGCGCGATCCACTGCTTCATCCAGCAGATCGGAAAGCTTGATGGTGCCGCCCGCACGGGTTTTAAACGGCTTGCCGTCTTTGCCCAGCATCATGCCGAACATATGGTGTTCCAGCGGTACGGAATTCGGCACGTAGCCCGCTTTGCGCACGATGGTCCAGGCTTGCATCAGGTGCTGATGCTGACGGGAGTCGATGTAGTACAGCACACGGTCGGCATGCAGGGTTTCATAACGGTATTTGGCGCAGGCGATGTCGGTGGTGGTGTACAGATAGCCGCCATCCTTTTTCTGGATGATCACGCCCATCGGTTCGCCTTCCTTGTTTTTATACTCATCAAGGAATACGACGGTGGCACCTTCACTCTCTACCGCCATGCCTTTGGCCTTCAGATCGGCCACAATGCTCGGCAGCATGTCGTTGTACAGGCTTTCACCCATCACATCTTTACGCGTCAGAGTCACGTTCATGCGGTCATAAATCAGCTGGTTCTGCGACATGGTGATGTCGACCAGTTTTTTCCACATGGTCCGGCAGTACTCGTCGCCGCCCTGCAGTTTTACCACGTAGCCACGCGCGCGCTCGGCAAAGGCCGGATCTTCGTCATAGGTACGTTTCGCTTCGCGGTAGAAGGCTTCAAGATCGGCCAGCGCGATGTCTTCATGATGTTCGTTCTGCTGTTTTTCCAGGAAGGCGATCAGCATGCCGAACTGCGTACCCCAGTCACCCACGTGGTTAGCGCGGATCACATTGTGGCCGAGGAACTCCAGCGTACGCACCGCGGCATCACCAATGATGGTGGAACGCACGTGGCCGACGTGCATCTCTTTCGCCACGTTTGGCGCGGAATAGTCGATAACGATGGTCTGTGGCTTAACGTCAGCCACACCCAGCTTCGGCGCGGCCAGCACGCTGTCCACCTGCTGTGCCAGCCAGGCGGGTTCTAGGAAAATATTGATAAAGCCGGGACCGGCAATTTCAACCTTACGGGCAATGCCGTTCAGATCCAGCTGTTCCAGAACCTTTTCTGCCAGTTGTCGCGGCGGCATGCCCAGTGATTTCGCCACGGCCATCATGCCGTTTGCCTGATAATCACCAAACTGCACTTTGGCTGACTGACGCACCTGAGGCTCGCAGTCCGCTGGAGCACCCACTGCGATCATCGCCTGACTGACTTTTTCTGAGAGAAGGGCCTGAATATTCACCGAGTTACCTTAATTATGCTGAAGATGCCCGCACGCAAAGGGTGCGCGCCGCGATCGTAACGCCGCCAGCGAGGTAAAATGCACCCGCCGCTTGCGTCGTTAAAAAAACAAGGGGGGAAGTATACTGCATTTAGCGCCTGTTTTTCCAGGAACCTTAACGCGATGACGGGGTGAGTTTTTGCTGTCTTTTCGGGTAACATACGCCGCAACGACAGAAAGCGCACTCCGCGCCAGATGCCTTTACGGCGTGGCCGGAGCCGTAACCAGGAATTTTTCAGATGACCGATATCACTACTCAGCCCGAACTGCAGGATTTAAGCGCGGATTTGGCGCGTTTCGTTAACGCTCTTAGCCATCTGGCTGATCGCCTTGGCCTGGATCTGACCGCGCTGGAGGCCGATCATATTGCCGTTCGCTGCCATCAGAACACCACCGCCGAGCGTTGGAAGCAGGGACTTTTGCAGTGCGGGGCGCTGTTTTCCGAAAAGGAAATTGCCGGCAGACCGATTGCCCTGTTCGAACTGCATACGCCGCTGAACGTAGGACCGTGGCAGATCGACGTTGTTGAACTGCCGTGGCCGGGGGCGAAACTGTATCGTCACGAAGGCTGGGAGCACGTTGAGATCGTGCTGCGCGGTGATGAGGCTCAGCTGGGTTCACGTGCGCTGGCGCTGATGGCGGATGAAGGGCTCATCCAGCAGGGTATTTCAGTGAAAAGCAGCGCGCCGAAAGGGGAAGGTGAACGCCTGCCGAATCCGACGCTGGCGGTGACAGACGGCCAGGTAACCATCAAGTTCCATCCGTGGAGCCTGAAAGAGATCGTCGCCAGTGAAATCAGTTGAAACCGATCGGGTTAACCGACCGGGTACATGATGCAGTCAATCGCGGGCAGCATTAATTAACCTGAGGCGGTGACGTTTCCGGTTCATCAGCCCGCCTCTCTGTTTTACCAGTCCGCCTGGCTGTGCGAAGACACCGCCAGCGTGATGCGGCGCAGTGCCTCGTCAAGCAGCAGACGATGGCAGCCGAAATTGATGCGAACAAAACGATCGTCACCAAAATCACTTCCTGCTGAGAATCCCAGCCCGTGGCGTTCAAAGAACTGCTGCGGGTTGGCGATGTTCAGCTTTCCGGTATCGATCCAGCCGAGATAGCTGCCTTCCGGCGATACCATACTCAGCGACGGCAGAGTGTTAATGTGGTTGACCAGCGTATCGCGGTTACGCTTCAGATAAGCCAGCAGTTCGTCAAGCCACGGCTGTCCGTCGCGCCAGGCGGCGGTAGCAGCGACGTAGGCCAGCACGTCAACATCCGGCACCATGCCTTTACGCTCGCGGGAAAAACGCTCGCGCAGTTCGCGATTGGGAATTATCGCCACCGACGCACCCAACCCGGCGATATTAAATGTTTTTGACGGCGACATCAGGGTGATGGATCGCTGTGCGGCATCTTCACTCAGGCTGGCAAAGGGAATGTGTTTCACGCCGGGTTCCAGCAGCAGATCGCAGTGGATTTCATCTGAACAAACGATCAGATCGTGGCGCTGGGCGAAACGCAGCTGGGCTTCCAGTTCTTCACGGCGATAAACCGTACCGCCGGGGTTTTGAGGGTTGCAGAGCATTAGCAGTTTTTCGCTGCCGTCCAGCTGCGATTCATGCGCGTCCAGATCCAGCACCCAGCGCTGCGCCTGCAACCGCAGAGGAACATTCAGCTGCGCGCGATCGGCGAGTTTTGCCGCCTGGCGGAATGGGGGATAGATTGGCGTCGGGGCGAGGGTACTTTCCTGCGGTGAGGTAAAGGCCCGCACGCACAGATTAAGGCCGCAAACCACGCCGGGTAAAAATACCAGCCATTCAGGCTGGATCTGCCAGCCATAGCGTTGAGCCATACGCTCAACAACGACTTCGATCAGCGCTTCCGACGGAAAACCGTAACCGAACACGCCATGGGCAACACGCTGCTGAAGTGCTGCCGTAATGCAGTCTGCCGAACGAAAATCGGTATCGGCCACCCATAGCGGAAGGATATCCCGATCACCATATTTTCGCCATTTAAGACTATCGCTGTGACGGCGGTCTATCCGTTGGTCAAAATCGAATGCCATGCTAATGATTCCCGTTAAAATATAAATCAGTAATGCTTCACGCCAGACTAGAGATCTGATGAGCTGGAATTATTTCGTAATGCGTTAATGTTTTTTGTACATTAAATTCATTAGCTTACAAGTGATATTGCCTCATTAGAACTTCGTGAGATATCGTCCTGTGCCATAAATGTGACAGTGTTGCTGTATTTGCTTAAATGTTCGCCACTCAGGTGCGCGTACTTATTGACCATCTCAAGAGTCTCCCATCCACCCATTTCTTTTAGCACCATTAGTGGGGTACCGTTCTGGGCGTGCCAACTTGCCCAGGTATGCCTCAGATCATGGAATCTAAAATCAACGATACCGCTTAATGACAAGGATCTCTTAAAATCTGTACGGTTGAAATCGCCTTGCATCGTGCCATCCGAAGAAAACAAGAATTCCTTTTTACGAGATATCTTTCTGATCAATGCTACAGCCTCATCATTGAGGGGGAGTGGTCTCGCTCTTCCTGATTTAGCTCTATCTGCAGTTACAACAGCTACTCGCCTGCTCAGATCTACATTCTTCCATGTCAACGAAAGCATTTCTCTTAATCTGGCACCTGTAAGTAGAGCGAAAGAGCACAGTTGCTTCATCCATTCGTGTTCAAGATTATCGATAAGAGATCTGGCTTCGTTTTTGTATATCCACCTTACCCGGACCTTGGGCTCACGCAATGATCGAGAATAAGGAATTTTATCAATCCAGCCATTTCTATATGCTAGAGAGAATCCTCGCATTATCAGAGCCCGATAACGGTTTTTTGTAGCATTCGCCAGCCGTTTTCTGGAAAGCAAACCATGAGTTGGGAGGTTGTTAGTAATGTCTTCACTTGTAATCGATGATATTAACCTACCCTGAAAGCATCCCAACCAATAGCGTGCCTGTGTTTGTTTGTCACTAAAACAGGCCTGACCTTCAGCATCCTGTAATGCCAGAACTATCAGTTCTTCAAAACTTCGTTCAGGTCTTTTATCAAGATTTGCAACAGCCCATAATTCATGTTTCAACTTATCGTGAAGCTGTTGGGCTTTTGCTTTTTCCTCGGTGCCAGCAGAGCGTCTAACTCGCGTGCCATCTGGCGCTGAGATATCAATCCAGTACGTGTGACCCCTTTTGTAGATCGGCATTTTTTTCTCTCCTTACCGCCTACAACACCCAGCCGGAAAACATTGTTATCCGTACCAGGCGCTTCGGCAAACTTTTTCAAACTTTCGGAGTTGGCGCGCCAGTTATTACCAACGCGAAACATGTGATATTTGCGAGGATTGCGATAAATGGTGGTGGCCGAAACCTGCAAAGTAGCGGCCAGTTCTTTTACGGTCATAAGTATTTCCTTAGTGGGCATACTCACCTCTCGAGTAAATTTTTAAGCCACTTGCTGATCGCGGTTGATGCAGAGTTCTGGCAGGTTGGCGCGTACAAGCGCTTCAGCGAACGGTGGCGGCACGGCGTTGCCACAGCGTGCTACCTGCTTGTCTTTCGCGTACTTGTTGCCACGATAGTCACGGTCGATGACGTACCACGCCGGGAAGCCCTGGGCGTTATACAGTTCCCGCGGCTGCAGCATTCGCATGCCGATATCGACAATCCGGTAAGTCACTCCCTCAACCAGAACAAACTCGCTCAGGCCGTGCTGATGGAGGAATTCAGCCACCTGTACAGCGCGCGCTTCGTCATAATCATTAACGGCCAGACAGGTACGTACTTCCCCAACGTGTTGACCGCCAGCCGTTATGGTCGGCATCGGTTGGTCGGTACGTTGACCATCGCGACAGGTTCCGCGCAGTTTCACCAAGTTTGACGTAACAATAGCGTGGTGGTTTCCGGTGGTAACGGTATGCACTGGCTGGTCAGCAGCGCCGCCCGGGTGGCCGGTGTTATTCACCAGCAGCTGCGCAGTTACCAGCGCGTGATGATCCGTGGTGGTGACCGTGTGTGCAGGGCCGTCGACTGGGGCGCCGGGGCCGGTATAATTGCCACCGAAGTGTTTGGCCAGAAACGCGCTGGTGATCGCAAACTTATTGCCACCGGCTGTAACAGTGCCGACAGGCTTCTGCATATCCAGCACCCGCGGTGCCTGGCCCTGTCGTTCACCGTAACCCATCTGGATTAACGTCGGGCACACCAGTTGGCTTTTTCCGCCGCCACCGGCCGTAACCGTTCCGCTCGGTTGATCAACAGAGTGACCGATGCTGCTGCCGAACTGTCGGGCGATCACCGGTGCGATAACGCAGCTGCGCGACTCCTTCAGAATGGTGTGTATGGGCTTCTCGCAGGAACGCGGTTTGCCCTGGTATTCTGATCCGCCTGCACCTGCCAGGAACGGCGAAAGTTGAGCCTCCACCATTCCCAACGCGTGGCCGTTGCCACCGGGGCGCGCTGAAGTACCGGCGGTGACCGTCGGCAGTGGCTCAGTAACTTCCTGCCCGGTGGCCCCGGTGCGGAATTTAGTGATGTGAGGCGTAACGACCGCAAAACCGTGGGTCTTGGTTATCGTGTGCAGAGGCGACTCCAGCTCCTGTCCCCGGAAACAGTCGTATTTTGTACGGGTGCTGGTGTGGTTGCACTTCACGATGAACGGCGTCGGGTTGTCGATCACGAACCGCTGAATGCCGCGGGCGATACGCCGCAACGTATTCTCTGCCAGCGACTTCTTGCGACCGAAAATCGACGGACATGGGATGTTCCAGTCAATGCACTCCGCAGCGGTGCGCCAGGGTTTTAGCTGGCCGCTTTGCACCGGCAGGCTTTTCGGATCGCCGTGGGAGGATTCCGGCCAGACGACCGGCTGCCCGTCGCAGCGCATCACCATGAAGAAGCGTTTGCGGATCGTCGGTGCGCCGTAATCGCACGCGCGGAGCTCACGATGCTCGACCGTATAGCCGAGCCCTGCAGTCAGCCTCAGCGCCTCCGGTCCGTGCCGGTCAATCTGCAGCGATTCGCAGACCTCATCCAGCGCCGGGTGGTCGGCTGCCACGCCAGTGCTGAGCATGCCAACGAACGCCTCGAAGGTTTCTCCGGTACGTGCCGGGTCTGGACGCTCCTCACCAATAAGCAGCGGCCCCCATGTCCTAAATTCCTCCACGTTTTCCAGCATCATTACGCGCGGGCGGGTGGCTAGCGCCCAGCGCAGAACAATCCACGCAAGTCCGCGGATCTCTTTTTTTACGGGCGTGCTGCCTTTGGCTTTACTGAAGTGACGGCAGTCCGGTGAGAACCAGGCCAGGCCAACAGGCGCGCCGGCGGTCGCGGCGACAGGATCGATATCGAACACCGATTCGCAGTAGTGCAGGGTGTCCGGGTGGTTTGTCGTGTGCATAGCGATTGCGTTCGGGTCGTGATTGATAGCGATGTCCACGCTGCGGCCGGTAGCCATTTCGATGCCGGTGCTAGCGCCGCCGCCACCGGCAAAATTGTCGACGATGATTTCTCGCATCATGCGTGCTCTCCGAAGGTTTCTGTTAATGCCTGGGCGGCGATGAGGATTGAATTGCTGGGTTGGCGCTCCAGCAGCATGGTGTCGATGTGCTGCATTACTTTCCGGTAGTGGACCGGCGGAAGTTCGTAAATGCGCTCGATCTGCTCAGCAATGAGCTTGACTTCATTGGGCCACACGTCATTCTCCGCTGCTGGCGCTGCTGGCGCTGCTGGCGCTGCTGGCGCTGCTGGCGCTGCTGGCTGCAAACGTAACGCCGCCCGCTCTATCTGACGCAGGAATGCGGCGCCGCGAGCATCCAGATCGTCACGGCTGACATAACCGAACCTTTCACCGCGCCACGTTTTATCGAACACCGCGATAGCAGCGCCGAACCCGGCTGAAGATCCTGACGGCTGTCCGGGCGCTGGCCGATACCACTCCGGCAGGTCAAAGCTGATGCGGCCGCGGATAAACGAAACGTGATCCGCATCTTCCGGCCACCACACCTCGCCGGTCGCCGCTTTTATCAGGAACACGTAACGGCCGCCCAGCTCGCGCATCGCCAGCGTGTGGGCCATGATGTGGCGCATGCCAGTGATGTAATGGCCGTCGTGCTGGCTGGCGCGGGAATAGGGTGGGTTTGCGTACGCAGCGCCGCGCAGCTCAGCCAGGCGGGCGCTCCAGTCTTGCGTGAGCGCGTTATCCTCGGCGCTGTAGAACGCCTCGCATTTCGCATTGCCGGGGTCGGCGAACAGGTCCAGCACGAACGGGCCGAACATGGCGTTAATGCCCCACCAGAGATTGTCGGGGCTGCGCCACTGGTCACCGATTTCTTTGAGCTTGTGTGTGGGCTGAGCGCGCAGGGCATCCAGCGCCGCGCAGTATGGGTTGAGTTTCGGCAGTTCAGGTGGTTCTACATCCTCAGCCACAAACACCTCGCAGCTTTCTGAGCACGAACCAGCGTCGTAACCGCCGCCTCCGCGAATTGTGGAGGCAATATTCTCCCTGCTTAAATCGGAATACATAGCTATTATCCCCTCCAGTGAGGTATTGCTCCGGTACATGATTTTGTTTTCTTGCTGACGGCGATCGACAGTTCGAACGCTGTCGCTGTTAATCACTTCCAGAAACTGCTCGGCCATTCCAGGCTCATCACGTGCTGCGAGGGCGACTTTATTAATTCCTTTTTTAATACAGAAAACGCAGTTGCCCAGATGCTCAGGAATTCCCAGATCGAAATCCTGCTCCTTCCACCAGTTGATGATGTCTGGCTTTTCCATATCGCAGATATCCGCCAAATAACTCACCCCATCTTTTTTCTTGAGTCTTTTGGGTTCATCAACACGAATGCCAAGCCATGTCTGGAATTTAGAGAAATTGTCTTTGCAGTAGCGTTCGAAGGGCTCAAGCTTCATGGTTCTGGTGCAGAATGGCCCATGAATATAGGGTGTCCCATATTTGTCGCACACCTCTTTCCATGGCTCTAAATCTGGGCCTATGTCATCTATGCTTATGACTTTGTAGCCATTGGCCTTTCCAAACTCTGGATTAACAACCACGCGTAAGCAGGTGATTTTGATCCCCCAACGGTTGGCCACGTTCCGGATGAATTCGTAGGTTTTAGGATGCTCAGCGCCCGTATCCAAGAAAATGTATTCAACCTCCCGACCAGCAGCCCGGCGCTTTTCCATCTCAAAAACGAGCCGCCCGGATGTTCTTCCACCTGAGAAGCTGACCACATCAATACATTGATCTTCACTTGCGCGCGGGGAGTCCGAACTCACTGAGCTCTTTAGGTGATCGGTTGTCATAATTGTGTGCCTCGGCAGCCAGGTGGTTCCGGCCGGTCAGGAGAGTTTGATTTGGTAGTAGGTGCAGAAATCGAGAACGTACGGGCATTCGAAGGGGCTTTCGGTGCCGTTTATGACGTCGCAACCACCGGCATGCAGGCAGTTGCAGTGCTGACAGCTGAGTCGGTTTTCCCAGCAGTTTTTCGCCATCGCGTAGCCGTTGCACTGGCCGCCGCTGAACCGGTGCGGGAACTCATACGCGGAACAGCGGCATGTGACCTGCCTGCCGTCCCAGTAGGCTTTCCCTCAGGTAGTTGAGCTTGCATAGACTCACCTCAGATATAGCTCTGCAGTTAACGCCGCGATAAGCAGCAGGATCAGCACAGCCGCCGTGCGGATGCTGGCATAGAAAATATGGTGGCGCGCGAGGTGACGCCGGATTGTGTTTTTCATGGTAACAGGGCGTAAAAAAACCGCCGGGTGGCGGTTATTGTCTCGATATCTTAAAGGGAGTGGCTATAAACTATTTAAGACAGAGAGTGGGATAATATATTGGTTAATCGATGTCTATTAAACAATTTAATTAACATGGTATTCATATGGTGGCATCGTTGTCCGGGATTCTGCGAACCAGCAACTTATTGCCATCAATGATCCGAGACCTGTATCTGTGCTCTCCTAGATACGTGAAATTATGAATATACGCCTGCGCTTTTTTTAAAGGTATACCAAGCAAGGCTTTTTCAAAAATAATATACTCATTAACTTTTAGAATTAAAACCCAGTAGCCCATTGTCCTATAGGTGAATTTTTTCTTATCATTGATGTAATCGACTTTCACGATCACCTCCTGGCCATCAATTCATAAAAAAAACTGTACATTCATTGCTTTCTCAATAAAAGATTTAAAGCTTAGTATTATCAAAACCTCAAAGTGAATTTTGGTGCAATAGCGAAAAGAAAAATTAGGAAAAAGCTTAAAGTTTTTAGGTCGGTAGTTTTTGAATCTGGTCTGGTAGTAACCAGATGTCAGAAAGATAAACTTTTGCTGTGCAATTATTGCTCTTTGAAGGGTTTTAATGTGGTTGATAATTAGTCCGAAAAAATTTCATAAAAACTCATGAAGTTAAAGGATTATGATGTTTTTTTGCGAAACCCTGCAGTTGAGTCACGAAAGTTCAACTAAGAACATACAATGTTCGAAATTCCCAGCCTTTACTTTCGACGTCGGCATAAAATTCTTCAGCGCTGACCTCCGACCATTGTTCCCACTCAGGGCTCCCGTTGTTCTGTCGGATTTGGTAAATCACCCCTGATGGTTCATTAACCATGAGAGCTAACCTAGCTAATGCAACTCTTTCCTCCAGAGATAATTTGCAAATAGTATTTTCGTCGGCCATTTGCATTAGTCTCTCGCGAGTGAACATCTCAATTAGTTTCTTCACTGTTTGACCTCTTTACAGTGAGCGCCGTCTGGCACGGCGGGGAAATCGTCGCCCCAGCCACCATGGGAACGAACATCAGCCAGCACCTGCTCGCATACCTCCAGGGATGGCATCGGGGTGATGCTCCATGCGCTGCCGTCGCGTACCGGGGATGCGAGGATCAGGAATACGAAGGTAATTGTGGTCATTGCTGCTGAGCCTTAATTGCTGCGCGGCGGGCCATGCCAGCGCAGAACTCTGCGCGCAGCTGGTACCAGGTGATATTGTTGCCAGTTGCATGGCGTGAGGCTTGCAACCAGTGATGAGCGGCATCAGCGAAAAGGCCGTCGCGCTCTTTCTGCGCTGCTGATTGTGCTGAGCTATTTGGCAGTGGCATAGATACTCCAGAAAGCCCCGTGCGGGGCTGATTGGGTGGCGTCAAAAGGGAATGTCGTCGTCGAAATCAGGCTCCGGTGACGGTTGCTGACCAACGTTTCGCGAGCCTGCGTTTTGCTGCAGGCGTGATTGCTGCTGATTGCCTGTCGCCTGATTGGCATAACGGTTTGCAGTCGGACCGCCACGCGCGCCCGGTGCGGCACCGTTAGGCGCAACTGGTTGACGCTTGTCCACGTCTTTTAACGACAGCAATAACTTATCAATCGCCTCTGCCGGCACTTTGTCAGCCAGCTCGGCATACGTCAGACGTGTTTTTACCTGGAAAACATGGCGTATGTTCATCTGGTAGGTATCCGATCCGTCGGTGCTCTTCGTGCGCAGCTCCTTCTGCAGTACCAGTCCAACAGATTTACCTTCGATGGCAGGCAGTGCCCACACCATGCCATCTGGGGTTTGCCGCTGCTGAGGTTGTGCATCACGAACTCCGGCCGCCCACAGCAGCGCGGATACTGTATCCATGCCGAAAGTCTGCTCACCTTCGCGGTTGATAAAGTTGATACGCAGGTAATTTGCCTTGAGGCCATTTGATTCGAAACCCAGCTCCAGCGTTTGCGAATGGCTGTCGGTCCCGAAGTTGTAGTGAGCGTGCAGGATCACACCCTCATAAGCCCCGGTTTCATTGAGCATTGCTGAGGTTCCGGCTTTTTTCGCTGATTCCGGGTTGAAAACAAAGCCCATTGGCTGTTGTGGTTGCTGCATCAGATGTCTCCTTCAGACATGAAGTTACAGATGGCCTGGTCTACAGCGAACAGGTCATTGTCCATTTCGGTTTGATCGGGAAATAGGTCGGGTGGCGCTTTGGCGGTGTCGTTGTCATCGCCTTTGATCAGAAATACGTGCTTACCGTCTTTTTTGATGGCGCGCAGCACGATGGAGAAATAGCCCTCCGGCGTCAGCTTTTCGTTGAGCATTTTGCCAATCGTCTTCATGCGCACTTTTCCCTCTGACTCTTCAGTGTGGGCGAGGAAATAAACCCGTATCTCATCAGGTAGTTCAGTGGCAGCTTTAATGATCTGCCAGACGTGGTCACACATTTCCGTGAATTTGCTGTACCCGGTCTGATATGCACGCATCATGTTTTCGTGCTGCATAACCACCTGAAAATCGTCGATAATCAGTATCTTTCGTTTTTTTGACAGCACCATTCTCTGGATTTTGTCTTCGATATCTACCCAGTCATCGGTACGGAAAACGTTGCCACGCTGCGGCGCGCCGTCCGCATCAGGCTTGCCGTAAACCTTCCATGTGCCTTTGTGGCGGAACGGGAGCATTTTGGGTATGCACTGAATCAGCAGGCAGTCATCCGGATCGAAGTTGCGCAGGCTGTAAGATTTTCCCGCGCCAGAGTCACCGAGGATTAACACGGGAGTACCCATATCAACCTCCCTGCAGGTAATGCTGCATCGTGAATTTCTGGTCCTCGTCGAGGTCCATATTTGCCAGGCACCACTTCAGATAGCCGCGGTCAGTAGCGCCGATTTCCTCGAACGTCCTGCCCTTGTGCTTGCCGAAACGCATGGTGTGCAGCAGGGAAGGCAGCGAAGTGATTTCGCGCATCTGCGCAATGGTGAAGCGGGCGTGCCGGTTAATCTCGATCAGCACCGCCGCCGTCACGTAGCAGTCATACAGGGCGCGGTGGGCGTGCAGGCCTTCCGGCACGTTGGCATTAACACCAAGGTGGTAGCGCATGAACTGGTTGCCGTGGCTCTCCAGTTCCGGCCATAGCTTGCGGGACAACTTCATCGTGCAGATCCACGGCGCGGTGATGTGCGGCAGCTTGATGCGGTCGAATTTGGCGTTGTGCGCAACGTAAACGTCAGCGCCGAGATAGCGATCAATTACAGCATCAATCGGCGGTGAGTCAGCCACGTCCGCTTCGGTTATATGGTGAAGCGCCATCGCAGCAATGCTGATTGGCTCCGGCGGCTTCACATAGTCGCTCATCGGGTTGCAGATAACGCCATCGACAATGTCGACGCTGGCGATTTCACACACACCACCCTCGAGGCTGGTGGTCTCCATATCAATTACACGCAAAATGGTCATCAGGTTGTTCCGTAAGGGCATCAGCAGCGGCTTCGCGCTGCGCCAGCTTGTGGGCGATTTGAATCAGGTCAGCCGGGCCGAACTGATTCTGTTGGCAGAGCTGCAGGATTGCGTCGACAGTGGCCTGGCGCATCCATTCGTTTATTGCCAGCGGCGTGGGGATCGGCGTTACATCCATCCGATATACATCCCCGCAGCAATCAGCGCCGCGCCGATAACCGGCAATAACCAGCTGCGGCGCCGTGGTCGAAAATCAGCACCGGTCAGCCGGTGCAGAAACTGTGATTTGTAGAGCTGGCTCATCAGCGATTACCTCGAATGCGCAATCCTGCAGCGCGTTTGTGAGACGGGACCCGGATGCTTTGCTGGTAACGCAGCGCGCACTCTCTGTCAGCGCAGAAGTCATCCCGCTCGCTACGATCCCAGTGTTTAACGGTGCTCTTCACCACATCTTCAGGATGGCGGAACCGGCCGCAGTAGCGGCATCGCACTGATTCCAGGTGCTCGGTACCGGCATCCAGCACCGTGTACTCGAAATGCGAACCGGGAGTTCCGTCTGGCAGCGTGTAATCAACGAACGTTTGCTCTTCGCCCTTAAAGTTCGGGCGTATGCTGCAGCCGTTGAATGTGACCAGCTGAGCGCCGATGCGGATCGGCGTTCCCGGCGGCAACTCGGCCAGACGCTGGGCGGTTAATTTGGGGATTGGGTGCATGCTTACCTCCGTTTTGAGGGCGAAAAAAAGCCCCCGGAGAAGGGGGCAAACGACTACACACAGCGATGATGGGGTTGTGGTGGCCGGAGCTGAGATATTCCGGCATTGCGTGGATTGTGTTACCTGCGCCGTAGCATTAGGCCCACGCCTACACTTTCATTGCGCATCAGCCTGCGCATTCACCACAACCGAGAGAACACTAATCGGTTCAGAAAGGTCTTCTGGAGTTTCCTTTGCCACAGAAAAGTGTTCTCGCGTGTTGTGTTGAGTACGATTCACCTGATCCGGTCCTGCAGCGCTACATCGCCGGATTAGGTGCAAAGGGCAGTTACGCGGCCACTCGGCTTGTTGGTCTGGACGGCAGTATCAAGTACCGTCATCGCGGATTCTGCTTCTCCGCCCCGGTTTCACCCCCGCTATTGTTTAGCGCGCAAACCGAGAAAATCGCCTTCAACGCTGTAGGCTTTCGCACAACGGAGAGAGCACTGCCGGGACTGTCGGACTGTGATAGCTGCGCCAGCTTTCTCACCGACAATGCTCTTTCCGTTGTGGTTGCCGGGGTGATGCCCGGCGTCGTGCCGCCTTTATTTTTAAGCCCAACGTGATGCTGCGGTTCTCCGGGCTTGCCCTGGTGAGGCACTTTAAATCTTTGAAGCTTTGCCACACCCCGCAGTGGCCAGCGCCGGTTTCCCGGTCATCATTTGAGGCTGCTTAGTGCGTTAAATCGGTCGCCAGTCGTAACTCAGTGATGCTTTCGCCTCCTCTCCCTCACTACGTCGCCGTGGGAGCCAGACCGTACACGCCGTCTTCGCGATGCGTCACCCAGCAGGGTGTGCATAAGCGGTCTATCCGTTTAGCTGTTACATGATTTATCTCCTCTGTTTAATGGGGCCGACATATGTCGCTGGCCCGTGCACCGGTCCGTCGCTCGCATTGTTCCTCTTTGGCTCAGCCCAGGTCAGTTAGGGGTGGCCGCTATTTCAGTTTGCCAGGGATGCGATTGAGTACCCGGTGCGCGACTGCCAGATTGTTAAAGAGCGGGTCAGCGCTTTGCGGTGGGCTGCGTTGTGCTGATGAGAGAAAATTACAATAAAGTTTGTAATAGGTAAACAATAAATATTGTAATTTCATTGGTTTTTTACTCATTTACTTGTTTTTTAAAGTGATTTATTTTCTTGAATTGACCGTTTAAAACAAATCGCTCAGGTCTTTTGAGCGAAGTTTGAGTTTTGCCGGAATCGGGGTGTGGATAGTGAACAGCAATCATGGCTGAAGTGATTGGCAACATGGCTTTCGAACATAAATTAAACGATGAGAGTCAAAAGTATCTTGGTTGAAGGTTTATCAAATTAGTTGTGGACGGGAAGGGCACTTTAAGGGAGGCAATTTTGATTAGATAAGAGGGATTGACTGTCCACAAAAAGCCCGCGTTAAGCGGGCTCTTGTTGTTTTTTCAAAAAAAGGGTGAAGAGCAAGAGGTAGATTTCTTTGACCTCTAACCGTGCATTAACCGCCAGGCATCCAAGCACCACTCGCGATAAACCAAACCAGAAGCACTACGCCTGCTATGCCGCAGGCAGCTGGGAACAGATAGCCGATCTTCATTTTTACCGCCTGAGTTTTTATTATGAGGGCATCCCTGCCTGTCTTCTCCAGCCCTAACCAGCCCTGATGCTGATCTGTGTTTAAAAATTGCAATACGTAACAGCGCCGTTTTATTTGTTATCGCGCCTGTAAAGAGTCCACTCTTCAATCCGTTCGCCGCCTGGGAGGGTGCAGTAGCCTACCTCTCCAGCGGGTTCCTTAACGATGTCTAGCTTGCCGCCGATTTTCTGGCAGTACACCGATGCCGGGTTAGCCATGCCAATCATCTTCGGCTGCTCGTTGTGCGCTGCACACGAGGCGATAAGCACTGGTAGTGCGGTAATCAGTATTTTTTTCATGGTTATCCCTTTTAACTGAAGGCCTCTTCCGACCACTAACCCAGAGTCAGACCTAGCAATAAGTTAACGAAGCCAGCCAAAAGCAATGCCAGTCCCGGTATCAGGAAGTTTTTGTCGCGCTTCTTGCGAGCCAGGTAGAACATGGCGAACGCTACGCAAAACATAGGTACTGCTATCTTTATGTAAACTGACATGTACTTCCTTAGATAAACGTCTCTTCCGTCTGAGGGGGATTATACCAGCCGAAGCTTAGTTTCAATCGCTACACCGATAATCCGGCAGTTACCGTTGATCGGCACCATTGGCCACTGAGGGTTAAGCCCTTTCAGGTACTTTTGGCTACCGTCGATCACCAGCTTTTTGAACGTGGCTTCGTTATCGTCGATCAGCTTTGCAACTACCAGGCTGCCATTCACCGCCTCACGCCCAGTATCGAAAAGCACGAAAGTACCTTCTGGAATACTCAGGCCCATCGGCGCTGTCATCGAATCTCCGTCCACTTCCAACCAGAATGACTCACCCTGCACATGTGCGTCTGACTCTAGCCAGAGATCGATATCCTTTACCGTATAGGCCTCGATGGCCTCTCCCCAGGCACCTGCCTGGACCTTGCTCAGGACAGGATATTTTCGGCCGGGAGAGTATGGGCGGAAACCAGTAACATTATCGCCCGTCACAACGTCTTTACCATCAAGAAGCCATTCGATCTCGCAGCCGAGAGCTTTCGCCAGCTCAGGGAGGTAGCGGGGACGTTTAGTTTTACCACTCTCCAACTGAACAATCGCTTGTTGAGTTGTGCCGGCTCTTTCTGCCAGTTCTGTTTGCGTTAATCCAAGCTCATTTCTTTTCGCAAGGACACGCGCCGCGATCGTCATTAAGTCACCTCTCAATCCAATCAAGAGATGTTTACAAGAAAAGCTGTAATTGACAAACAAACTATATTGTAATTAATATACAAGAAAGTTTGTCAAAGGAGGCTTTATGCAAACTATCTCGGACCGCCTCAAACAAAAACGGGCGGAGCTCAACCTGACGCAGGCTGAATTAGCCAGTAAGGCTGGAGTTAAACAGCAGTCCATCCAACAGATCGAAGCTGGTTTGACGAAGCGCCCGCGGTTTTTGATTGAGATTGCCCATGCACTGCAGTGTGACCCAGCCTGGCTCCAGCATGGAGTCAAGCAAGGTAATGCTGCCTAAACACTATTTTGAAAACGGAAATTATCAATGGAATCAGTAGCAACAACCAGCAATTCAGTAAATATCACCTGCAAAGCAGAAGCGCTGGAGAGTTATTTTCACAGGGAAGCTATCGCTCGCGGTAATAAACCTCTGGCGCTGGATATGGGGATTCATCCTTCGGGACTAAGCCGAAAAAAGGTTGGGCTGGTTGGCCTGGCCTGCAAGCTGATTTTGCAACTGGGATTGCCTGCTGGCTGTATCGCGGCGCCGGGATGCGAGCAGAACGTAGTGCTGACCGGTGAAGAGGCGCGGAAGTTGCTTTCGCTGCTGGAGCACATACGGAAACCGGCAGGGGGAACAGGTGGATGACGAGCGTTTCGTTGATACCGATCAGCAATACCACGATCGGCGCGGCGTTGTCGTGCGGGTTACCCGGTATGACCGGCAGGAGCGAAGAATCATTTTTATGCGGCCAGATTACCCGCATCCATGCTGCGTGCCGAAATGGTATTTCGAGAAGTATTTCAGGAAGTTTGAAGGGTAAAGCGAAGGCTGAACAGTTGCACCTGAACAGCCGGGTACCGCATTGCTTTGGTCAAGCGAGGTCAATTATGCGACAGAAACGCCGGAAGATGCAACCAGAAAACACTGTACATAAAGACATGTCACGGGAGCAGTTAGCCCGGGAGTTTACCCCTGACGCGGCGCACAAGTTGCGCCAGTTACTCGAGCAGAATAAGCGTGCGAGGGAAGGGGATGAGTAACACCGCCGAGATCATCAATTTCCGCGCTCGTACAGAGCGTGAGGAGCAGCGCGTGGCCGATACCGATGATGGGTATACCCGGCTGGCTAACATGTTGCTGGAGGAATATGCAGGCGCGGATCTGACGAAGCGCCAATTCAAGGTGCTGCTTACCGTGTTGCGGCTCACTTACGGCTGGAACAAAACTATGGACCGAATCAGTGATTCACAGATTTCGGAGATCGCTCGACTGCCGGTGAAGCGCTGCAATGAGGCGAAGTTGCAACTGGTTGAAATGAATATTCTTATCCAGCAGGGACGTCAGTTTGGCCCCAATAAAAATGTCTCAGAATGGCGCATCCCTCAAAACGAGGGATTATCCCTCAAATCAGGGGAGAAATTATCCCTCAAATTAGGGGATGGCTATCCCTCAAAACAGGGGGACACCAAAGACATTATTCCAAAGACAATAAAAACAGATCCCCCTAAAGCCCCCAAGGGGGAATTTCCGGAGGAGGTAATTTCACAGGCTAAACAGGTCCTGGAGTATTACAACGAGCTCACAGGAACCACCTGCCGCTCTGCAGAAGCCTTTGCCGTTCTGCTCACACCACGTTCGGCTCGTGCAGCCTACACCGTGGACGACCTGCAGCTGGTGGTGCGCTGGGTGGTGCTGACCTGGAAGCGCCGCAATGGCACGGTTGCTAAGCCGACGAACATCTGCCGGGTAAGCCGTTTCGACGGTTACCTTGCTGACGCTGCTGCCTGGGCTTCAAGCTACGTTGAGATCGACTGCGGCGCCGTGGTTGATGCCTATAACGAGATTGCCGGTGACCGTCTGCCTCTGGCAGAGCTGGACGATGACCGTGAGAAAGCGATCCGTGACCTGGTCACTCACATGACCCACAAAAATATCGATGCGGTTCGGGCATATTTCAAGGCGTTTGTGACTGAAGCAAGGCCGCATTACTTCGGCGAGAATCCGTCTGGCTGGCGTGCCAACTTCGATTTCCTGATGAAGCCCGACACGCTTCGCAAAGTGCGGGAGCGTGCGCTATGAGCGACCTGTATCTCGAAGCCAGCGTTATCGGCGCACTGCTGAATGCCGGTCTGACACCTTACGCCAGCGATGTGCTGAACACACTGGACCCTGCAGCGTTCACCAATCCGTTTTACTTCAAGCTATACGGAGAAATTAAGCGCCAGGCCATTCAGCGCAAGATGATCGACGCGCTGCTGGTTGCGGATGCAATGGGTGACGATCCCGGCGTATTCGCCGACGTGATGGAAACGGCGAAAGTCGTGCCAAGTTCGGCAAACCTCAAAGGCTATGCCAAAAGCCTTGGTGAGAAATTTATGATCCGCAGTTTTGTCGCGCTGATGGAGGCCTATTACGACAGCATAACCCTGGCGAACAACCACGATCAGGCACTGGAGAACATTCGGGCGTTTATCAGTCAGGTCATGGCCGTTGGTCGCCCCTCTGATGAGGTCGTGCCGGTTCACATCGATGAGCTGATGGGTGCTTACGTTGATGTGCTGGAGCGGCGGGTAACCAATGGAGAGGAGTCGGACACGCTGAAGACCGGGATCTGCGAACTGGACGAAATTACTGGCGGCATGAACGATGAAGATTTCGTTGTTGTGGCCGCCCGCCCGGGTATGGGTAAAACCGAGTTTGCACTGAAGGTTGCTGAGGGTGTTGCCTCGAGTGAGCGGGTGATGGGGGATCACAAGGTCCGCCGCGGTGTGCTGATTTTCACCATGGAAATGAGCAATCAGCAGGTGATTGAGCGCCAGATTGCCGGCGCGTCGAACATGCCGGTATCCAGCCTGCGCAAGCCATCCCGTATGCACGATGAGGACTGGGGCCGGGTTTCAATGGGAATTCAGCGCCTGACTGGCCTTGATGTCTGGCTCGTCGACGCGGCAAACCTGACCATCGAGCAGATCCGCGCCATCGCTGAGCGGCATAAACGCAAGTTCCCCGGCCTGTCGCTGATCCTTGTCGATTATCTGGGCCTGATTAAAAAGCCTCGAGCAGAACGTAACGACCTGGCGATCGCTGTTATCTCCGGTGGCCTGAAGAACATGGCTAAGGAACTGAAAACGCCGGTTCTGTCGCTCAGCCAGCTGTCACGCGACGTTGAGAAACGCCCGAACAAACGTCCGGTAAATGCGGATCTGCGCGACGGCGGCAGCATTGAGCAGGATGCAGACAGCATCATCATGCTGTACCGCGATGCCGTCTACAACGAGAACAGCCTGGCGGCGCGCTTCGCCGAAATCATCGTAACGAAGAACCGTTTCGGCGAGCTGGGGACCGTGTACCAGGAGTTCCGCAACGGCCATTTCCACGACACCAACCAGGATGAGGCGCGGCGCATCTGCACCGAGAAGGCTTCAGCCGGACAGCGACAGAGGGAGTTTTGATGCTGGTCTATGACATCTGTCCGTTGCCGAAACCCCGCATGACGCAGAGAGACCGTTGGGCTAAACGCCCGGTGGTTCTCCGGTACCGCGCTTACTGCGACGAGGTGCGATTAAAGCGCCTGCAGCTGCCGGTCAGCGGCTGCCACGTTACTTTCGTGCTGCCAATGCCAGCCAGCTGGAGCAAGAAAAAGCGCAGCGCCAGTATTGGTCAGCCGCATCAGCAAAAACCGGACGTGGACAACCTGATGAAAGCGCTGATGGATGCCTTGTTTGCCGATGACAGCAGCGTGTGGGATTTCCGCGTATCAAAAATATGGGGCGAAACCGGCAGTATCCGGATCGCCAGCATCGCGCCGTCGGCGCACCAGTCAGGAGAATAAAACGTGAAAGGACTGACCGAGATCCAGAAAAACATGTGCCGCTTTATCCGGCAGTACGCTGCTGAGAATGGCTGCGCGCCAACACGTGTGGAGATAGCCACTCACTTTGGCTGGAAGTCCGCTAACGCCGCTGAAGCGCACATTAAAGCGCTGGTGAAAAAGGGCGCGCTCTACAGTAAGCCGCGCTGCTCGCGTGCGCTGAAAGTGCTGGTGGACGTTTAGAAACCGGCCGCTGGCCAACTGCAGTATCGGATGACAAGAACAGACCAGAGGGGATACACGTGAGAATCGAAGCCGCACTTAAACATTTCAGCCCGAAAACGATGATGATCACCGACAGCCCCGGCGCTACCAGCTCGGAGAATATCGACGGCACACACGTCATGGCCGCGATCGGCATGTGCCAGGCTAAAGCTGCTTTCGGCATGAGTGCGTATCTGGGAAAAGCAGGTATCAGTCAGCAGGATCGGGATAAGGCAGTGCAGCACCTGCTGGCGTATGCCCGCAAAACCGCGCCTGCGCTTCTCAGGAAGGCCGCAGCAGGAAAATTGAGTCAGTGTCTTTTTGTACTGGCTAAATTCGCCTATGACGATTACGCGCGTTCTGCTGCCGATACGCATGATTGTCCTGACTGCGCAGGCAGGGGAGTGACTAACACGCTGGCCAGAGTGATGACGCATCCCGGTTGTGGAGAAAAAACGGCTCCAACGTATCAGATGCAGCTGGTGGAAAATCAGTGTGTGACATGTCACGGAAAGGGAAAGTTGTCAGCGCGCTGCCGTTGCGGCGGTTCCGGCAAGGTCCGGGATCTGAAGCGGTCGAAACTGCTCGGCGTGCCAGTTGAGAAGGATTGCGATCGATGTGATGGGCTGGGCTTCAGGCGGCAGCCTTCGACGGTAGCGTTTAAAGCGATCCGGGCGTTGGTGCCTGAACTGACGCAATCGTCATGGTCGCGTAACTGGAAGCCATTCTATGACGGGCTGATCGTTAAATGCGAAGCTGAGGAAAGCCAGGCTGATTCGATTTTCAATAAAGTGACGCGATAATACGAATTTATGCATTGAAAGTGGTTGCATTTTGCATAACTTTGACTAATTATATCTCTCATCGTGGGATTTCAATGCCCGCAGGTACTTAAACGAATTCAGAGGCTGCGCAAATGCGGGGCATTTTTATTAGCTTTTTTCTGTCAATCTACTATCTTCAAATTGATGACAACTCTATGCGCCTCCCATCCGAAGGAGTGACATTTAATCAGTGATGATATACAGGCGCACCAAATCTTAGGCTCTGCTAATGCAGGGCCTTTTTTTAGTCCTAAATTTTGAGTCGCTCCTACCGGTATGGCGATTCATCTCTGATTAATCTGAATCTATACGGGATTCATACTCAGAACAGAGCTCGGCTTTGACTCTGATTTTATCTTGTTTAGAATCGCGCAGGTTACGGTGAATCCCCCTAAGCGGAGGGGCTAAGACAGGTCAACATATCCTGTTGCCAGGAAGCGAATCAGGTTCTGTCTTTTCTGATTTACCGGGAGGCACCCGGCACCGAAACTTCATGATGTCACAATTTTCAGCAACTAAATCAAGGCTCACTTCGGTGGGCCTTTCTTGCATCTTGCAAGCATGATTAGTGCAAGAAGTAATGACTTTCGTAAGCAGTAACGGTTTGAATTTCCTATGGTAAAGGCTTAATAGTTCTTCGTGGGCTGTATAATTTCCCACCAAACATTATGAAGCCTCCATTGATCCATTGTGTAACTTGTTGGGGGCGTACTCCCACATATCGAGCGAATTCTGCCTGGTTACCAGAAAAATAAATGTCGATGTATTGTTGTAAGTTCATTTTTAAATTTCCTCTTAATTGATTTCTAAGAATCATTAATAATAATTTTAATTAAAAGTATCATTGTCTCTTTGGGTTATTTGAAAATCCATTCACAAACAAGTACATCAACCTTAGAACAGCATAGCTATAACGTAAAGTTTTTCACTTTATGTCATTCCTTTTTCATCCTCCTAATTGAACAGCGCCACGGCATTGCCGGGGGTGAGAGTATGTATCGCATGGACAAACTAACAACAGGCGTTGCCTATGGCGCTTCAGTCGGCAATGCCGGCTACTGGGGCCTGCAATTACTCGACAAAGTTAGCCCGTCACAGTGGGCGGCTATCGGTGTTATCGGAAGTCTGGTCTTTGGCTTTCTGACGTTTCTGGCAAACCTGTATTTCAAGGTGAAAGAGGACCGCCGAAAAATAGCACGGGGTGATTGATGGCTAATCTGAAGTCAAAGCTCAGCGCCGCAGTGATTGGCCTGATTCTGGCTGGCGCGTCCGCCTCTGCGATTCTGGATGCTTTCCTTAATGAGAAAGAAGGTAATCGACTGGTGGCCTATCTCGACAGCTCCGGAATCTGGACTATCTGCCGAGGTGTGACCCGAATTGATGGTAAAGCGGTGGTGAAGGGCATGCGCCTGACCGCTGAGAAATGCGCTGATGTGAACGCTATCGAGGAGCGCAAGGCGCTTGCCTGGGTGAAGAACAACATCAAAGTGCCACTGACTGAGCCGCAGAAAGCAGGTATCGCCTCATTCTGCCCGTACAACATCGGCCCCGGTAATTGCCTCCCTTCTACGTTCTACAAACGACTGAATGCTGGTGACCGTAAAGGTGCGTGTGAGGCGATACGCTGGTGGGTGCATGACAAAGGTCGTGACTGCCGTTTAACGAAAGGGCAGGCAACTGGCTGCTACGGTCAGGTTGAGCGGCGTGATCAGGAATCTGCTCTGGCGTGCTGGGGGCTGGATCGATGAAAGACACCAAAATAACTCTGGTTCTGGTCGCGTTGTTCCTGCTTATGCTGATTGGGTTGGGCGGCGCTGCGGTCTACTACCACGGTGAATACAGCGAGCAGCAGACAGCTAACCAGCAGCTGCAAACGGATAACGAGCGGCAGAGTAGTGTCATTGCCACGCAGTCGCTGCAGTTCAACCGCTTTAATCAAATAGCCGCTGCTGTCCAGCAGTACGACACACAAATCACAGCGTCAGCGCAGGAGAAACAGATTGAATACCGGACGATCCTCAAAACTGAGCCGACGTGTGCTCTCACTGTGCCTGTCTCTATTGCTGGCAGGTTGCTCGAATACGCGAACAGTTTACGTTCCCGGGCAATGCACGCCGATTCCAACATCGCTGACAGCGCCGGTACTGACGCCGCTGCCACCGGCACCCTGACGTACTGCCAGGCTGTTCTGTGGATAGACCCGCTGCTTACAGCGATTGACCAGGCTAACAGCCAGCTTGATGGCATCCGAAAGATTGAGAGAACCCGGGAAACTGGCACACATTAAACCAAAAGATTTATCGTTGTCTGATGTGAATGCGTTAAAAAGAGCTCATTTTTGATTCAAAACTATGAGATTAACGAGTTAGCGATTTTTTCGGTTAGACGGAAATTTACTCGATTTCCGTTCCCGAAGATAAGAAATTAAGCAATAAATGGAAATTGCTAATAATAAAATTGCAAAAGTGAGAAGCAGCCACTCTTTCATACGACACCTCAAAAGCCATTATGAAAAATATGGATAGATAATGTTGTTGGTTTTTTAATCTACTTCAGGGGTGGTAATAATTAAAGCCCATGTACTGTAATTTACATTAGGCATCAATTGATTAGTTAAAGTGTATGGTTGAGGTCCGCAAAGTCTTAAATAAAATTTACGACCCAGGAAGAATTATGAAGGGTTGCGCGTTTATTTCTTGCTCATCTTTTGTATCGGAGCGAGCGATAACATAGTTTTCTTTATAAGATACAACATCATTTATATCTACCGCGCAATTGCAACGCTTACATTGCATCTGAGTAATTTGATCTCCTCTATCTGCGATGGCAACAATATGGAATCTATCATGTCCGCAAGATCTACAAAATAAATTAATAATTGACATGGTATTTCCTTAGATTTCAGTGTTTGATATCAATAAGAATAGTCTCAAAGGTCCGATGAGTTAAGCGTTTTTTCGAAATCTTGATGTTTATCACACTTATTTTTTTATGACCCAGTGCTTACCAACATATCAAAATCATAATTTCAAACTTGAAAAGAGGATTACCATGCCTGAAATCACTACTGAACAGAGCAACCAACTGGAACTACTGGCCACGCTGGGTTATGACACCGCAGCAACAAAGGTGGCTGTTGCTTTCATCCAGAACGACCCGTTCAAGCATCGCCTGTTTATCCAGCAGTACAGTCGTGTCTATAGCGAAACTGATATCGTTGCGCGCGCAACAAAAGCTGTGCAGGAATCGGTGGAAGCGATCACCGTGCTGAGCGAGATTACTGCAGCTACCGAATAACCCCACCGCCCGGGCGCAGGCCGTCGCCGTCTCCCCGCGTCAGCGTTGATCGGTAACTCCTGACCGTTAGCGCGCAGAGAGAATCAAAAACGCCAATACCGTGTTACTCCTGACGCCAACCAGGAGCGTTCACTCATGGTCGCTTAGCGGCGCGATGGTAGACGAAGCCGCATTCTTAAATAGTCACAGACTAGAGAAACAACTTCGTTCACTGCGGGTGCATAGGCAATAGCCAGCCCGTGGAAAAATGCATAACTCATGATAATTACCTCCGGTTAGTTTATGGGGCACTCCCTATAGTGAGTCGTATTAAGCGCGACTCTCTTTCTATACTGGGTTGTAATTAATTCAGGAGTTTCCGAAGTCTCACGCGTGAGACTTACTGACCAAAGGTAAAAAAAATGGCATCACCTGACTGGGAGGCTATCGAATCGGCTTACCGGGCTGGCTTGATGTCACTCCGCGAAATAGCAGCACAGCACGGCATCAGTGAAGGGGCTATCCGCAAACGCGCCAAGCGCGATGACTGGTCCCGTGACCTGTCGGCGAAGATTAAAGAACGTGCTGATGATCTGGTACGCAAACAGGAGGTACGCAAGCAGGTACGCACCGAAAGCGCACTCTCGGAGCGCGTACTGATCGAGGCTACAGCCGAGGTCATTGCCACCGTCCGCATGGAACATCGTGGCGATATCCGCCGGGCGCGTGAGATAACCAACGCGCTGTTCGACGAGCTTGGCGCTGAGTGTGCAGACGTTGGTGCGTTGCGTAAACTCGGTGAGCTGATGTTTGAGCCCGACGACAACGGCCGCGACCGGCTGAACGAAATCTACCAGTCGATCATCAGCATGCCGGAGCGCGTGAAGTCGATTAAGGCTCTCAGCGATGCGCTGAAGAACCTGATTAGCCTCGAACGCCAGGCCTACGACATCGACGGTCCAGAGGGCGACAACTCCGTTAAAAAACTTTCTGACCTCATGGATACCTTGTCTCAGGGGGCGTGATGAAACCTGAGCACCTGAAGCTGCTGGCCGATAAAGACTGGCGGCTCAACAATCTCTACTGGATCACCGACAAAGAAGGCAAGCCAACGCGGTTCAGAATGACGCCTGAGCAGCGGGAATACTTCGAGGGCATCCACACTCGCAACATCATTCTGAAGGCCCGGCAGCTCGGTTTTACCACCGAGGTGTGCATCATCCAGCTGGACGCCGCGTTGTTCGAATCCGCCAAGTGCGCGCTGATCGCCCACACGCTGAACGACGCCAAACGCCTGTTCCGCGAGAAGGTGAAATTCGCCTACGACAACCTGCCGGACGAGATTAAGGCGGCCAATCCGGCCAGCAATGACTCCGCCGGAGAACTGGTTTTCAAAAAGGGTGGCTCGCTTTACGTCAGCACGTCGTTTCGTGGCGGTACGCTGCGTTACCTGCACGTTTCCGAATTCGGCAAGATATGCGCCAAGTACCCGGAGAAAGCCCGGGAAATCGTCACTGGTGCGTTTGAGGCGGTGTCTACCGGCTGCTTTGCCACGATCGAAAGCACGGCAGAGGGGCGGGCAGGCTACTTCTTCGACTATTGCCAGATCGCTGAAAAAGCCCAGCTGCAGGGTAAGCAACTTTCGCCACTGGACTGGAAGTTTTTCTTCTTCTCCTGGTGGAAGAATCCGCAGTACGCAATCGACCCGGTAGAGCCACTCCCGCAGCGCCTGGTTGATTACTTTGCCGAAATGGAGGCAAAGCACGGCGTCGTGCTGGACGAGCGCCAGAAGGCCTGGTACTTCGCCAAAGAGAAGACGCTCGGCGACGACATGAAGCGTGAGTATCCGACCATTCCGGCGGAGGCGTTCCAACAGTCTGTCGAGGGTGCATACTATGCCAAACAGTTCCGCTGGCTCTACACCAATAAGCGGATCGGCGCGCTGCCCGATAACTCACACCTGCCGGTACACACCTTTTGGGATATCGGTGTGGGTGACTCCACGGCCATCTGGTTCGTGCGTGAAGTCGGCGAAGAGTTTCACGTTATCGACTACTACGAAAACTCAGGCGAAGGCCTGCGGCACTACATGAAAGTTCTAAAGGATCGCGGCTATGAGTATGGCGAGCACTGGGGGCCGCATGATATCGAAAACCGCGAGTTCGGCTCTGATGCCAAATCCCGTAAGGAACTGGCGCGGGAAGGGTACGAAATCGACGGTCAAAAGTATTCCATGACCTTCAAGGTGGTACCGAAAACTGGCATCGACACAGGCATTGAGTCAGTGCGCGAGTTGTTGCCGAAGTGCGTCTTTGACGAAGAAAAATGCAGCGAGGGCATCATCCACCTGGAGGGTTACCGCAAAGAGTGGGACGACAAGCGCGGCTGCTGGAAAGACAAGCCTCTTCACGACGCAACATCTCACGGTGCCGACGGGTTCCGCTACTTTGCCGTAGCGAAGAACAATCATAAGAAAGTCGGCGCCATCTTCTTCTAAGGAGCACCAGTGAATCTACAACCTCGGGAAAATTTTCTCGTTAATGCGCTGGCTGCTACCGTCGGCCGCCTGCGATCGATGTATGCCGGGGTAAATGGCAACACGAAGCGCACGAAGCTGTGGGACGAGTTCGGCTATCCGGATCAGGTCGGCTTCGAGCAGTATTACCGGGCCTATGAGCGTAACCCTGTTGCTCATGCTGGCGTTCATAAGTTGCTGGACAATTGCTGGGCAGATAATCCGACGATCATTGACGGTGACGAGGCCAGAGAGGCGACCAAAACTACACAGTGGGAGAAGCAGGTAACCAAACTGCTGAAGAAGCACTGGCCAAAAATTAAAGATGCCGATAGGCGAAACCTGATTGGCCGGTACTCGGCGCTTCTGATCCAGTTCAAAGATGGACGCGAGTGGCATTTGCCGGTTGACCGCGTCCTGGTAGGCCGCCTGAAAGAGGCTGCAATAGTCAGGCTTATACCTGCATGGGAATCGCAGGTTAAACCGGGTAACTTCGACACCGATACGATGTCGGAGACCTATGGCCAACCAGTGAGCTACAACTTCAACGAGCAGCCAGTGGGTGACGATGGTACTTACGGACCGGTGCGAGGCGTAACTGTACATCCAGACCGCATCATAATTCTCAGCGAAGGCTCAGAAGACGAGAATATGCTGTCTGGCGTGCCGTTCCTGCGCGCCGGCTATAACAAGTTGCTCGATCTGGAGAAGGTATCCGGAGGCAGTGCGGAGGGCTTCCTGAAAAATGCTAGCCGTCAGCTGGGTATAGCGTTCGATAAAGATACCGATATAGCGACACTGTCGTCTCAGGCAAAAGAGGCCGGATTTAAAGACCTCGGCGATGCTCTTAACGATAAAGTTGGCAGAATGAACCGCGGCACTGATGCTGCCCTGGTCATGCAGGCTGGCGAACCTTCGGTTCTGTCGGTAGCTGCAGCGGATCCTGACCCAACATGGACGGTCAACGCTAACGAGTTCGCGGCCTCTATTCAGTGCCCGTTCACTATTCTGTTCGGCCAGCAGACCGGCCGCCTGGCATCCGACGAGGACAAGACGGACTGGGCGAAACGCTGTAATGGTCGCCGCTGGGGATTTATGTCCGCGGTTATCACAGCCGTAATCGAGCGCTTCTGGACTATGGGGGCCATTGAGCCACCTGATTCCGGCGAAGTCACGCTGGCCTGGTCCGACTTACTCGCCCCGAGCGAGAAAGAGAAAATCGCCAACATGCAGGCAATGGCCGATGTGGCACAGAAAACCCAGCAGGCTTACGGCACGGCTGCCATAGAGCCGAACGAAGTACGTGCCGTGGGCGAGCTGGAGCCGCTGAAAGAACCCGAACCGCCTGACCCCAACGACAAACCCGATAAGGACCCGCTGACAGATGACAACGACAGCGATAACCCGGATCGGGACGCCAATCGTACCGCGTAACAAAGCCGACCCCACGCAGTCAGCACGGCAGGTTGGCCGAATGTTCCGTGATATCGATGAGCGGTATCTGACCATCAAGCGGAGGCTCAAGGCGCTGTTTGACGAGCGCCTGACGGGTGTGGCAAGTGCGGTTAATATCCAGCAGGGCTTCATGGTCTGCAACAATGCCGATGGACCGGACACGCTCTACCAGGTTAACGCCGGAACGTTCATCTACGATATGAGCGCGGCGCAGCTGGCCGACTTGCTGCAGATTGTGCAGACCATTCTCGATGATGCGCTGCTGGAGGGAGGAAGCCAGAATCTGTGGTCGCTGGAATATGTGGCCGCCGAGTATGAGCGCGGCACGCACCAGGCCTTTACTAATCTGTCCGTGCAGTCTCAGGTCTATGCCCAGCAAACCACACTTGCACAACTGCTCTCTGCACCTGCATATCAGAACCAGATTGCTGCAGCATACGTTGCTACTTACAGCGAATGGAAAGGCATCAGCGATGCGGCGCGTGCCGACTTGGCAAACGTGATCTCAAATTCTATCGGATGGGGCATCAATCCGCGGGAAACGGCCAGCATCATCAGTAAGCGGCTTGATGTGTCGATGTCGCAGGCTAAAAACATCGCTCAGACAGAACAGGTTGGCGCGCTGCGTAAAGCTCAGTGGCTCGAATCAGACTGGGCCAGAGATCGCCTCGGGCTCAACACCCGGCTTTTGTGGCTGTCAGCGTTGAAGGCTACGACCCGCAGCTGGCACGCCAGCCGGCATGGAAAGGTCTTCACCACCGAAGAGGTGCGTGACTTTTACGCCGAAAATGGGAACCGGTATAACTGCTATTGCAGCCAGATTCCGGTGTTGCTCAACGACGATGGCAGCATTTTTAACAAAGGATTATCTGAAAAGTTAGCCAAAGAGAAAGCGAACTGGTATCAGTAGATGGAAACATTTATCGAGAAAATCGCAATGGCAAAGAAAATTGGAGTTCTATTCAAGGTATTTTCCAGAGAAGATTTCAAGGAAGGGTTCCTTGATGGTCATTTATATATGAACACGATTGATTACTTCCGGAAATACGAAGAAGAGTTGGATGGAAATATTGCAGACAAATTCGAGGCGCTTACAGGATGGCTCCAACCACATGATATCATGCTAACCATTGAAGCTAATGGCGAAAAGTTTACCCTAAATCCTAATGATATGGCTGGACCAGCAACGATAAGCATGAAAAAACATGACCATGCAAATGTGTACTGCATGACTCAACTGCACTCACATGATATAGATATGTCGCGTGTGAAAGGAGAGGAGGAACTGCGGCGCCTAAAGCAATATTTCACATTACCCGAAGAAAGCAAAAATCTTGGTGCATATCTTGTGATTATTGTAAATCCTGCAGCTTTTTTAGAAAGAGTTCGATTGGCTGTTCAGGGGCATATTGAAAGAAATGAGGTGCTTGCTTACCAAGCAAAACAGGTCATTTATTATGATGAAAACAAAACCAGCCTAACCTTAAAGAATGACATAGAAGCGCCTTTTTATAAGCAAAGTAAGTATTCCCACCAATCAGAATTCAGGTTATGTCTATTAAGAGATAACTTAGCTAACAAGCCATTCACATTAAATATTGGAAGCATTCGAGATATAGCTACTGAGATACGTACAGAAGATTTTAATAGCTTGATAGAATTAAAGCGAAACTAAACCCCAAACCGGCAATAGCCGGTTTTTTTAATGCCTTATATCCGCCATTGAGGACACAGCATGAAACGCAACCGCGTTAACGTGCTGTCGGTCGTTAACTCCGCTTCAAACATCACCACTGAAACCATCGACTGCAAGCCACATATTGTGGTTCGCGGCATCACGCCCGTTGTCGACGATATCGTGATGAACCGGAAGTTGTACCCGGCAGCCGAAATAGCAAAAGCCTACAACACGCTCGAGCGTAACCCGATGCCGTTCGGTCACCCGAAAGTCGACGGTAAGCACGTTTCTGCGCGCGATGTCCGGGCTGTCAATAACTACCACGTCGGCGCATGGTTCCAGAACGTGACCCACAACGGCGGGAAGGTGTCGGGCGACATGTACGTCGATCGCCAGTACGCCGAGGGCAGCGAGAAGGGTAAGCGCCTGGTGAACCGTCTTGATGAGATGGCTGCCGGTACCAACGTGGAGCCGATCCACATCTCCACCGGCCTGCTCTATTCAGGCATCGCCGCGAACGGTGAATCGAAGGGCAAAAAGTACAACGAAATCGCCACAAACATGGTATTCGACCACGTAGCCGTGCTGCTGGATGAGCCTGGTGCCGGCACGCCGGACGAGGGCGTTGGTATTTTTGTGAACGCCGATGGAGAGGAACAGGAAATCGAGGTTGTTCGCCTGGCTGATTCTGCTAACTGCACCCGCGATGGCCTGCTGAACAAAACGAAATTCTTCTTCACCAACGCGTCCAATTTTTCATTCGATGATATCCAGCGCGCCATCAGCGACAAGTTGCGCGAAGGCCGCTCAGACGATAACTGGCTTTGGCCTGAAAGCGTCTGGCCAGACAACTTCATCTATCGCGATGCAGCCCGCTATTTCAAACAAAAGTATCTGATCGGCGATGACGGCAAGGCTGTTTTCGTCGGTGAGCCTGTAGAAGTCGTGCGCAAACCCACTGAGTACGAAGTTAAAACCAACGGAGAAGAGAATCCGATGAAAGACCTGATCGTAAACGCGCTACAAGCCGCTGGTAAGCCGACTGAAGGCAAATCCGACGCTGAGCTGATGGACGCATATAACCAGCTGCAAGCCGAAAAGGCCGCTGACAAATCCGAAACCCCTGAACAAAAGGCCGCCCGTGAAAAGGCTGAGAAGGAAGAACGCGATCGAGCGAATAACAGCGCCGAACCTCCTGCTTGGTTTAAACCCTTTGCCGACAAACTGACCACCATTGAAAGTGGCCTGGCGGTTAATGCCGACAAAGAAAATGGCGTAAAACGCGCCGCCGTTAAGGCTAAGTTTGGCCTCGACGATCTGGCCGTTAACGCACTCGACGGCGCTGCCCTCGATGGCCTGTATGCGCAGTGCCCGACTTCGTTCGGCCTGAATGGTGCACACCGCCAGCAGTCCGCCACCAACTCATTCAGCGACATGCCGGAGTAAGTCATGGCTAAAGACGGTAAGCACGTAATTCACGCGGGTGGCATCTTCGCTAACCCGCAACTCCACCGCGAAGGTGCGGCGGCGGCCAGCATGCTGCCCGGCACGGTGGGTACCTTCGTTAACGGTAAGTTCACCGCGGCAGTCGATGGAAAGGCCTCAGCCATCCATTACGTCGCCAACTATGACTATCTGCGCTGCAAAACAGTCGACGATGCGATCGCCGCTGATGACTGGGTGGTCGGCTTCCATCCGACCCCGGGCGTTTTCCTCAACCTGCGTGCTGCTGCCGGCACCTACGGGAAAGGCGACCCGGTAGCCATCGCCAACGGCCGCATCAAGCCGGCCACCACCACCGGCGACACGCCAGACACCGTGTTCGCCTACGTCGAAGAAGATAAAGACCTGACCGCTGCAGCTGGCGATCTGGTTCGAGTCGTGTTCAAGTAAGGAGCGACAATGTTTGTATTCTCAACTCGCCGGGCAACTGAAACCAATAACCTTGAGGTTAATACGGCTCAGTTCCAGGAACTTCAGTTAGCGCGTAACGCCAGCTCGCAGGCCGTTGCCGACTTCATTGCGCGCACCCGAGTGCGTGGTGACGCAGCTAACGCACCTGCACTGGATGCCACCAACGCAGTCGACGATATCCGCCGCCTGTATCGCTCTTACGATCAGACGGTGCTGGCGCAGTTCGAGCCAAACACCGAATTCACCCTTCTTAACGACCTGATGCCGTTGTCCCGATCAGTTCGCCTGGAAGAGTCGGTGTACGAATACGCCCGCACCGGCGGTCGTGGCTGGGCGCACACCTCCATGTCAGGCCAGATCGGCGCAGCGCTGGACGCGAAGAGCTATACCTTCGACGGCACCATGGTGCCAATTCACGACAGCGGCTTTAAGTTCAACTGGCGCGACCCGGTGTTTAACAAGGGATCAGCGCTTTCCTCTTTGGCTGACGCTCAGTCCGGCTCTGTGAACGACGTGCGCCGCCAGTACGTTGACTACATCTGGGACGGTTTCCGCGACAGTGAAGGCAACTTCATTAAGTTCGACAACTACACCTGGAAGGGGGTGCGCGGCGATGAGCGCGTTGCTCACGTGACGCTGACCATCAACTTTGCCACCAGTACCGATCCGGAAGCGATGCGCAAAGCCGCCATCGCACTGCGTGACGTGCTGAAGGTGCAGAACTTCCAGTACGGCCAGCAGACCTGGTATGTCTCGGCGGAAATTATGTCCAACCTGGAGCAGTACTACGACACCACCAACAAAACCCGCACCGTGCTGGAAGAGTTGCTGAAGCTGTCGGGTATCTCGGCGATCAAAGAAGACTCCAAACTTACCGGCAACCAGATCCTGATTGTGCCGCTACAGGCGGGCGTCATCGCGCCAATCGTCGGCCAGGCGTTCGGTACCGTGGCCGATCCGCGTCAGTTCTACAACAGCGATTACGTGTGGCGCACCTGGGGTGCTGCCGGTCTGATGGTCAAGCAGGACATCAACGGCAAATTCTCTGTCATTTACGCATCCAGCTAAGAGGTCACCATGGCACTTGTGAAAATTCTCTCTGCGAATCTGTTCGCGGGTGCCAGTTTCCAGAGACTGGAGGCTGGCGTGGTGTATGACGTTGACGATGCGATCGCCGAAAAGTGGATTGCGCAGGGCAAGGCTGAGAAGACCAGCGAGAAGAAAGGCGAAAAACTTGCCTTTGAGGTCGCAACGCCATCTGCGCTGGTTTCCGCTGATTCATCAGCCCTGCAAACGCAACTCGAAGCGGCGCTGGCGGAAGTGCAGGGGCTGAAGGATGCCGCTGAAACCACGGCCACCGCCCACGCTGAAGCTCTGGATGCCGAGAAGCAGCGCGCTGACGCAGCTGAAGCGGCGCTGGCGGAAGCAACCAAAAAGGCGAAATAACCATGGCAGAGCAGATAAAGGCGGCGCAGGTAAAACAGCAGTTATCTGCGCTGGGTTATACAGTCCCGGACTTCATGATTGATGCCTACCTGTGCAAGCTCGAGGGTATCAACGCGTGCCTGGAGGCCGCTGGTTACGACGATTGCGACCTGATGCTGATCCGTGTGTACGCCGTCACCCTGATGGCGCTAACCGCGTTTGGTCAGCGCATCAAGTCTCAATCGGCACCATCCGGTGCGTCGCGTTCGTTCGACTACAGCGGCGACATCAAAACCATGCGCAATACGCTGGCCGCGCTCGATAAGACCGGCTGCACGTCGGGTCTGCCGATCGACGTTGGCAGCAGCGTTGGCTTTTTCGATGTGGTGGGGGGGTGAGATGTCCGAATCAAAAGACGAGCCTGAAGATAAGCCGGACTGCGAGAAATGTCCGGACTGCCCCGGCTGCCCGGATCAGCATCTGGAGTATCCATTGTGAGCAGCGCAGCCAACTGGAGCTACACCGCGACCGCGACAATCTGGCGGCGCATACGCGATGCTGACGGTAGCGATACCGACGGCGGAGGTCAGCCGTACGGATGGGAAACGCCGATTGCTATTATCTGTGACTACCAGGGCGGGCTCTCTGCGAAGATCGGTGATATTGGCCGGGAAATTGTGGTCAAGAATACGATTTGGACGGAGTACTCAGAGGCCAGACAGGGTGATTACATCCTGATCGGGGCATCATCAGCATCAGAACCGCCTGAAGAGGCCGACGAGATACGGCAGGTGATTCGCTTCGCTGATACGTTCGAGCGACTGGCTGACGATTTTGCACTGATTACCGGAGTCTGATTATGGGCGCTAAAGTTCGCGGCATTCGCGAGGCTAAAGCTAACCTCGACCGCATCATCAAGGACGTGCAGGGGCGCAAGGTGGTGCGTGCGCTGCAGTCAGCGATGCTCATTGGCAGCTCACAGGCGGCGCTTTATACGCCGATTGACACATCAACGCTCATCAACAGCCAGTTCCGGGAAATCACTGCTAACGGCTTCAGAGTGACCGGTCGTGTTGGTTATACGGCGTCTTATGCAGTCTTTGTTCACGATCCGGAAGTGAAACAGAACTTCAGGCGCTCGACCGCGCAGAAAGAGTTCTTAAAGAAAGGCTTCGAAGACACCCGCAGCCTGATCGACGCGGCGGTTAAGAAGGAGCTGAAGCTATGACACCGGCGATGTATATGCGCCTGAAAGACCTGTTTGTCGCCGAAGGGCTCACTGCCGGCTTTAAGGTGCAATGGCGACAATGGCGGGACTCAGGCAAAGATGCCGATCAGTTCATCGTATTCCGGCCATCGGGCGGTACCGATATTGCCTACGACCTCGGCGGCGACTGGTATGTGATGGTTGATGTTATCGCGTCCAAATCGAATCCTGACGCCGCAGATTCAGCGGTTAACGCCATTGTCGCCTATATCAGCACACAGGCTGAAGCCGACGAGTGTGTCGGTGCGCTCAGTCTCGTTGGCAGTATCCCGTCAGCAATACCCACTGAGGAGGGCCGGTTAGTTACCCGGCTGCTCGTCTCATGCACATACGGCGAATAATCGCCAGAATCACCCATCAGGCTGCCATCTGGCGGCCTTTTTTATTTGAGAGGTACACATGCAGGGCTGCCAGAATGACACCGGTAAGCTGATCGGGAAAACAGCGGTACTCCGCATGGCTTATGGCTGTGCTGATACTGTTCCGGCTCTTTCCGAATGGAAGCGCCTGGGCGCGCTAACCACGAAAGGTTTTGACTACTCCATGAATACCGTCACCTCTGAGGCTGACGATACGAAAGGTCTGGTTGAGAACCTGGTCAACAATATGGACTTCACTATTTCTGGTGAAGGTGAGTTCCGCAAGAAGGACAAAGGAACCGAAGTTGGTGCCATCGCTATGTCGAAATACATTTTCGATGAAGTGCAGGCTGGCCGACAGCCGACCCTCTGGGTCCGTTTCGACTTTGTTGGTGAAGAAGCCGGCACCTACATCATGGGTTATTTCAACACCACCTCATGGTCTGGTGACTTCGGAACATCCGACATTTCAACCTTCTCCGGTGAGTGGAAAGTTGCCGATGCGGACACCGTCGTGTTTGAGGTGGCAGGCCCGGCGCTGGCGTTCACCACGAACCTGACGGCAACCAAAAGCGTTGCGGCCGGATCGGCTCTGAATATGCCAGTGGCGGTGGCGGGCGGTACGGCGCCTTATACTTACGTCTGGAAGAAAGACGGAGCGGTTATCAGCGGACAAACGACGGCCACGTTTAACAAGGCCAGTGCTGTGTCTGGCGATGCCGGCGTTTACACCTGCGAAGTCACCGACTCTTCAGCTTCAACGGTAAAAATCACTTCAGCTGCGTGCACTGTCACCATCAGCTAACGGCCCGATACCGCGTGAGCAGTACAAAGGGCGTTCCGGCGCCCTTGATACTGTTTATGGAGCAACTATGACCCCCATTAAAGAATTAGGTGAATGCGTTATCGGTACCGATGATCGGGAATTCTTTTTCCGGCCATCATTCCTCAATATGGCGCGTATCGGTGAACCTGCTGAAATCGTTCAGGTGTTCTATGATCTGTGCAACGATGAGGTCACGCCATTACTTCATCGTGCCGCCCAGACCTATATCCGCGACGATTACAGCCGCCTGCCTGACTACGTGCTGCGTTATATCCAGAGCGGGTTACTAACCCGTAAGGCCATCATGGCAGCGCATACAGTGCTTACTGCATGCTGCGACGATGATATCGGGGAGCTGATTGGATGGATGAAGCCGGGAAAAACCCGTAAACGCGGTTTTGTCTGGCGCCCCGGCAGCATGCCACCAGAGAACATGGTAATCGTGGCGCAAAACCTGATGATGCACGGCGTCGTCGGCAAAGCGAAGGTGCGCAAATTACAGCGCCATGAATCGAACGAGACTACGTCTGAATTCCGCGCAGCCGACTACATCATGGCGGCCCGTAACCATTTTGGCATCAGCAGGGAAGAGGCGGAAAACCTGACGATGACTGAGTTTGCCATGATGATTAACGTCAAATACCCGAACCAGAAAGGTTTTACCCGGGAAGAGTACGACGAGGTCATGAATGAAGACGATCGCCGCTGGCAGGCAATGATGGCGCAGGAACAGGGCTGACGTCGGATGATATTTTTGCTCGCAAATCGAAAATGAGAGCGAAAACAAGTGAAAAAAATACAGCTAGCGAATAGTGATGACGTCAGTTAATCTCCAATGATTCCTAAAGGGTTCCAAAAAAAAATCACATTTAGATATGATTTAACTGAGAATTATAAGGAATTGGTTGCTTTTTCTTTGGTTTTTCTGATAATTTTCGGAGATTTTTTTTGAAAATCACCAATAAACACTACGGGAACCTGATGCTCTCAACCGATCTTGAGATGGCCGGTCTACTATCGGGTGATCTTATAGTCTCTTATGGTTGTACAGCACTTGTTAGTGGGATTGTAGCCGGAAGAATCTTTGTTGAGTCTGGAGGAAGACTTTTACTTAATGGCTCAGCTTTGAATGGGATTACTAACAGAGGTGGTATTGTAGAAATATATGGTGTTGTGGATGGTGGAATCGAAGAAATTTCTGGTGAAACAGTGATTAGTTCGCGAGCTGTTGTACGCTAGCAATTTGATGATTTGTTCAGGTGCTCGGAAATGAGCATGCTTCCCATTGCGCCGGTTCCCCGCTACGATTTAGTGACTTGTTACTAATGGGGATAGGGATGTGAAGAGGGCTTTACTTTTAATTTTGGCTGCGGGTGCCTTGCATGCGTTTCCTGCAATGGCGCAAGAAAAATTTACTCCAAAGTTTATGGATGTACCATCAGATAGCAAGGCAACTTATTTGATTCTGGATAAGTACGAGGACAATCACTTTAAAATAATTGTGACTAAAAGAGAGGGAACCTCTGGTGTTAGTTATTCGAAAAGAATGTACGACTGTTCAGCATCCGAGGTTAGATACTTAGGTACGGGAGATTCGCTCGCTGAGCTGAAATTATCCAATCCAGACCCTAAAATGTCGCCTATACAGCCCAATTCGATAGCGTATTATGTAGGCTTAGAAGCTTGCAAATAACTACACAATATTAAAAATCAACCTCGCTCCTGCGGGGTTTTTTTATGCCCGGAGAAAAGTAAATGCCAGAGAACGCAGGCGGAATATATTATGACATCGAAATGGATGTGCGCGGATTACTGACTGCACAACAACGTGTCAATCAGCGGCTTGATCTGATGGAGCGCGGCTTCGACAGTACCACACGAGCTGTAAATGATACAGAGCGGTCAATGACCAGTCTGACAGGCGTTGCCGTAGCATTGTCCGCCGCGCTCTCTGTTAGGCAGGTTTCTGAATACGCTGATGCTTGGGCTACCGTAAATAACAAATTAGCCAACTCGCTGCGTCCGAATGAACAGCTCGCGGAAGTGACTGAGCGCGTATTTAACATTACACAGCAGACGCGCGGTAGTTTAGATGCCACCGCTTCACTGTATGCACGCCTGGAAAGGGCTACCCGGCAGTATGGAACAAGTGCCGGCGACCTGAGCAAGCTGACGACGATCATCAATCAGGGCTTTGTGGTTTCAGGGGCAACGGCGCAAGAGGCGGAAAACGCAATAATTCAGCTGTCTCAAGGCCTGGCGTCCGGCGCTCTGCGCGGTGAGGAATTTAACTCAGTAAATGAGCAGGGTAACCGCCTGATAGTAGCGCTTGCAGACTCCATGGGAGTCAGTATTGGTGAAATGCGTAATATGGCTGCGCAGGGCAAGCTGACGACAGATGTGGTGGTGAATGGCCTCCTTTCGCAGGGGGCGGTGATCGGCAAAGAGTTCGCCAATACCACCACTACCATCAGCCAGGCGCTTCAAGTCGCTGGTAACAATGTCACTAAATTCTTTGGTGAAAATTCCACCGTAAAGACCAGCGCGGGTATTTTCAATGATGCAGTCGTTACCGCCAGCGAAAACATCGGAGTTCTGGGTGGTGTTTTAACTGCGGTGGTTGCCATCATGGGAAGTCGCTACGTAGCCGCATTAACTATGGCAGGCACTGCTCAAGCTAAGAAAGCAAGAGACACTTTTTCCGCTATGTTGGCGACACGTGCCTCTGCCAGGGAGGAAGCAGCGGCAGCAAAAATTACAGCAACGAAAGCAAAGTTGGATAGAGATGCCGCAGATTCGGCCCTGCGCTTTGCACAGGCCGAATTGGTCGTGGCTCGCGGAACGAATGCAGAGTCTACAGCTTTGGCTAACGTTATTCGTCTTCGAGGCATCTATGTAGCCTCCGCAGCAGAGGCTGCGGTGGCAAACAATGCGCTTGCTGCATCCCAAGCGAGAGTAGCGGCAACGGGCCTAACCTGGGTTAATGCTTGGAAAGCCTTAAACTTATTAACAGCCCCACTGGGTGGGTTGGTAGGTGCGCTAACTTTAGCCGCTGCTGCAACATTTTATTTTTATCAAAAAGCACAGCAAGCAAAACAAGAAGCATTAGATTTCGCTGAAGGTTTAGATCGACTAAACGACGCAATGAAATCCATGAGTAACACTCAGCTACGAGGGACGATTGCCGATTCAAATGAGTCTATTCGCGCTCAAAAAGAAGAGATCGGAAGCCTTGAAAAAGATATTGCTGATCTACAGTCACGCTATGAAAAAATAGGGCCGGAGGCCGAAGAAGCAGCGAGAAGATTCGGAAATTTAGAAACTTATCTACGGACTTCAGCTGAAGTAACTGACAATCTGAATAAAAAAACTCGCGATTTGGCTGAAGCACGTGAAAAGCTGGCCAGAACAGAAAATACACAGGCAGAAGCTAACCGATTGCTTACCAACAATATGCAGGCTTCCATGGGTATGCATGATGGATTAATCGAAAAAGGAACTACCCTTGAGCGCGTGCAAGGCGCTGTAGCCAAGGCATTCGGCTTGACCGCTGACGAAATTAACCGAGCCAATCAAGCTGGGCAGAACTTCAAACCGACATCCTTGCAGATATCTCCGGCCACAAAAGAAGGGGCCAAATACATAGAGCACCTGGAAGAGCAAAACAAGCTTCTGAAGATTCAGGATGAGCGCCAAAGGGCAGTGACACAAGCCAAGCTTGAAGCCGAAAAAACAACCAGCAACTCAAATCAGATCGCAGATGCACAAAGGCTTGCTGGAGAAAACTTTGACCTTAAAAAGGCAGAGGAAGAAAGGCGCAAAGAGCAGAAGAGAGGTGAGCAGCAGGACAAAAAATCCGTATCGTCAGCTGAGTCGGTGGCGCAGAAACTGGCCAGCCTGCAGCAGCAAGCAGCTCTGACCGCTGATTCAACGCAGGAGCTTACCCGTGCACAGGCCATCCAGCGCGCTGGCGAGTCACTGGGAAAAACAGCAACGTCGGAGCAGGTTAAGCAGGCGCAGGACTACGCTGCCGCCATCTGGGATACAGCAGCTGCCATCAAGGCGCGCAATGCCATTCCTGAGCTTAAAGAAAACGCCGACTATACCGCGCAGAAATCGCAGCTGGAGATGCTGAAGAGTGCCACGGATGCCAACGGCAAACTGCTCATCAGTCAGGAGCAGTACAGCGCCGCTTCTGAACAACTGGAGCAGGAGCACCAGGTACGCCTGTCGAAAATCCGGGCTCAACAGGTGAGTGCCAACCCGATAGCAGAGGCGCGGGGAGAAATTGATCCGGTTCAGGCGCTGGCGAACCAGAACAACCAGAAACTTGCCCTCATGCAGCAGTATCAGCAGCAGGAGCAGGCGATGCTCCAGCAGAGTTATCAGCAGGGTAAAATTACTTACGACCAGTTCATTGCTGCAAAATCAGATACCGATGCTCAGTATCTGGCGCTGCGCACAGCTCAGGAGGCCCAGTTTAATCAGCAGATGACCGCAGCGCAGTGGGAGCTGCTCAGTCAGCAGGGGTTAGGCTACAACATGCTGACGAGCGCGGTGGACTCTTTCGCCGGCAACGCATCGAATGCACTGACGGGCCTGCTAACCGGCACCATGTCTGCGCAGGAAGCTATGCGCTCTCTCGGCAACACCATTCTCAACAGCGTGCTCAACTCTATCGTGCAAACCGGCGTCGAAATGCTGAAAAACTTCATCATTTCTCAAACGCTCGGCGCGGCCACGCAAGCAGCTAATGCTGCGGCTGCAGTTGCTGGCGGGGCTGCCGCGCTTGCGGCCTGGACTCCTGCAGCGATCGCAGCATCTATCGCAACCGCAGGTACAGCATCAGCAACAGGCTTGACCGCTTATCAGACGGCGCAGACTGCCGGGCTGGCAATGAGCGTTTTGGGTGCGCGCAAAAACGGCGGTCCGGTATCAGCTGGTGGTCTGTATCAGGTAGGCGAAGGCGGCAGGCCTGAAATCTACCAGGCCAGCAACGGCAGCCAGTACATGATCCCCGGCGATAACGGGAAGGTGCTCAGCAATAAGGACATCAGCGGTGGCGGGGGGATCACCATCATCAACCAGATTGAGAACTACTCCAGCGGCGCGATGGTGGATACTCAGGCCAGCAGCGACGGTAACGGCAACGTAACCATCCAGACTATTGTCACCGACATCGCAAACGGCGGCCAGATAGGCCAGGCCATCTCTAATTACCACAACGCCCCGCGCAGGGCTCGAGGATGATATGGCTATTCCATACCCCGACTGGCTGCCGCTGGCGCAGAAGTCCAACAAAAACCCGAAGACGGACACCGGATTTCGCACCGATCAGCCGCAGGTCGGCGCGCCAATCTTTCAGAAGCTGACCGACGATCTGAAAACCTCGTTCTCCCTGACGTGGATTTTCACCGAGTACCAGCACCGGGTGTTCATGCAGTGGCTGCGCCGCCCGGACTATCTCGACAACGGCAACCAGTGGTTCACGATGCGAGTTGGTACCGGAACGGGAGACGCCGGGATTGAGGTGCTGGAGCTGCATTTCACCGCGTATCCGGCGTGGAGCCAGAGCGGCTCGGTGTACACCTGGTCCGGTGACGTTATCTGCCGGCAGTTGCCGAACGCCGACGACGACTACGGCGACCTGATGATCGAGCTGCCGCCACCGTGGGGCAGCATTCTGGACGAAGTCATTACCGAAATAATCCCGGAGGCATAATGCCAACACTGCGCGAAATCAGAGCGCAGAGGCCCAATCGCATTCAGTACGAAACCATCACCTTTCATCACTCAACGTTCGGGTATGTGCGCCTGGTCAATAACCAGATTTTCGCCAAGCAACTGGGCGGCACCACGTTCGAGCCATGTCGGTTCGAGCTGACGGAAAGCCAGCAGAGCAATACCCCCGTAATCGACAGCACCCTGAAATTTAGTCGGCTGGCCAGCGACTTTAAGCAGAAGCTCAAAGCGTGGCGCGGCTATTCCCGCATCATGCCGATAACCGCCACGTTTGCGCTGTACGACGCGGATCAGGTGACGCTGCTGAAATCGTGGGTGCTTTACGTGAGTGACTGCAATCTTGATGAGTCTGATGTGAACGTGTCTCTGTCGATGACCAACCCTCTCAACAAAAACGTAGGGCTTCTCTATGACCCAGCTGAATGGCCCGGATTGGTTAACGGGTAGTGACTTCGCCCGGTCGATGATCGGTGTGCCCTGGGCTAACCGGGCGTGCTCATTGCAGGCGTGCGACTGCTGGGGGCTGGTGGTGCTGTACTACCGGCATGTGGCCGGTGTGGAGATTCACCACTCGCCGGGCTACGAAGCGGCCAGCGAATTTATCAGTTGTTTCGCTGATGAGGTGGTGTTCTGGCAGCCGGTACCGGCGCCGCAGGAGGGCGGCATATTCATCGGCTACGACGGCAATCAGCAGGCGCACGTCGGTTTAATCATCGATGGTAGGGCGCTGCACAGCCGCGGTGAAAATGGCGCAGTGCGCAGCGATCGTCTTTCCGCTGTCGAGAAGGTTTTCACGAAACTGGAGTACATGATTTATGCCGGTAATTGAACTGCAGCGGGTACCTGGCACACCGAAGGAGCGGATCGACGTTCCCGCCGGTACCGAGCTGGCCGACTGGCTGCTGAGTGCCGACATTCACGCGGATGTGGTGGTCGTGGTGAATGGCCGCGAACTGGAGCTGGACGATGAGGTGGGATTTGCGCTGGTAGATAGCGATCGGGTGCAGGTGTTCGATCAGCCAAAGGGCGTGATCGGGAAAGTGCTCAGCCCGGTGTTTAAGGTCATCTCCAAAATCTTCTCCTTTCTCGCGCCGAAGTCATCGTTTTCGGTCGCTGATAACAACGCGAAGGAAAGCCCGAACAATAAGCTGACCGGACAGACTAACGTGGCGCGCACGTACCAGGCGCGGCCAGACGTTTACGGCCAGGTGCGTTCGTACCCGGACCTGATTCAGGAATCGATGTTCGAGTTTATCGACAACGTGAAATACGTCACCGAATGGATGAATTTCGGGATCGGGCGTTACACCGTGGACAGCGTGCGCTACTCCGAGTCGAACCTCGGTTCGCTGGCCGGTGCCAGCTACCAGGTGTTTCAGCCGGGCCAGGTGATACCGGTTATTTACGAGGGGTTCGAGTTCGACGACGTGGACGGGCAGGAGCTTCCCGGACCGAATGAGAGCGAGGATTTTCCGGCTTACACCGCCACCGCTACGACCGTTATCTCCGGCGAGCTGGCTGGTGGTGAGATTGCGATGCGGATCCTCAAACAGGACGAATTCGATTACTTCTACAGCTTGGCATTCCCGCATGCGGTGACGTTCTTCCTCAACGTGACCTACAACACGGCCAGCGGCAGCGTGACGAGGGATGTGACGCTGAATGCTAACCTGTTCAACGCGACGCTGACCGACGACGGCGAGTTTGTGGATCCGGAGCGCTATTACACCTTCTATTTCGACGCGCTCAGCGGTGGAGATGCGCAGGATATCCCGGCTGATGCGACGATCAACACCACGAAATTTGTTCTGAACGACAACCAGCCGCTGGTTATCGGCCCGTTCTTCGCGCCGCTCGAGGGCGATCAGTTGTGGGTGCATTTTCAGGCCCAGCTCGGCAATGACAACTGGGCGAACTATACCGGCACCATCTGGAAAATTGACGATGACAATAACCAGATACCCGGCACCGTTCAGACCTTCAGCGGCGGCCTGTCGAACAGCAGCGGCGGCAGCGACACGTTGTACCGCACCGACAAAATAACGCCGGTAGCGGGTTATGGCCGCTATGCGGTGCAGATTGTCCGCACGAACAACAGCAACGACACAAGCGTGCTGCAGCTGTCTGAGGTCCACTCTGTACGCATCAGAACCAATGAGGTTCATCCGGACGATACCCTGGTGCGCGTCACTATCCGGGCGACAGAGCAGGCTACCGGCGTTCGCGAACGCAAATACAACGCGCTGATCACACGTCACACCATCAGCTACAACATGGACACGCGGCAGGTTGATTACACGCTGCGACCGTCCCGCTCGTTTGCCGATGCGCTGGCGCACGAGTGGCTGGTGATCGGCAAAGAGTCACCCGGCACTATCGATCTTTACGGACTTTATGAAATAGCCGCCAGCCTTCCGGATCAGCGCCTGGGTTATTTCGATTACACCTTTGACGACGAGGATCTTTCGCTGGGCAGCAGGGCGCAGAGCATCTGTGATGCGGCCAGAATCATCGCGTTCTGGGAAGATGGCGTGTTGTCGTTCGTGCGCGATGAGCGCGTGCTTTATCCGGCCACGACATTCAACCGATCGAACATGACCTCAGACGAGTACAAAATCACGTACGAAATGACCATGCCCGGCGGCTATGACGGCGTGGAAATTGAGTATGTCAGCCCGGTAACGAACAAAAAGACGTATATCCGCTACCGGATCACCGCTACCGGCATTACTGAGCAGGCCGCTGATTCGCCGCTGAAGATTAAGCTGCTTGGCTGCCGTAATGAGTACCAGGCGCGCGACAGGGCGCTGCTGGAAGTGAACCGGCTCGTCTACTCCCGCGGGAAGATGACCTGCACCACTCTGGCCGACGGGCAGTATGTTTCTGTCGGTGATGTTGTGCAGGTGCCGGACACGTACGACGTCAATCAGCAGTCCGGATACATCGTGAAGCGCACCGGCAATAACTTCGATACCAGCGAGGCTATCGACTTCGCCGGCGCGATGTTTGTCACGGTCACCGACAGCCTGGGAAGGACTTCAGCGCGCTACCCGGTAACGTCTCGGGCGGATACGCGTTTCGGCTTCACCGCGGCTCTGCCGGCCATCGCACTGAATATCTGGGACGGATACGAGGTTCAGTCGCCGTCGCGCTATGTCATCGCCACTCAGGAGGAAATGGACGCCACTCTGTGGCGTGTCGATGAGAAGAAGCCAAACAGAGACGGAACGACCGCTTTCACGCTGTCCGAGTACAGCGATCTGATTTATCCCTAACAGCTTTCATCTACCAACAACCCGGCCACCGCGCCGGGTTTTTTATTGGAATAATTATGGCGACCATCCCGACTAATAACCCGGTTCCAAGCGAATCACCTGCTGATCTAAAGTTCAATGCCGGAAAGTTAGATGAATTTAATACGTCAGATGCCGAGACGTATGCAGATCGAAAAGGGCGAGTGAGAAAAACCCAGGCGGGTATTCAGAAAGAGAATGATCGGATAGTCGAAAATACCCGTCAGAATCTTATCCCTCTCAGCCGTCAGTATATGACGCTGGCGGCTGCGCAGGCGGATATCGCCAGTATCCCTGCAGGTTCAACCACATTTGTCAGAAGCCCGGACGATACAGCGCTGGCGCTTGAGTACATCAACGATGGCGGTACGTTAAAACCAACGGGGCGCAAGATGCCCTCGCAGGAAAGTCTGGATATCGTCAGCGCGTATTATCAAATCTTCGAGAAATACTTCTCTCAGAACGGCAGCGGTAATCTGTACGAGTGGTATGACAAAGAGCAGGAAAATTTAGTTGCGTTTATGGACTCAGCCGGTCAGTTCTTTCTTCCCGGTTTTGATAATAAGCCAGTGCAGTCACTGAAGGGTGATGTTGATAACGTAAAAAAAGTGATTAACGGTAATGATGCACCGGCAATACTTTCGCTAAATGATGCTCAAAACGGGCTCATGGGGTTTATGGACGACGCTGGTGGCTACCATCTGCCAGGTATGGGTAACGAGACTCTGCAGAAATATGTTCAGGACACGCGTAAGCGTGTTGACCGCATGTACCGATCACGCCATGCCTACAACGCTGTAACAGATTTTGCCATTGATAATAATGGCCTTGTTGACTGTCAGCCAGCAGCGCAGGCCGCAATTAACTTTGTCTCATCCCTTCCGGGTGGTGGGTCCATTTATTTCCCCAGAGGAGTGTATCGCCTCCACAAAGACCTGGTGCCGAAAAGCAATGTCACCATCATCATGCCGCATTCAGGTGCGCGCTTTCTGCCCATAAATAAGGCGGGAGGCTTCACAAAACCCTGGGGAGACAAAAGCTATATTGAGAATGCGCATTTCATAGACGTGGAGATAGACGGTTCAGAACACAGTGTTTACAGCCATGCCATCAAAGGATACTACATCCAGTATTTCAGGCACTGCCTGTGGCTGCGTGGCTATGTGCATGACACCTCCGCCACAGGAGTTGGCATCGACTTCCCGGACGGCTCATTCATCCTCGACCTGGTGACCGAAAACTGCGGGCGACTGGCTACGCTGGGCCGTGCGGGTTCATCGGGTATCGGCATTGGTACCGGCGTCCTTCAGAACGAACCACTCATCATCAGCCGGACAATCAACAGGAGAAACAAGAATTTCGGCATTTTCTTCGAACAACAGCACGATGACGCTGCGCAGTATCAGTCACGCCAGATTATTGTCTCTGAGAGCATCATGACAGGGAACGGCATGGGGTTCGGAGATTGCGGAATTGGCGGGCTGACGCTGACAGGCTGCCAGATAAACGACAATCTCAATGAGGGCGTACTGATGTCATCAGGAACGCTGACGGTTAATGACGGGCGACCTCAGCCGGGTAACGACGGGATTATTGCAAACTGCCAGATACTACGAAACGGAAGTCACGGTATAAACTATTCAGCGCTTCGTACCATGACGGCAGGAGGATACTCATTCACTGGTAACCATATATCAGGAAATGCAGGTAACGGCGTCAATCTGGAAGCGAAATCAGACTATACGATCCCTGACATGAATATTGCCGACAATACGATGAAAGAAAATACCGGTCATGCGATTGCTGTTGCATCGGGGGCATGGACAGACCTCGATATCACCGGAAACCGCGCGCTCAGAAATGGCGGAAATATCAGGGTGGACGGGGACATTGCCGACGCTTCGATCGGCGGAAATAAATTGCGTTCAAAGAATGCCGCTCCGGCAATCAGTGGGCCAGGTGCGCTGAATAAAATTGATATAGCTGAAAATCAGTATATCGGAACATCCATTAAGCCGGTGGACCTGACCGGCATTCAAAATAACGTTACTTACGGACGCAACCCGGGGTTTTAATTTATGGCCATTACACTTATTTCGAACCAGACCTTTAAAGGTGATATATCATCCCTGCCAACACCCTCCGCGCCAATGCCTGCAAACGCGGTTATTTATGCCGATTTCATTAATGGTCTTTTCATCGACACTCTCAATGGGCAGGTTAACCGGACCACTGACCTGACGACCCGCGTGGATGCTGCGCGATCAACACCGGCTAACTTTATTGACGAAAGCGGTGTGCTGACTGAGGCTTCTGCTAATGTCGGCATTATTGACCGTCACCCGCATACGCTGAAAAAACTGGGGATGCGGGTAGAACGTGCCAGCATCAACTATCTTACAGCCCCTCTGGATTTCACGCAGGCGGCATGGGCGAAAACCGGGATTAATGCAGCCCTGAATGCCGGTTACTGGTACATCCTGACAGAGAGCGCAGCGTCTTCCGGTCACTTCATCCGGGATACCACAACCACGCTGACGACATCTGATGCTAATGTCATCAGCGTTTATATTAAACCAGGGACGGCAACAACCGTTCAGCTCGCCGTCAGTGCAGGTGGAGCTGACTGCTATGCTAATTTTGATGTAGCTAATGGCGTACTCCTGAAAATGGGGGGCGGTGTCGCAACGGCTAATATTGAACCCGGATTTGACGGCAGCTGGCGTTGCTCTCTGGCACTCAATTCGCCATCAGCGGCTGTCGGTGATATCCGCATCGGATTTATCAGCAGCAATAGTGATGCGATGACACCATCATACCCGGGAACAGGCCGCACACTGATGGCCGCTGTTGCTCAGGCAGAGCGTTCATTTGTCGCGCCGACAAGCCCGGTTACCGTTGCTGTGAAGAGTCGTTCAGCAGACCGTAATACGCTGCTTCCTGATATTCCCATCGCCAGCAGGCAGGACTTTTCACTGTTTATATCAGGTATTTTGCCGGGGTCTCCTCGCGGGGATCTGAGCGGTAACAACCTTGTCACTCTGTATAACGAAACGGCAAACGAATATATCTGCCTGGGGCAGGGCTGGCGTAACGGCGGATACCCGTACTCACCTGTGGCAACACATAATATTGGTGGTGGTGGGGCTGTTGGCATCACAGGGTCGGGTTATGGCCAGTACAGGGCATGGGGGCTGATGCTTACGGTAAAAGCAGGTGTTGTGAAAGTTATCTGCACCGGTGATGAATACCGGGTACAAACCCTGATTTCATCTGCAACAAAAGGTTTTGAACGCATACTCCTTGGGCGGGGGCTGACAGGTTCGACTCCCACACCTGCAGGGCACTGGGGCGGTTTTATTTCGAAACTGGCGTTTTTTGACAAAGCGCTGAGTGATACGGAAATGGTCAGCCAGTTCTCCGCTTTGTCGTAAGTGTTGATCCCTCCCGGATTGATAAGCACTGTATTCATATACAGTCAAGATCTAACGGGAGGGCACCATGGGCCGCTACTACGGAATACTCATCGCATTCAGAAACATCATCCTTCCTGAGCCAGGTGCCCACTTTCGCACTAACCTATTTTATAGGGCAGGTCGGGCCCAGTTTTTAAGGTTAAATGAAAGATTAGTGATGTTGGTTCGAACTTTATTACTCACCCTTCTCGCGAATGGTCATAAATATCTGAAAATAAATTACTAACATAACTAGCCAAATCAAGTCACTGTGTAGAGCATTAACTATTGTTTATTGGCAAAATATTAATTTATAATTCATTTTCTTAGCTAAAGGTTTCGATGATAATTGGACTTTACTGGAAATTATAGAATTTTATTGATTAAGAGTTTCTGGTTTTTTGTTTTCAAAGGCTGTTGATAATGTTAAGCAAGTTTGGAAGTAACCGCAAAAAATCATTTCAATAACACTAATGAAATCATGGGTTTTTACGAAGAGGTGGTTTAGTCGCGACGTGATACATTAAAACGCAATTCCAACTCCAAAAATACGAATGTTGTGCTATCCAAAAAAATACCATTGAAATATAAAATTCATGTGCTAAATTATCTTTGCACTTTCCTGGATGGAATGTTTGGTCTTTAAGTATTGAGTAATTGAGAGGCAGATTCATGAAGGCAAAAATTGCAGTATTTTTGGTACTGTCTTCACTTGCTGCTGGTGTGCAAGCTGCACCGGTAGAAGGTGGGGCAGCTGGTGAGGGTGCTTTCGGACTCTCACAAGGTGCTACTGATGCGATCGGTGTTGGTGCTGTAGCTGCACTGGCTGGTATTGCTATTGGCGCTGCTGGTAGCGGTGGTAATGGTTCTAATACCGGTACTTCCACAACTACCACCACATCAACTTCTCGTTGATCTTCTTGGCCTGAGACGTGTTGTACAGGCCACTTTCCTACGTCGCGAATTAACTTAAGATGTTTTTGCATAAGTTGTCGTGAACCTGGGCTTATGCATATTATTTTCAATAAACTCCTTGATAGCATTCAGTTCCCCTTTGAATTCTCCCCCCCTGCGTTCTTTGATTCACTCTCAACTGAGCCTACTAATTTCCATAAAAAAAAGCCCGCATAAGTACGGGCAGTAAAAGGCTAATAAAGCAAAGGAATTAGAGGAGAGTGACGCATGGCGTCAAATTAAAGAATAGTATAAATCAATAAATGTGTAATAATCTGGCAAGAAAAAATTAAATCGATAACATCAATTATTTCAATCAATTTTTTTACAAAAAAGCCCGCGTTACTCGGGCATAAATTTGACAATAAAAAAATAAGGGGTCCATATCAGCTAAAAGCTGAGATGGCATCATACATCCACATCAGCCTGATGGCACAGTGGATTTATAAAAATATTTAATGAAATTCAATTTAGTCTTTGGCTGTCTTTCACTAAGCACCAGGCATCCAGGCTCCGCTGGCTATAAACCAAATAAGAAGAATTATCCCGGCAATCCCACAAGCAGCAGGAAATAAGTATCCAATTTTCATAGCTATCTCTTTTTCGATTTACCCTTGTAAAAAACTCTATCAAATCTTGCATAAATTCCTATGCAACAGATACTTAACAAAGTCACACCTATCGCGTAAAGCCAGTCATAAAGATCCATTTTTTCACCAACTATGCTTATGAATTGAACATCCCTGTTGTGAATGCTCCAGTTTTATCAGCCCTGATGCTGATTTGTTTGCTTTACTTAACTACATGAAAATACTGATTTTGTTGTTTTTTTTGTAAGCGTAGATAAGTGCCAGAAATAACTGGTATTAATGTTTTACAATTTACCAAACCCCTGTGTCAACCGTGGAAATCGTGCCGAGCTTGATCCGACAATCTCTTATGATGGTTGATACGCTCATGATGGCCGGCTTGAGCCAGCAAATGGCGCATACTTGCAGTTCATTTCAAAACTATATGACCTGCTAGCAGGTATGCATGAACAACTTCAGTCCTTGGTGTCAAAGTTCAATACAAAGCCTGGCCCCAAGGTTCAGCACTTTGAGCACCTACACAAGGCAGCAGAAGTTTTAGAGGTCGTGAGCTTTTTCGTTCAACGATGTGACTACCTTCGAGTTTCATAAGCATTAACTAACATGAAGTGTGAGTTGGGCCGAGGTGTGACAAATTTGTGCCAGAGGGCTGACACAAAACGTCATAAAATGGTTGAAGGAGTGGCGCTTACATTTCGCAGGCTGGCTATTGTAGCGGGTTGACGGGTTGTTAAGGTGTGCTCATTTTTATCACTAATCAGACTAGAGATCTGTCTGTGAATAAACAACCAGCCAGCAGTAATTAACAGGAGAATGGAATGCAAAAACTGGAAGTATGCTGCTATGGGGTGGATTGCGCACGGGTGGCGGAGCAAGCCGGTGCCGATCGAATTGAGCTTTGCGCCTCACCTGCTGAAGGCGGATTAACGCCGTCTGCGGGAACACTGATGGCCGCCAGAGAGCACGTGTCCATACCGGTTCATCCGATCGTCCGTCCGCGGAGTGGGGATTTTTGTTACAGCGTCACCGAATTTGAGCAAATCAAGTCGGATATCGCTTTTGTTCGTGAGCTGGGATTCCCCGGCGTAGTGGTTGGCCTTTTAGACCTGGATGGCCATATCGATCTGCCGCGTATGTTGCAATTAATGCCTTTATGCGCCGGCATGGAGGTGACCTTCCATAGGGCATTCGATCTCTGCCACAGCCCGCTGATGGCGCTGGAACAGCTAACGGATTTGGGTGTGGCGAGGATACTGACTTCTGGTCAGCAGCAGAGTGCCGAAAGTGGATTACCGTTATTAAGGGAACTAACTCGTATTACTCGCGGTCCAAAAATTATGGCGGGTGCGGGGGTGCGCTTAAGCAATCTCCAGAAGTTTATTGATGCGGGTATTACGGAATTGCACAGCTCCGCAAGCCAGCGAATTTCATCTCCAATGCGCTACCGTAAGGCCGGAGTCTCCATGTGTTCCGAGGCTGAAAACGATGAGTTTAGCCGTAGCGTGGTTGACGGGGACGTGGTGGAAGCCATGAAAAGCGTTATTACTCTGGGTTCACCAATACGAGTCGCCTGATGAGAAAAGATTTTGCCGCGCAGCACGCCGAACCCTGACGTGATGTTTGCAAGTACCAGACCCCAGCATGATTTGTTGGGGTTTTTTTTGCCGTTTAAGCATCATGGCAATGCCGACATAAGGCGGTTGCTTATACACTTATCCCTATGGATTTTCAGACTGTTGCGAGAGTCGTGATGAGAACGAGGAAAACGAGCTGTGTCCTGGTCTTAATGTCAGGTTTACTGGTTATTCAAACGGCCGCTGCGGCGACAAACAAAGCGAAAGTTCAGCCTCCCCGCTGCGCGGTTAATCAGCAGCAGATCAACGATAACAATAATCTGCTGCTGCTGGGCGGTACTGCAAAAGGGCCGATGAAGCAGTTTATTGTTGGTGAGTTCGGTAAAGATGTCGATCAGCAAAAGCGCATGCTGGGAAAGTTTGATCGCTGCGGCGTGCTGACTCAGGCCGATATCAGCTACGACAAGCAGGACGCCAAGACCCGATTTAAGCTCGACATGAAAATTGAACGGGTCAGCGTTGGCTGGCAGGCGCGCTACGAAATTACCGTTTTCGCACTGCGTGATGATGCCGAAGCGGTACTGCACCATAAACAGGGCACCACGCTCTATTTTGCCGGGCGTAACGGCAGTATTACCAGCGCATCCGAGCAGTTTGTTATGCAGGGGGAGGAGGGCTTCACGGAGACCGTGAACGATTACGACCGCCGCAATCGGCTGATCCGCAGCGTTGCCCGTGGCTCAGACAACACCAGCAACGGCGAATATTTCTATCGCTGGAATGATAAAAACCAGCTGCTGTCCTCAGGATCGGAGCGCAGCACGATTCAGTGGAATTATGATAAGCAGGGCCGTGAGCTGGGGGTCAATATCCGCGAATATAACCCGTTCAGCGCCACGACAACGCAGGACGAATGCCAGCTGTGGGACGAGCGTGGAAACTGCACGTTGAGCTATTCACGGGAGATGGAAGTGTCGGCGGTGGGCATGTTCCGGCGCAATATTGCCGCCGCCAGCCGTTATGAATACTGGGACCAGCCGTAGGGCCGGTCCCGGGCGGGATTATTTCACCGACTGGCTGAACGTATCAACGGCCAGGATGGCGTTGGCGATATCTTCGGCGCTCAGATTCGGGTTAAGATTTTTCAGCGTATCGCCGTCGCTGTTGGCCAGTTCACCGATTTTTAACAGGCTTTCCCAGCTGGCATTTTCCAGATGCAGCTCTTTTAGCGTCGTCGGCATTTTAATGGCGCGATAGAAGCGCACGTAGCGCGCAATCTCTTCATCAGGGCGCTGTTCCAGCACCATCTGGGTCAGCGTGCCGTAGGCGACTTTTTCACCGTGCGTCAGATGGTGAATATCACCGTCAACGGCGGTGAAGCCGTTGTGAATGGCATGCGCCCCCGCCAGGCCCGCATTTTCAAAGCCCAGACCGGACAGCAGAGTGTTGGCTTCTACCACCGCTTCCACGGCAGGCGTCACCAGCTGTTTCGCTACCGCTTCATAGGCGCTCAGGCCGTAGGTCAGCAGCGTTTTCTCACAGGCTTCCGCAATCGCCAGGCCGGCAATGGTCGGGTCGCCGTTCACCATGGATTTGCTGTGTGAGCGTTTTACTGCCTGAGCTTCAACCCAGGTGGCCAGACCATCCGCAATACCGGATGCGAACAGGCGTACCGGCGCACGTGCGCACACCTGGGTATCTATCAGCACCAGATCCGGGTTTTTACTGTAGAAACGGTAGCTTTCGAATACGCCGCTGTCGGAGTAGATGACCGACAGCGCGCTGCACGGGGCATCGGTAGAGGCGACGGTGGGCACAATGGCGACGGGCTGTTTCAACTCATCAGCGACGGCTTTCACTGTATCGAGGGTTTTACCACCGCCAAGACCGACGACCACGGCGGTGCCGCTGCTTTTCGCCAGTTTGGCGAGACGGGTGATTTCGTTGCTGGAGGCTTCACCGTTGAACTCTTCATAGTGAAACTCCACATGGCTGGCGGTCAGGGATTCCCGAACCTGCTTGCCAATCAGCCCCCAGACAATCTTGTCGGCGACGATAAACGCGCTGCTGCCGAGGTCGGCGAGGTTCTCACCCAGCTGGGTAATCATGCCTGCGCCCTGGATATATTTACGCGGGGAAGAAAAAACAAATTTACTCATACCAGATACTCCGTTCAGGTGAATGAAATTGTTTCTGTCCACTACCGTAACGTTTTGGCAATTAGAATGTTATTGAAAAATGTGCTTTCCGAGAAAGTTCTCATTCGCATTGAGCCAGATCAGAGTAAATGCGGGAAGGGATTGCCGGAAACGATGCTGCGTGCTGAGACAGGCCCGAGGGCCTGTCTGCTAACCGCTAATCAGGGCTTAGTCGCCACCAGCACCGCGCGCAGCGGAGCCGGATAGCCTTCAACGGTTTTGGTGGGATCGTTGGGGTCGAGGAACTCGGCCAGCGATTCGCTGGTCATCCAGCTGGTGCGGCGCTGTTCGTCAGTGCTGGTTACCGAATAATCGGCAATCCGCACGTCAGTAAAACCGCACTTTTCCAGCCAGTTTTTCAACGCGCCGGTGGTCGGAATGAAGTAGACGTTACGCATCTGAGCATAGCGTTCACCGGGAACCAGAACCTGCTGGTCATCGCCTTCAATTACCAGTGTTTCCAGCACCAGTTCGCCGCCGCTGACCAGCTGGTTTTTAAGCTGATAGAGATGATCGAGTGGAGATCGGCGGTGGTAGAGCACGCCCATCGAAAACACGGTATCAAACGCTTTAAGCTCGGGGAGCTGCTCAATCCCCAGCGGCAGCAGGTGGGCGCGCTGATCGCCGCCAAGCAGTTTGCGCACCGCCTCGAACTGGCACAGGAACAGCTGCATCGGGTCGATGCCGACCACCAGATGCGCGCCAGCACCAATCATGCGCCACATGTGGTAGCCGCTGCCGCAGCCGACATCGAGCACCGTGCGCCCGGCCAGTGGGGAAATATGCGGCAATACGCGCTCCCACTTCCAGTCCGAACGCCATTCGGTATCAATATTCACGCCGTACAGCGAGTACGGGCCTTTGCGCCACGGCATCAGATTGCGCAGCAGCTTTTCAATTCCACCGCGCTGGCGCTCGGTCAACTGACTGCTGTCGGCGGTGACGCTGTGCAACAGATCCAGCGTTTCCGGCGTCAGCGATGGCAGATACTCAACCGAGCGATCCCAGTTTTTAAAGTGGCCGTGCAGCGACTCGCGTTGCCAGGAGGCGATCTGCGCGGGCAGGGTTTCCAGCCACGGTGCCAGCGGACCTTTAGCGATAAGCTGATAAAAATTTCCGAAATCCATCAGGCATCACCCGCCTTCAGTGCGACCAGCGAGCCAAAGTTAAAGCACTGGAACCAGACTTCGGCGTGCTGGAAACCGGCCTGACGGAGGCGCGCCTTATGGGTTTCCACGCTGTCGGTCAGCATGACGTTTTCCAGCATGCTGCGCTTCTGGCTGATTTCCAGTTCGCTGTAGCCGTTGGCGCGTTTGAAGTCGTGATGCATGTTGAACAGCAGTTCGCCGACGTCGGCATCTTCAAAGCTGAATTTCTCCGACAGCACCAGCGCGCCGCCGGGTTTCAGCCCCTGATAAATAGTGTTTAACAGCTGCTGGCGCTCTTCCGGTGCCAGGAACTGCAGGGTGAAATTCAGCACCACCAGCGAGGCATTTTCTAACGGGATCTGGCGGATATCGGCTTCAATCACCTCAACCGGCGTATCGGCGCGGAAAGCATCGATATGGCGGCGGCAGCGCTCAACCATCGCCGGGGAGTTGTCGACGGCAATAATTTTGCAGCCGGGAACCTGAATATTACGCCGTACGGACAGCGTGGCAGCGCCCAGCGAGCAGCCCAGATCGTAGACGTGGGAGTCGGGCTGAACAAATCGCTCGGCCAACATGCCAATCATCGAAATAATGTTGGAGTAGCCGGGAACGGAACGCTGAATCATGTCTGGAAAGACTTCAGCAACGCGTTCGTCAAAGGTCCAGTCGCCGAGTTTGGCAACGGGCGCTGAGAACAGCGTATCGCGGTTAGTCATAGTGGTAAGTCCGGAGGAAGCTAACGGAAAGCGCATATTCTGGCAGAAAGCGATGCGGGCTGCATCTTTTCTGCCAGCGGCGTGTTAAATCGTTAATGCAGAGTCAGTACCAGATCCCATGGCAGGAAGATCAGATTGACGATAATCATCCCCAGTAGAGTCAGCAAGGTCAGGATCATGCCGTTGCGGCGCCACAGCATCGTACGGCTGCGTAGTCCCCAGGCATGCAGCAGGCGGCCAAAGAAGAAAAACAGCCCCAGCAGATGGATCAACCAGATATCAGCGCCGTTCATCTCCATCACGACCAGCAGCAGCGTCGCCAGCGGAATATATTCAACGGCATTACCGTGGATGCGAATAGCCAGCTGTAAATCCGAGACTCCGCCGTCGCCAATCGAAATGCGGTATTGCCTGCGCAATCGCACCACATCCAGTGAAAATTTAATAATCAACAACGCGCCAAAAACGACGTAGAGAGCGCTGACCATGACTCACTCCATGATGTAAGAATTATCTTGCGGCTATCATAGCGGGCAATCTTAAGACTGTCTTCTCGTCCGCTATCCGATTGCTCAGAATAACGTTTCCTGCTGCGGCCAGTCGGGGACATCCCCCAGCTGCGGCAGCGCTTTTTGTAGATCGGGCCAGAGATAGCGCACCAGTTCCGGGGCGAAGGCAATATCCGGAGTGTGAATAAACAGCCACGGACGGGTGGTTTGGCACCATTCGGGCAGGCGGGAAAGCCAGGCGCGGAAGTCGTGCAGATTCGCCTCCGGATTGTCGCCGCCGATAAAGCGGATCATGGGCTCGCTGGCGGTGATCACCGCGTGAACCGGGAGCTTCGGTTTTTTCCGCTGTGCGTCAACGATAGCTGGGGTTGTAGGCTTCGCCGCATGCACCGCACGAGTATCCAGAATCACCCGGTTGACGCCGCGCTGATGCAGCCCCCGATTTAGCGCACGTTCAGCGTCACCTTTGGCAAAAAATTCCGCATGCCGCACCTCAACGCCGTAATGAAACTCCGTAGGCAGCGAATCCAGGAAGGCCCACAGTGCGGGCAAATCGGCAGGCGAGAAGGCGGCGGGCAGCTGTAGCCAGTACTGGCCCAGGCGGCCGGCCAGCGGTTCCATCAGCGCAAAGAATTCCGCGGTCAGGTCACCGCACTGCCTGAGCGCCGCCTGATGGCTGATGGTGGCGGGAAACTTAAAACAGAAGCGGAAATCATCATGGGTCATTGCGCGCCAGCGTTGAACCACCTCCGGGCGCGGCAGGGCGTACAGCGTGGTGTTTCCCTCCACGCAGTTAAAATAGCGGGCGTAATCTTCCAGCGTAGACATACCCAGCTTTTTCCACTGCGGATGCTGCCACTGCGGCAGCCCAAGATAGAGCGGCGTCATCATAAATCCTGTTACATTTTGATTGAGCGACTGTAGCGGTGCGGCGGGCGTAGTGCAAATCTGGCAGGACCGGGTCCCTCCGGTCTTGATTTTTTTACAGTGCGGCGATCACTTCATCAGACTGGCGTACACGGGCGATGCGCGGGAAGATCCACTCAACGCTGCTGCGGTGCTGCTCGCTGCTGCCTGCGCTACAAATGTCTTCAGCGATCACCAGATTGAAGCCCAGCTCCCAGGCGTTACGCGCGGTAGATTCCACGCCGATATTGGTGGAAATACCGCCCAGCACGATGGTGTCGATACCGCGACGACGCAGCTGGAGTTCAAGATCGGTGCCGTAGAATGCGCCCCACTGGCGTTTGGTCACCTGGATGTCATCAGGCTGTGCGCCCAGCTCAGACGGGAAGGTCCACCAGTTTTCCGGCAGCGCACCGCCTGGGTGAGCGGCATCCACCGGCTGCTTCAGCGCTTCGGCAAAATCGGCCGACCAGCCAACGCGCACCAGCACGACCGGTGCGTTCAGCACGCGGAACTTTTCAGCCAGCACGGCGGCTTTTTTCACCACATTACCGGCAGTATGCGGGCCTCCGGCGAAGGGCAGAATGCCTTCCTGAAGATCGATAAGTACCAGCGCGGTAGTCTGTGGGTTAAGTTTAAACATCGTAATTCTCCGGAAGAGTGGGGGAAACCAGAGAGAATACAAAGCAATGTCCCTGTGACGCGACTATAACTGTGTGGGGAGCGCGGGGGAATTTGTTAACGTGTATGTCATCGACTGAGGCGACTGCCGATATTTCAGCACGAAGATTCTTCGTCTAAACACGGTGACCGTTGTTTTGTTGACCGCTAAAGCCGGGATGAACGCATCTTGCCGATTTTCTGCCGCTTTGCCCTCTCGACAGCACTTATCCTGTGCGCCGTTTTCCATTATAATGGCCGCCATTTTTCGCGGCAGCAGCCCCCTCCGGGCCGGGTTTTCTTTAAAATGCCGCGCCCGCAGCGGTGAAGTTAAAAGGATATCGTTATGCGTACTAAGTATTGTGGACAGATCAACCTGTCTCATGTAGGGCAGCAGGTGACACTGTGCGGTTGGGTTAATCGCCGCCGCGATCTGGGTAGCCTGATCTTTATTGATATGCGTGACCGTGAAGGCATCGTGCAGGTGTTCTTCGACCCGGATCGTCAGGACGCGTTCCGCCAGGCTTCCGAGCTGCGTAATGAATTCTGTATTCAGATCACCGGCACCGTGCGTGCGCGTGACGAAAAAAACAAAAACAGCGATATGGCTACCGGTGAGATCGAAGTCTTCGCCACCGATCTGACCATCATCAACCGTTCTGAGCCGCTGCCGCTGGATTCCAACCAGACTAACAGCGAAGAAGCGCGCCTGAAGTATCGCTATCTGGATCTGCGCCGCCCGGATATGGCAAACCGCCTGAAAACCCGCGCGAAGATCACCAGCTTCGTTCGCCGCTTTATGGACGACCACGGCTTCCTGGATATTGAAACGCCGATGCTGACCAAAGCCACGCCGGAAGGCGCGCGTGACTATCTGGTGCCGAGCCGCGTGCATAAAGGTAAATTCTACGCGCTGCCGCAGTCCCCGCAGCTGTTTAAACAGCTGCTGATGATGTCCGGTTTCGACCGCTACTATCAGATCGTGAAATGCTTCCGTGATGAAGACCTGCGCGCTGACCGTCAGCCGGAATTTACCCAGATCGACGTCGAAACCTCCTTTATGACCGCGCCGCAGGTGCGTGAGATCATGGAGCGTCTGGTTCGTGATATGTGGCAGGACGTGAAGTCCGTTGATTTGGGTGAATTCCCGCAGATGACCTTCGCGGAAGCGATGCGTCGCTACGGTTCCGATAAGCCCGATCTGCGCAACCCGATGGAGCTGGTGGACGTTGCTGACCTGCTGAAAGACGTGGAGTTCAAAGTCTTCTCCGGCCCGGCTAACGATGCCAAAGGCCGCGTTGCCGCACTGCGCGTGCCGGGCGGCGCTCAGCTGAGCCGCAAACAGATTGATGAATACGGCAAGTTTATTGAAATCTACGGCGCGAAAGGCCTGGCCTACTTCAAGGTCAACGAACGTGCTAAAGGTCTGGAAGGTATTACCAGCCCGGTTGCTAAGTTCCTGACCGCTGAGATCGTTGAAGCCATTCTGGATCGTACTCAGGCCGCCGACGGCGATATGATCTTCTTCGGTGCCGACAGTGCCAAAGTGGTCACTGATGCGCTGGGTGCGCTGCGCCTGAAGCTGGGCCGCGACCTGAACATTACCGATGAAGCCGCGTGGAAACCGCTGTGGGTTATTGACTTCCCAATGTTCGAAGAGGACGGCGAGGGCGGCCTGAGCGCGATGCACCACCCGTTCACCGCGCCGAAAGAGATGACCCCGGACGAGCTGAAAACGGCACCGGAAACGGCCATCGCCAACGCCTACGATATGGTGATCAACGGTTACGAAGTGGGCGGCGGTTCCGTGCGTATCCACAATGGTCAGATGCAGCAGACCGTGTTTGGCATTCTGGGTATTACCGAGCAGGAACAGCGCGAGAAGTTTGGCTTCCTGCTGGACGCCCTGAAGTTCGGTACGCCACCGCATGCCGGTCTGGCTTTCGGCCTCGATCGCCTGACTATGCTGCTGACCGGCACCGAAAATATCCGTGATGTTATCGCCTTCCCGAAAACCACTGCAGCGGCCTGTCTGATGACCGAAGCGCCAAGCTTCGCTAACCCGGCGTCACTCGCCGAGTTGGGCATTGACGTGGTGAAAAAAGAAAAACCGGCTGAGAGCGAATAATGACGTTTAAGCATCCGGTTTCGGTGCTGGTGGTGATTTATGCGCAGGACACCGGACGGGTGCTGATGCTGCAGCGGCGCGATGATGTGGATTTCTGGCAGTCGGTCACCGGCAGCCAGGATTCGGGCGAAAGCCTGGCAGACACCGCGCGGCGGGAAGTGTGGGAAGAGACGGGAATTGTTATTAACGCCGGGCAGTTCACATTAGTGGATTGCCAGCGTCATATAGAATTCGAAATCTTTGCGCACTTTCGCCACCGCTACGCGCCGGGGACCACCCATAACCGGGAACACTGGTTTACCCTGGCGCTGCCGACGGAAAGAGACATTGTGTTGAGCGAACATCTGGCTTTTCGCTGGCTGGATGCGGCCGAAGCGGCTGCGCTCACTAAGTCCTGGAGTAATCGCCAGGCAATTGAAGAATTTGTAGTCTAATTTTTTTTATATTTTGAACTTAACCAAACGTTCAGGCGTTATCGGCGCAGCGAGTTTCTTCACCGCCAGCGCGCAGAAAGCGGAGCGTACTGATGTACGTGAGCATTGCGAGCACTGCCGGGGGAGAAAATCGCCAGCAAGATAGCCTGTCCGGTGTTAATTTGGAGACACGAGTAAAATGGCAGGACATAGTAAGTGGGCGAATACCAAGCACCGCAAGGCTGCTCAGGATGCTAAACGCGGTAAAATCTTCACCAAAATTATTCGTGAGCTGGTGACGGCTGCCAAACTGGGCGGCGGTGATGCAGGCTCTAACCCGCGTCTGCGTGCTGCGATGGATAAGGCGCTGGCAAACAACATGACGCGCGACACCATGAACCGTGCGATTGCTCGCGGCGTGGGCGGCGATGACGACAGCAACATGGAAACCATCATTTATGAAGGTTACGGTCCTGGCGGCAGCGCGGTGATGGTTGAGTGCCTGAGTGATAACCGTAACCGTACCGTTTCAGAAGTGCGTCACGCCTTCACCAAAACTGGCGGTAACCTGGGGACCGATGGCTCCGTAGCCTATCTGTTCACCAAGAAAGGGGTGATCTCTTACGCTCCGGGTCTGGAAGAAGATGCGGTAATGGACGCGGCGCTGGAAGCCGGTGCTGACGACGTAGTGACCTACGATGACGGCGCGATTGACGTCTTCACCGCCTGGGAAGTACTGGGTCAGGTTAAAGATGCGCTGGATGCCACCGGCCTGAAATCGGAAGGTGCGGAAGTCACCATGATCCCATCGACCAAGGCCGAGCTGGATGCGGAAACTGCACCGAAGCTGCTGCGTCTAATCGACATGCTGGAAGACTGCGACGATGTTCAGGAAGTTTACCATAACGGTGAAATCTCTGATGAGGTTGCGGCGACCTTATGATTTCTCACTGCATCCTGTATGCTGTGAGTTATCGTAAAAACACCATCAACCCGGAGAACGCGATATGACGGTTATACTGGGTATCGACCCCGGTTCGCGCGTTACGGGTTATGGTGTGGTTCGTCAGGTTGGGCGGCAGATTACCTATCTGGGCAGCGGCTGTATTCGCACCAGCTCCACCGATCTGCCGCCGCGCCTGAAGCTGATTTACGCGGGTGTGAGTGAAATCATTACTCAGTTTCAGCCGGACTATTTCGCCATTGAACAGGTGTTTATGGCGAAAAATGCCGACTCGGCGTTGAAGCTGGGCCAGGCGCGCGGGGTGGCTATTGTCGCCGCGGTGAATCACGATCTGCCGGTGTTTGAATATGCCGCCCGCCAGGTCAAGCAGACCGTGGTCGGCATCGGCAGTGCCGAAAAAAGCCAGGTGCAGCACATGGTGCGCACGCTGCTGAAACTGCCCGCGAACCCGCAGGCCGATGCGGCCGATGCGTTAGCCATAGCCATTACCCACTGCCATTTGAGCCAAAACGTTGCGCGAATTGCAGAAGGAAAGCTCACCCTGGCACGCGGTAGACTGCGCTCCTAGGCTGGATATTCATCCAGCCTTTTTTATGCTATAACATTCATCCTGGTACTCATCCCCACCATTCTTATCTGAAGGAAGCTAATGTGATAGGTCGTCTGAGAGGCATCATTCTGGAAAAACAGCCACCTGTGGTGCTGATTGAAGCCAGCGGAGTTGGCTATGAAGTGCAAATGCCAATGACCTGTTTTTATGAGCTTCCTGAACTGAATCATGAAGCGATTATCTTTACCCATTTTGTGGTGCGTGAAGATGCCCAGCTGCTGTTCGGTTTTAACAGCAAGCAGGAACGCGCGCTGTTTCGTGAACTGATTAAAGTCAACGGCGTGGGGCCAAAACTGGCGCTGGCCATTCTTTCGGGCATGTCGGCGCAGCAGTTTGTCACTGCCGTTGAGCGTGAAGAGATTGCCGCACTGGTGAAACTGCCCGGCGTCGGCAAGAAAACCGCCGAGCGTCTGGTTGTCGAGATGAAGGACCGCTTCAAGGGTATGCACGGCGATCTGTTCGCTACCGATGCGCCGTTTGCGCTGACCAGCGAGGTGCAGAGCGCGGCGGTCAATGATGCAGAGGGCGAAGCGGTTGCTGCGCTGGTGGCGCTGGGGTATAAACCTCAGGAAGCCAGCCGCATGGTCAGCAAAGTGGGCAAACCCGATGCTGACTGCGAAACCCTGATCCGCGAAGCGCTGCGCGCAGCTATTTGAGGTAGAGCATGATTGAAGCCGATCGCCTGGTCTCCGCCGGGGTTATCACCGAAGAAGAGGTCATTGACCGCGCTATCCGTCCCAAGCTGCTTGAAGAGTATGTCGGGCAGCCGGTCGTGCGCGAGCAGATGGAGATTTTCATCAAGGCCGCGAAGATGCGCGGCGATGCGCTCGATCATCTGCTGATCTTCGGCCCGCCGGGGCTGGGTAAAACCACACTCGCCAATATCGTTGCCAATGAGATGGGCGTGAATCTGCGCACCACTTCCGGCCCGGTGCTGGAAAAGGCGGGCGATCTGGCCGCGATGCTGACCAACCTTGAACCGCATGACGTGCTATTTATCGATGAGATCCATCGCCTGTCTCCGGTGGTGGAAGAGGTGCTGTATCCGGCGATGGAAGACTATCAGCTGGATATTATGATTGGCGAGGGCCCGGCCGCACGTTCGATCAAGCTGGATCTGCCGCCCTTTACCCTGATCGGCGCAACAACCCGCGCGGGATCGCTGACGTCGCCCCTGCGCGATCGCTTCGGTATCGTTCAGCGCCTGGAATTTTATCGCGTTGAGGATCTGCAGCACATTGTCAGCCGCAGCGCGGCCTGTCTTGGGCTGCCGCTCAGCGCCGAAGGTGCGCTGGAGATCGCCCGCCGTGCGCGAGGCACGCCGCGTATTGCTAACCGCCTGCTGCGCCGCGTGCGCGACTTCGCCGAAGTGAAAGCCGACGGTGAGATGACCGGTGAAGTCTCTGCCCGCGCGCTGGATATGCTGAGCGTGGACAGCGAAGGCTTTGACTATATGGACCGTAAATTGCTGCTGGCGATTATCGATAAATTTACCGGGGGGCCGGTCGGGCTGGATAACCTGGCCGCCGCCATTGGTGAAGAGCGTGAAACCATTGAGGACGTGTTGGAACCCTATCTGATCCAACAGGGCTTTATTCAACGCACCCCACGCGGCCGAATGGCCACTCAGCACGCCTATAAGCATTTCGGCATTGACCGCGAAGCCTGAGAAAACTGTCTGATGCAGGCTCGCCTGCGCACAGATCGCAACAGCCCCTGAATATCATCCATTCCGGGGCTGTTTTTTTTTAAGGCTGTACAGGCGGGATTTGAGGACTGCGAGACACCTTCGGCGGATAATCAGACCGCCGGTTTTTTTACCATGCTCAGGATAAACATCGCCGCCGCACCCAGTACTACCGACGGACCGGCAGGCGTATCGTAAAACGCTGAGAAGGTCAGCCCGACGGTGACCGCCAGCATCCCGACCACAATGGCAAACGCAGCCATCTGTTCCGGCGAACGAGCGAAACGGCGAGCCGTTGCGGCAGGAATAATCAGCAGCGAGGTGATAATCAGCGCACCGACAAACTTCATCGCCACGCCGATGGTTAGCGCGGTCACCAGCATCAGGATTAGCTTACTGCGCTGAATGTTGACGCCATCGACCTGGGCCATTTCCGGGCTGATGGTCATCGACAGCAGGGCACGCCACTGCCAGGCCAGTACAATCAGCACTATCGCCACGCCGATGGCAATGGTCCATAAATCTATCGGGGTCACCGCCAGCAGATCGCCAAACAGATAGGCCATCAGATCCACGCGCACGTCAGACATCAGGCTGACGACCACCATACCAAGAGACAGCGCGCTGTGCGCCATAATGCCCAGCAGGGTATCGATCGCCAGATGCGGCCGCCGTTCCAGCCAGACCAGCACCAGCGACAGGATCAGCGTCACTGCGATTACGGCATAAAACGGACTGACATTGAGCAGCAGGCCAAAAGCTACGCCGAGCAGAGAAGCGTGCGCCAGGGTATCGCCGAAATAAGACATGCGGCGCCAGACGACAAACGAGCCAAGCGGCCCTGCCGCCAGCGCCAGTAAAATCCCCGCCAGCCAGCCGGGTAACAACAGTTCAATCATGACGACCGGGTCCCTTACGTAAAATGATTCGTCCCTTTAAGTCGTGACGATGATTATGGTGGTGCCGATAGATAGCCAACTGTTCAGCGCCGCGCGGGCCAAACATGGAGATAAATTCCGGGTGCTTTGAAACGGCTTCGGGGGTGCCGGAGCAGCAGATATGGTGGTTAAGGCACAGTACTTCATCGGTCTTGGCCATCACCAGATGCAAATCGTGGGACACCATCAGTACGCCGCAGTTCAGCTCGCGACGCAGCTGGTCAATGAGATCGTACAGCGCCACCTGACCGTTGACATCCACGCCCTGGGTCGGCTCATCCAGCACCAGCAGCTGAGGTTGATTGAGCAGTGCCCTGGCCAGCAGCACGCGCTGCGTTTCACCACCGGAAAGCTTTTGCAGCGGATAGTTCAGCAGATGCGAAGCCTGTACGCGTTTTAACGCGGGCAAAATGTCTTCACGCTTTACCCCAGGGCGCAGGCGCATAAAGCGGTCGACCGTCAGCGGCAGAGTAACATCAAGATGAATTTTTTGCGGCACGTAGCCGATGCGCAGATCCGCAGGTTTGTTTACCGCACCGGACGTAGGCGCGATCAGGCCGAGCACCACTCGTACCAGCGTTGACTTGCCTGCGCCGTTAGGGCCCAGCAGGGTCAGAATGCGACCGGGTTCCAGCTTCAGCGACACATCGGAAAGTACCCGGCGTTGACCAAAGTTCACAGCTACATTTTCAAGGGAGATCAAGGATGACATGTCGATTACGGTTGCAGAAGTTCTATAATGTTATAATATCACAGCCCATCAGCTTATCACGATGGATTGAATCATTATGTTACATAAAAAATCACGTCTCTTTGCAGCACTTGCCGGCGTCGGCGCTGCTGCCACTTTCGCGTTTCCTGCACAGGCTGCCGTTGTGGCTTCCGTTAAGCCAGTCGGCTTTATTGCGTCCGCGATTGCAGATGGTGTCACACCTGTAGAAATTCTGCTACCGGATGGTGCATCAGAGCATGATTATGCATTACGTCCATCGGATATAAAACGCTTGCAGGGCGCGGATTTAGTGGTTTGGGTTGGCCCTGAAATGGAAGCCTTTATGGCTAAAATGGCGGCCGGATTACCGCCGCAAAAGAACCTGGAAATGGACCGCATTGAGGGTGTACACGCGCTGCTGCTGAAAGGCGGGGAAGACGAAGAAGAGGAGCATGAAGAGCATGCTCACGGCGCGGCTGATGACCACGATCACCATCATCACGGCGAGTACAATATGCACCTGTGGATGTCACCGGAGATTGCGAAAAAAACTGCGGTTGCAATTCATGCAAAATTATTGGAACTTATGCCGCAAAGCAAGGACAAACTAGACGCCAACCTGCAGCATTTTGAGTCAGAATTGGCGTCTGTCGATGCGAAAATTGGTAATCAGCTGGCCCCGGTCAAAGGGAAAGGATATTTCGTTTTTCACGATGCTTACACATACTTTGAAAAACACTACGGACTGACTCCATTGGGTCATTTTACCGTAAATCCTGAGATCCAACCTGGCGCGCAGCGTTTACATCAAATACGAACACAGTTGGTTGAGCAGAAGGCCACATGCGTCTTTGCTGAACCACAATTCAGGCCAGCCGTGATCGATGCGGTTGCCAGAGGAACCAGCGTGCGTTCGGGCACCCTCGATCCTCTCGGTACTGACATCACTCCAGCACGAGACAGCTATGTGAAATTCCTCTCACAGCTGTCCAGCCAGTATACGAGCTGCCTGAAAGGAGAATAGAGGAAGACCTAATTGCAGCAGATAGCCCGCGCTGTCGCCATGGCGTTCAACAACTTACCCCGACCTCACCGCATCATGCTGGGGTCACTTACCGTAGTTACACTGGCCGTCACCGTCTGGCGGCCTTACATTTATCATCCCGGTAGTGAAAGCCCGATTGTTAAAACAATCGAACTGGATAAAAACGAACTGCGTACGCTGCTTCCTGAAGCCAGTGAACCGATCGACCAGGACACCCCTTCTCCGGATGATGACACGCCAAAAGATGAGATCGATCAGGACGTACCGGATGAAGCCGGGACGCATGATTACGTGGTCTCCACCGGCGACACCCTCAGCAGCGTTCTTAACCAGTACGGCATTGATATGTCGGATATTACGCAGCTGGTGAAAAGCGATAAAGACCTGCGCAACCTGCAAATTGGTCAGCAGCTTTCATGGACGCTGACCGATGACGGGCAGCTGCAGCGTCTGACCTGGGAAGTCTCCCGCCGTGAAACCCGAACGTACGATCGCTCAGGCGATAGTTTTAAATCCTCGTCTGAAATGCAGAAAGGGGAATGGAAAAACAACGTTCTGAGTGGCGAAGTCAACGGTAGTTTCGTGACCAGCGCCAAAGCAGCCGGATTAACCAGCGCTGAAATCAGTGCGGTGATCAAGTCGCTACAGTGGCAGATGGATTTCCGCAAGTTGCGCAAGGGCGACCAGTTCTCTGTGCTGATGTCCCGCGAAATGCTGGACGGCAAGAGCGAGCAAAGCCAGCTGCTGGGTGTGCGCATGCGCAGCGGCGACAAAGATTATTACGCCATCCGCGCCGAAGATGGTAAGTTTTACGATCGCAGTGGCTCCGGGCTGGCGCGTGGCTTTATGCGCTTCCCAACCGTTAAGCAGTATCGCGTTTCTTCTAACTTCAACCCGCGTCGCCTGAACCCGGTGACCGGGCGTGTTGCGCCGCATAAAGGTGTCGACTTCGCTATCCCGCTGGGTACACCGGTACTGGCGGTGGGTGATGGTGAAGTTATCGTCGCCAAGCGCAGCGGTGGGGCTGGCAACTACGTCGCGATTCGTCACGGCCGCCAGTATATGACCCGCTATATGCACCTGAAGAAACTGCTGGTCAAACCGGGTCAGAAAGTTAAACGTGGCGATCGCATTGCGCTTTCCGGCAGTACCGGCCGTTCAACCGGCCCGCACCTGCATTATGAAATCTGGATCAACAACCAGGCGGTTAACCCATTAACGGCTAAGCTGCCGCGGATGGAAGGCCTGGCCGGTAAAGAGCGCAGCGACTATCTGGCTCAGGTCCGGGAAGTCGTACCGCAGCTGCGATTCAAGTAATTCGCTGCCGCTGATAACAGAGCCGATGGAGCACTCAGTCCGTCGGCTTTTTTATTACCAGAGTGCACGAAATCCGGGTGAAACTGGTCTAAATACTGGCCGTTTACCGGAAAAATCCAGGTTAATGCATTGCAAAATTACCTGCCAGCACTATCATTAGCCCGTTATTGTAGAGGCCGGTGCATGGAAAACATAAAAAAAAGTCACGTTGAATTTATTCCCGTTTTTAAGAAATCCTTTTTACATCCTCGCTACTGGGGCAGCTGGCTGGCGGTAGGTGCCTTTGCTGCTATTGCTTTAGTTCCTCCTCGTTTACGCGATCCGGTTCTGGGATCGCTTGGCCGCATGGCCGGTAAACTGGCCCGCAGCGCACGCCGCCGTGCGCAGATTAACCTGCTTTACTGCCTGCCGGAGGTTCCGGAGGAAGAGCGGGAGAAAATAATTGATGAGATGTTCGCGACCGCACCGCAATCGATGGTGATGATGGCTGAGCTGGCGCTACGCCCGCATAAGGTTCAGCCGCGTGTTCACTGGCACGGCCGCGAGCTGATCGACCAGCTGCGAGAAGCACAGCAGAATGTGATTTTCCTTGTGCCGCACGGCTGGGCGGTGGATATCCCGGCGATGGTGCTGGCTTCGGAAGGGCAGAAGATGGCTGCGATGTTCCACAATCAGCGTAACCCGGTGATGGATTACGTGTGGAATCGCGTGCGCCGCCGTTTTGGTGGCCGTATGCACGCGCGCAACGACGGGATCAAACCGTTTATCAGCTCGGTTCGGCAGGGCTACTGGGGTTATTACCTGCCGGATCAGGATCACGGCGCGGAGCACAGTGAGTTCGTCGACTTCTTCGCGACTTACAAAGCCACGCTGCCTGCCGTTGGTCGCCTGATGAAGGTGTGTCGTGCGAAAGTGGTGCCGCTGTTTCCCGTGTATGACAGCAAAAGCCACAGTCTGACCATTCATCTGCGTCCGCCAATGGACGATCTGCTGGATGCGGACGATGTCACGCTGGCGCGGCGTATGAATGAGGAAGTGGAAATTTTTGTTCGCCCGAATCCGGAGCAGTACACCTGGATTCTTAAGCTGCTGAAAACCCGCAGACCGGGTGAGACTGAACCTTACGATCGCCAGGAACTTTATCCAAAGAAATAGCGCCCTGGCTGCGTTTGAATCCCGGCCGCGACTGGCATAAAAAAGCCGCAATCCTCTATGAGGCGCGGCTTTTTTTATACGCCAGCCCGCAGGCTTTAAGCGGCGGGCTGCACTAAAGGTGGTGAATTAGTGCGCGATCAACGTGGAGCGGCGCTGCCACTCGCGCAGGAAGGCGCGCACCAGCAGGAACCAGATAACGCCACAGGCCAGATTCACCAGGCTGAACGCCCGCGACCCGTCGCTGAAGTAGGCAAATTTCGCCAGCTCAATGCCCAGCGCGAACACCAGAATGCTGACCATGCCGAGCATCGCCGCCACGCTGCCTTTACCTGACTCGTTGGAGAACAGCGTCAGTCGGTATAAACCGGCATTAACCAGCCCGGTGCCGAATCCATAAATACTTAAACCGGCGGTCAGCCACAGATAACTGTGGTTATCGATCAGCGTGGCAATGGTGGAAATCGCTAACCCCAGCAGAATAGGCCAGGCACCCAGCCGCAGCGGCTTATCGATCGGCAGGCGTGATGCCAGCTTGCCCAGCGTCAGGTTGCCGATAATCATCGCTATAAATACCGGCAGCTGTAGCAGCGCGTAATCCATCCGCGTCAGCCCCTCGTCGTGGATCAGGATAACCGGCGACAGCGCCACCCAGGCCAGGCAGGGAATAGTGACCAGGCCGATAGCCAGTGAACCGCTCATCACCTGGCGGTCTTTCACCAGTACCGCATAGCCCTTCGCCAGCGATGGCAGCGACAGTGACATCTGCGGGTTGCCGGAGGTTTCCGGCATCGTCAGCCATAATCCTACCAAAGCGAGTGCCGTCAGCGCGCCAAACAGCCAGAACATGGTGCGCCAGTCGCTGAATTCAAGAAATGCCGCCCCTGCCAGCGGACCAGCCAGCGGAGCCAGCAGGGCAACGTTGGCCATCAGCGCCATCATTTTAACGCTCAGCGCTTCATCGAAGGCTTCCTGGATGGCTGCATAGCCTACGGCGCCGATGAAGCACAGGCTGGTGCCCTGCAGGAATCGCAGTAGCACAAACTGCTCGATGCTCTGCACCCAGTGCGTGGCCATACAGGTCAGCATAAAGAACGCTACGCCGCCGAGGATCACCGGACGGCGGCCAAATTTATCCGACAGCGGACCAAGCAGCCACTGCAGCATAATGCCGCCAATAAGATAGGCGGTTAACGACGCGGAGACCCATTCCGGACCGACGCCAAATTCTTCGGTGACCAGCAGCATACCCGGCTGGATCATGTCATGAGCGATATAGGTGGCGAATTCAAACAGCACCAGCGACAGAGGAAAAATCAAGTACCGCGGGGTCAGACTCGACAGAGGCGTAAATGACGCCATGCTGGCTCCTTCCAGTAAGTTGAAAATGCGAAAACCGCCTGAGCGGTTTGCGAATAAAAAAGGGCCAGTTGCCTGGCCCATTACATTCATCAATAGCGAGCGGGGAATTACTCTACGCGCAGCACGCGGCTGGTGTTGGTGGTGCCGGTGGTGCTCATCACGTCGCCCTGGGTAACGATAACCAGGTCGCCGGACACCAGGAAACCTTTCTCGCGCAGCAGGTTGATTGCGTCGTGCGCTGCCGCCACGCCGTCGTTGTGGCTGTCGAAGAACACCGGGGTCACGCCGCGATACAGAGCGGTCAGATTCAGGGTACTTTCGTGGCGAGACATGGCGAAGATTGGCAGACCGGAAGTAATGCGCGAGGTCATCAGCGCGGTACGGCCGGACTCGGTCATGGTAATAATCGCCGTAACGCCCTGCAGGTGGTTAGCGGCGTACATCGCAGACATGGCGATCGCTTCTTCGATGTTATCGAACTGCACGTCCAGACGGTGCTTAGAGACGTTGATGCTTGGCACTTTTTCTGCGCCCAGGCACACTTTCGCCATCGCCGTTACCGTTTCAGCCGGGTACTGGCCCGCAGCGGTTTCCGCCGACAGCATCACCGCATCGGTGCCGTCCAGCACGGCGTTCGCGACGTCCATGACCTCTGCACGGGTCGGCATTGGGTTGGTGATCATCGATTCCATCATCTGGGTGGCGGTGATCACGGAACGGTTCAGCTGGCGAGCGCGGCTGATCAGCGCTTTCTGAATACCGACCAGCTCCGGATCGCCAATCTCAACGCCCAGATCGCCCCTTGCCACCATCACGACGTCGGAAGCGAGGATGATGTCATCCATGGCTTCCTGAGTTGCAACGGCTTCAGCACGCTCAACTTTAGAGACGATTTTCGCCTCACAGCCTGCTTCGCGCGCCAGGCGACGAGCGTAGTTCAGGTCTTCGCCACAGCGAGGGAAGGAGACTGCCAGGTAATCCACGCGGATCTGTGCCGCTGTCAGGATGTCGGCTTTGTCTTTTTCGGTCAGCGCTTCGGCTGACAGACCGCCGCCCAGCTTGTTAATGCCTTTATTGTTGGAAAGCGGGCCACCGACGGTCACCTCGGTGAAGACTTTCATTCCCTGAACTTCCAGCACTTTCAGCTGTACGCGGCCGTCGTCCAGCAGCAGGATATCGCCAGGTACCACGTCAGCAGGCAGGCCTTTGTAATCGATGCCGACTTTTTCTTTATCGCCTTCACCTTTACCCAGGCTGGCATCCAGCAGGAAGCGCTCACCGATATTCAGGAAGACTTTGCCTTCTTTAAACGTAGATACGCGGATTTTTGGTCCCTGCAGGTCACCCAGGATGGCAACGTGACGGCCCAGTTTAGCGGCAATAGCGCGAACGCTGTCTGCGCGTTTCTGGTGATCTTCCGCTGTGCCATGTGAGAAGTTCAGACGAACGACATTGGCGCCTGCTGCAATGATCTTTTCAAGGTTATTATCGCGATCCGTGGCAGGCCCCAGTGTGGTTACAATCTTGGTTCTTCTGAGACGTCTTGACATGTATAACTCCGTTGACTTTTAGTGTGGTGTTGCAAGTGCAAGCACTACCAGGTTTTATCTCTGGGTATATGATAAGGAACGGATAATCCCGAACCTTCATCGTCGTTACTAAGTAAAACTGCTAATGACTGATGTTAACCTGGCCTTCCTTTTCCAGACGCGACTCTTTCAGTGCATCCTTAACCCGCTTCAGATTATCGCGAAACTTCGCGCCGCGCCGCAGGGTAAAACCGGTGGCCAGCACATCGATCAGCGTCAGCTGCGCGAGGCGTGAAACCATCGGCATATAAATATCGGTGTCTTCCGGTACATCTAGGGTCAGCGCCAGCGTCGCTTCACGCGCCAGCGGGGAGTCTGGCGAGGTAATCGCCACGACCGTAGCATCATTTTCCCGCGCCAGCCTCGCCAGCTCAACCATTGATTTTGTGCGCCCGGTATGGGAGATCAGTACCATCACATCTCCCTCGTTGCTGTTCATACAGCTCATGCGCTGCATCACAATATCATCGGAATAGATCACTGGCACATTGAAGCGAAAAAATTTATTCATTGCGTCATGCGCCACGGCTGCCGAGGCACCCAAACCAAAAAAGGCGATTTTCTTTGACTGGGTCAGTAGATCGACGGCACGATTGACGGCGCTGGTATCCAGGCTCTGTTTTACCCGATCCAGCCCGGCCATCGCCGACTCGAAAATTTTACCGGAATAGGACTCTACGCTATCTTCCTGTTCGACATTGCGGCTGACATACGGCGTACCGTTGGCCAGACTTTGCGCCAGCTGGAGCTTAAAGTCCGGGAAGCCTTTGGTATTCAGTCGATGGCAGAAGCGGTTTACGGTAGGTTCGCTAACGCCTGCTGCTTTTGCCAGCAGTGCAATACTGGAATGCATCGCGGTAGTCGGGGAATCAAGGATAACGACGGCAACTTTGCGCTCGGATTTGCTTAAATTTTCCAGGCAGGATTGAATTTTTTCCAGCATATTCATAGGACTAACCACTCATACATTCTGACGATTTCAATCAAAGGAGAAATCGATGTCATTTTGTAGAGAATATACAATGCGCTACGGCAGAGACGGCAGTAGCATGATGAGAAAACTTTACATTTTTTACCATAGTTTGAGCTGTGTCAGGTTTTCAGATTGGTAATAACAACATCAGAACTGATGGTTTATTACGCAAAGCTTAGACGCAGATCGACCGTTTTTGCCAGTTATTTAACCATCGAATTGAATACATTGTGCCAGAGTTACCTCACCTGGTTTACGCGGGCCGGGCAAACGAAGTACAGTGTGTTGAAATAAAATTACAATAAGATCTGTCCAACTACGGAACCTACATGGACAGTCTAATCCTGCAACGAGGAGAATGAAATGGCGGTTACACAAACAGCCCAGGCATGCGATCTGGTGATTTTCGGCGCCAAAGGCGACCTGGCGCGCCGGAAACTGTTGCCCTCTCTGTACCAGTTAGAAAAAGCGGGCCAGATCCATGAAGAATCACGCATCATCGGCGTAGGCCGTGCGGAATGGGACAAAGCTGCCTATACCAAAGTGGTGCGTGAAGCGCTGGAAACCTTCATGAAGGAAAAAATTGACGAAGCGCTGTGGGATAAACTCAGTAGCCGACTTGATTTCTGCAACCTGGATGTTAATGACAGCAGCCATTTCCCGCGTCTGGGCAAAATGCTTGACCAGAAAAAACGCGTGACCATCAACTACTTCGCTATGCCGCCAAGCACCTTCGGCGCAATCTGTCAGGGCCTGGGCCAGGCGAAACTTAACGCCAAGCCTGCTCGCGTGGTCATGGAAAAACCGTTGGGTACCTCGCTGGTGACCTCTCAGGAGATCAACGACCAGGTTGGCGAATATTTCGAAGAAAGCCAGGTCTTCCGCATCGACCACTATCTGGGTAAAGAAACGGTTCTTAACCTGCTGGCTCTGCGCTTCGCCAACTCCCTGTTTGCGTCCAACTGGGATAACCGTACTATCGACAGCGTGCAGATCACCGTGTCGGAAGAAGTGGGTATCGAAGGCCGTTGGGGCTACTTCGATAAAGCGGGCCAGATGCGCGATATGATCCAGAACCACCTGCTGCAGGTTCTGACCATGATCGCCATGTCACCGCCTGCCGATCTGTCCGCTGACCGTATCCGCGATGAGAAAGTGAAAGTTCTGCGCTCCCTGCGCCGCATCGATCAGACTAACGTGCGTGAGAAGACCGTGCGTGGTCAGTACACTGCCGGTTTCGTACAGGGCAAAAAAGTGCCTGGCTACCTGGAAGAAGAGGGCGCGAACAAGCAGAGCAGCACTGAAACCTTCGTTTCCATTCGCGTGGATATTGACGACTGGCGCTGGGCCGGCGTTCCGTTCTACCTGCGTACCGGTAAGCGTCTGCCGACCAAGTGCTCCGAAGTAGTGGTGTACTTCAAAAACCCTGCGCTGAATCTGTTTAAAGATACCTGGCCTGAACTGCCGCAGAACAAACTGACTATTCGCCTGCAGCCGGATGAGGGTGTGGAAATCGAGATCCTGAACAAAGTTCCGGGCCTGGATCATAAGCACAATCTGCAAACCACCCAGCTGGACCTGAGCTTCTCTGAAACCTTTAACCAGTCGCATCTGGCGGATGCCTATGAGCGCCTGCTGTTAGAAACCATGCGCGGTATTCAGGCGCTGTTTGTGCGCCGTGATGAAGTGGAAGAGGCCTGGAAATGGGTTGACTCCATCATGGATGCCTGGGCTGCGGATAAAGACGCACCTAAGCCGTATCAGGCGGGGACATGGGGACCGGTTGCTTCCGTGGCGATGATCACGCGTGATGGCCGTTCCTGGAATGAAATCGAGTAAGATTTTCTGACGTCATCTCGCAGATAAGCGGCCTTCACTGAAAAGTGTGGGCCGTTTTTTTTGCCTGATATTTTGAAAATGACACAATATTAAAAATATTTTTGAACCTGTGTTTCAAAAATGCCGAAGAGCGATAGACGATACTCCCGCACTGTTGTAAGGTAAGTCACCGTTTCGGAACCACCGCATAATATTTGCCTGCTATCTCAAACAGGGAAAGCATGCCAGACAGGAGAAGGTTGTTGATGAGTAACTGGAAAACAAGCGCAGAACAGATCCTGACCACCGGCCCGGTTGTCCCGGTGATTGTCGTTAACAAACTCGAACATGCGGTGCCGATGGCTAAAGCGCTGGTTGCCGGTGGCGTGCGCGTGCTGGAAGTGACCCTGCGTACCCCGTGTGCACTTGATGCGCTGAAAGCGATGGTGAGAGAAGTTCCTGAAGCCATTGTGGGTGCAGGTACGGTGCTCAACGCCCAGCAGCTGAAAGAAGTCACCGATGCCGGTGCGCAGTTTGTTATCAGCCCGGGGCTGACCGAGCCGCTGCTGCGTGCCGCTGTCGACGGCCCGGTGCCGTTGATTCCGGGCATCAGCACCGTTTCTGAACTGATGACCGGTCTGGATTACGGCCTGCGCGAGTTTAAGTTCTTCCCGGCCGAAGCCAACGGCGGCGTGAAAGCGCTACAGGCAATTGGTGGGCCGTTCCCGCAGGTGCGTTTCTGCCCGACCGGGGGGATTTCTCCGGCGAACTACCGTGACTATCTGGCGCTGAAAAGCGTGCTGTGTATTGGCGGTTCATGGCTGGTCCCTGCCGATGCGCTGGAGGCGGGTGATTACGATCGTATTACGCGTCTGGCGCAGGAAGCGGTAGCTGGCGCGCGCTAATGCGTGACGGTTAGTGGCGGTAAGCGAGCCGTTTATCTGACCACGGTTTAAGAATTTAAGGCCGCTGTCTCTTTGGGATGGCGGTTTTTTTATGGGCTGCCAAAATGTTATTTGGCTGTGGCTGTGGCTGTGGCTGTGGCTGTGGCATTGGTGTTCGGTGCGCATCCTCTGCGCAAGTCGGGCGTCCTCGCGTCACGCTGTGCGTGATGCCTTCGGCTCCGGCAGCGTGACTTTCGGGCCGGTCTGGAGCGGACGTCCTGCCCGCGCCAGCCCTGACGCTAACGTCCTGTTAGCGTCCCCGGTCCCGCTGTCTTCGTCTCAGCGCTGTGGATTGCCCGGTTTGCGCAGAGGATGCGTCCCTTCTTACAAAGTGCTTGCGGTTAGCTTCAATATAATTAAGTGCTTAGCTGGCTGATTGAGTCAGGTTAAACCAGGTCTTCTTGGGGGAAGATTAAAGTCCTATTGTTGGCTATAACGCTGTGGCTGTAGCCGCGGCATTGGAGTTCGGGGCGCATCCTCTGCGCAAGTCGGGCGTCCTCGCGTCATGCTGTGCGTGATGCCTTCGGCTCCGGCAGCGTGACTTTCGGGCCGGTCTGGAGCGGGCGTCCTGCCCGCGCCAGCCCTGACGCTAACGTCCTGTTAGCGTCCCCGGTCCCGCTGTCTTCACCTCAGCGCTGTGGATTGTCCGGTTTGTGCAGAGGATGCCCCCTTCTTACATAGAGCTTGCGATCTGCTTCAGGTTATCAATTGTTGAGCCAACGGAACCAGATAGATTGCTAGCGGATGCAGATTCAAGCTTTTGAAGGGCAGACTTCGAATGATTTATAAGCAACAGGGAGAGTTGGTAAGAGAGCACTAAGAAGCTTTACAGCCATAACGGGGCTCAGTCTCAGAAGATTAAGATATAGGTATTTGTTTTCTCATCCAGAAGTCACCAGATCTAAAAGCGGGCTGGTGGTTCCCCCGAACGGGCAATCCGCAGCGCAGAACGTAGAGAGGAAGCCAGGATTTGGTCGCATGGACGCGACCGAAAAGCACAGCCGGGCAGGACGCCCGTCTGTGCTGGTCCGAGAGGCTGAGGAACGAAGTGATGGCACCACGCAAAGCGTGGCGCGAGGACCCGCCCGAGCGGGGGAACCACCAGCCAGAGCGAACACCGTTGTTCCAGACAATACAAGCCGCCAGAGCGGGGGACTATCAGCCAGCGTTAACACCACTGTCCCATCCAACGCAAGTAACGTTGAATTACCCGCTAACCTTGACGCTCGCCGCCGCAGCAACCGCACGCTGTACCGCGTCATCAATATCCGTACCGGTCGCCAGTGCCACGCCCAGACGGCGCTGACCGCGGATCTCCGGCTTACCGAACAGACGAACCTGCAAACCGGCACCGACAGCCGCCTGCAAATTACCAAACTGAACGTTATCACTATCCAGCTGCGGCAGAATAACGGCAGAGGCCGACGGACCGTACTGACGAATACCCCCAACCGGCAGGCCGAGGAACGCGCGAACGTGCAGGGCAAACTCGGAAACGTCCTGAGAAATCAGCGTCACCATCCCGGTATCGTGCGGGCGAGGGGAAACCTCGCTGAACACCACTTCATCGCCGCAAACAAACAGCTCAACGCCAAACAGGCCGCGTCCGCCGAGGGCTTCAACCACTTTGCGGGCGATGTCCTGCGCGCGCTGTAGAGCCAAATCGCTCATCTGCTGCGGCTGCCAGGACTCACGGTAATCGCCATCTTCCTGACGGTGACCGATTGGAGCACAGAAATGAACGCCGTCAACGGCGCTGATGGTCAGCAGCGTGATTTCAAAATCGAATTTCACCACGCCTTCAACAATCACGCGGCCCGCACCGGCGCGGCCACCCTGCTGGGCATATTCCCAGGCTGCTTCCAGCTGCGAAGCTTCGCGGATAAAGCTCTGGCCTTTGCCGGAGGAACTCATTACTGGCTTAACGATGCACGGGAAGCCAATTTCATCGGCGGCGGCAAAGAAGGCTTCACGGCTGTCGGCGAAGCGGTAGGTGGAAGTCGGTAACGACAGCTCTTCGGCGGCGAGGCGACGAATGCCTTCGCGGTTCATGGTCAGCTTTGCCGCACGCGCGGTGGGGACAACGTGCTGGCCCTGTTTTTCCAGTTCAACCAGCATGTCGGTGGCGATGGCTTCGATTTCCGGCACGACGAAGTCCGGTTTTTCCTGGGCTATCAAGGCAGCCAGCGCGGCACCGTCCAGCATATTGATCACATGGCTGCGGTGGGCAACGTGCATGGCAGGGGCATCGGCGTAGCGGTCAACGGCGATCACTTCCACGCCAAGACGCTGACATTCCAGCGCCACTTCCTTACCCAGTTCACCTGATCCTAACAGCATTACGCGAGTCGCCTGTGGGCGCAGCGCGGTTCCAAGAGTCGTCATAATCTCTACCTGATTGAATGGAAAAAACGCGCGCAGTATAAACGAAAACGTTTGCGTATTCATCCTGAACGCTAAACTTGAGTCAAATCCGCTTCAGTGATAGGCTGTATATAAACACAGTATAGCGAGAAGAAAATTATGGCTGTTGAAATTCAATACGTAGTCGTCAGAAAAGGTGAGGAAAAGATGACGTTTGCCAGCAAAAAAGAAGCCGATGCCTACGACAAAATGCTCGATATGGCCGAAGTTTTTTCTGAATGGCTGACCACCAGTCCGCTGGCGCTTGATGAGCAGCAGGGTGAAGCGCTGGGCCTGTATCTGGCAGAAAACAAAGATGCACTGCAGCACATTCTGCGCACCGGTAAAATGCCGGAAGAGTCTAACGCCGGTGAGCTTGAATCAGAAGAAGGCGATAGCAAACTGCGCGCGGTGTGATTTCCGGGCGTAGCGTAAAAGGTGGTGGCTAATTTTACACCGGTTGTGCCTTCGGCTATTGGCAATCAGGCATCTTGCTGCCAGTCTTACAGGCAGGCACAGCAACCGTGAAAATATCATGACACCACCTAAAGCAAAGAAAGTCCCTCATGTGATGACTCAGCACGGTGACACGCGCTGCGACAACTATTATTGGCTGCGCGATGACCAACGGGAAGATCCGGAAATTATCGCGTGGCTCAAAGCAGAAAATGAGTACGGCGACAGCTTGCTGGAACCGCAAAAGGCGTTGCAGGCGGAACTGCTGCAGGAGATCATCGATCGCATTCCTCCGCGCGACCAGTCGGTTCCCTACGTAAAAAATGGCTATCGCTACCAGAGCCGCTATGAAGAGGGCAACGAGTACGCCATTTACAGCCGTCAGCCTGCGGAAACCGCCAACCCCGAACAGTGGGAAACGCTGGTCGATGCCAACCAGCGCGCGGCGGAAAGTGAGTTTTATGCACTTGGCAGCCTGGCGATTACCCGTGATAACCAGATCCTGGCTCTGGCTGAAGATTTTCTCTCTCGCCGCATCTACAGCATTCATTTCCGCCACCTGCAGGATGAGCGCAGCTTTGACGATGTGCTGGAAGGTGTGACTGCCGGCATGACCTGGGCGAATGACTCGCAAACGCTCTACTACGTGCGCAAGCATCCGAAGACGCTGCTACCTTACCAGGTCTGGCGGCATACGCTGGGCACCGCGCAGGAAAGCGATCGGTTGGTCTACGAGGAGCTGGACGACACCTTCTATGTCGGCCTGTATAAGACCACCTCCGAGCAGTTTATTGCTATTTCACTCAACAGCAGCACCACCAGTGAAATCCTGTTGCTGGATGCGAATGTGCCGGATGCCAAACCGGTGATGTTCAGTCCGCGCCGTAAAGATCACGAATACAGCGTCGATCACTATCAGCAGCAGTTTTACCTGCGATCGAATCGCGACGGTAAAAACTTCGGCCTCTATCGCACCGACACCGTTGATGAAAACAGCTGGCAGGCGATTATTGCACCGCGTGCGGATATCGTGCTGGAAGGCTACTCGCTGTTCCGCGACTGGCTGGTAGTGGAAGAGCGTCAGCGCGGACTCACCCGTCTGCGGCAGATTAACTGGCAGAGTGGGGAAGAACGGGCGATTGCCTTTGACGATCCAACCTATGTGACCTGGCTTGGCCATAACCCGGAGCCGGAGACCAGCAAATTGCGCTACGGCTATTCCTCAATGACCACGCCAGACACGCTGTACGAACTGGATATGGACAGCGGCGAGCGTCAGGTACTGAAGCAGACGGCGGTAAAAGGGTTTGATGCCGGTCATTATCGCAGTGAACGCCATTGGGTCACCGTGCGTGACGGAGTTGATGTGCCGGTATCGCTGGTGTATCGCAAGGACAGCTATCGCCCCGGCAGCAACCCGCTGCTGGTCTACGGCTATGGTTCTTACGGCAGCAGCATGGACCCGGATTTCAGCGCCAGCCGGCTCAGTCTGCTGGACCGTGGCTTCGTCTTCGCCTTAACACACATTCGCGGCGGCGGTGAAATGGGTCAGCAGTGGTACGATGATGGCCGCCTGCTGAATAAGATGAACACCTTCCACGACTTTATTGATATCACCGATGCGCTGGTGGAAAAAGGCTATGGCGATCCGGCTAAGCTCTACGCCATGGGCGGCAGCGCCGGTGGCTTGCTGATGGGTGCGGTGATCAACATGGTGCCGGAACGCTTCCACGGGGTGGTAGCGCAGGTGCCTTTTGTTGATGTGGTAACCACCATGCTGGACGAGAGTATCCCGCTGACCACCGGTGAGTATGATGAGTGGGGTAACCCCAACGACGAGCAGTATTATCGCTATATTAAGCAGTACAGCCCGTACGATCAGGTTATTGCGCAGGATTATCCGCATTTGCTGGTCACGACCGGCCTGCACGACTCTCAGGTACAGTACTGGGAACCGGCTAAATGGGTGGCTAAGCTGCGCGAGCTGAAAACCGATTCGAATCTGCTGGTGCTGCATACCGATATGGATGCCGGTCACGGCGGCAAATCAGGCCGTTATAAAGTGTGGGAAGAAGTGGCGCTGGAGTATGCGTTTCTGATTGGGCTGGCGAACGGCACGCTCACCAGCAACTCTGCTCACTAATCATCTATGCCTAAGGCCCGCTGCATGGTAATACGCAGATTGGGCTTCAGGTCCGGGATGTTTTTCAGCATCCAGTGCAGATATCCCGGATCTTTCTTTGCCACGGACTCAATGGCCTGACCGCGATACTTACCGAACGGGAAGGTGCTTTCCAGTCCTTTCGTCTGCATCCTGCGGACCATTTCCGCAGCGTCCCAGCCGCTGGCATCCATAATATGAATCAGCAGCACAGCGGTGATGTAGCAGTCGTACAGCGCCCGGTGCGCATGCAGACCGGGTGGGGTAATCACCTCAAGATTCAGCGCATCGCGCAGCGCCTGATTGCCGTACTTGAGGCCGGGCCACAGGCGACGGGCAAGCGTCATGGTGCAAATCCACTCGCCGTGCATTTCCGGCAGCATCCGGCGATCGAAGCTGGCATTGTGCGCCACATAGTACGCGCTGCCCTGATAACGCCCCACCGCCTGCTCAATAGTGGGTTTACCGAGCACCATCTCTTCGGTGATCCGATGAATAGCCATCGCCTGCCGGCTGATAGGCCGATCCGGGGAGATCAGATCGCTCATCGGATTTATGATCTGTCCATCGACCACATCCACCGATGCCACTTCGACAATACCACCCTGCAGGCCGCAGGTTTCCGTGTCAATTACACGTAACATACTCTCTCCCGTTTACAGAACCGAGGTGCAGGGTAACGGATGAACCTCCCCCTGCCAATGATTACCGCTGCGGCGGGCAATAATCAGCTGTTCTCCGCTCCCGCCTTGTACTACCTGACGTCCGTCCGGCCCCCAGAAGGCGCTTTTTCCTGCGCTTTGATAGCCACCTGTCGGCCAGGCGTGATTGGCCATCATCACCGCCATCCTGTAGTCCCGCGACCAGCGCGCAAGATAATCACAGTCCTGCTGATAGCCCTGCTCGGACACCAGTACGCTGGTCGCATAGAGATCGGCACCCTGGCGCGCGGCATCCTGGGCAAATTTCTCTACGCTGATGTCGGCGCAAATCGCCATCACCACGTTGTGGCGCTGATGGCCAAACATCGGCACGGCCGCGCCCGGAACAAAAATCTGCTTTTCTTCACCATACAGATTGCGTTTGCTGTAGGCGAAACGGGTGCCGTCGGGCAGGAACGTTGCCGCCGACAGCCGTACGTTATTTTCACCGTTCAGCGGCAGCCCGATGCTGATACCCATCTGATATTCTACGGCGGCCTCGGCAAAAACCTGCAGTCGGGGATCGTCGAGGGACAGGGCCAGTTCTGCCATCAGCGGCAGTTCATAACCGGTGAGTGACAGTTCGGGAAACATCAGTAAATCAACGTGCCGGGAGGCAGCAAGGCGGACAAACTTAAGGTGATGTTGGATATTCCAGGTGATATCGCCAGGGCGGGACCCTGACTGTGCAGCAGCAACGTTCCAGCCGGACATAATGACTCCCATGGTTGAGATTAGGTGCAGTAATGCTTTGCTGATTATCTCAACCGATGCCCGGCAAAATGACAAGCCCTTATTTTTGCTTGGGTTCGTACGGCAGCCGCGAAAGGGAAAGTGACAGCTGGCGATAGTGCGCCAGCCGCTGGCGGAACCAGTCACGCAGAGTCTCCGGCTGTTCACGTTCGACCATTTCGGCAATCACCGGCATATTATAGCGTTCTTTAAACGCCACCCCGGCGGCAGCCAGATCGACGTTGATTTTATCTTTTTCTTCCTGCGGCAGCGTGGCCAGGTTAGTGCTCATGGTGTTCTCCAGACAGTTTGCCGCAAAAATAATGCAGAAGGCACGGATTAGCAAGTTTACCGGCTAATCGATAGTCGTTATCACCTCGACACTGCTATTCAGGCGGGGTATTCTTTCGGCCTCTGGTCGCCCGACGCCGCTACTCGCAAGGATGATTGAGCACGATGCGTAACAACAGCCTGAAGTAATATGTCGCTAACCGGCTTCTATATTTTCTGCCGCTGGCTGCATTTTGGCGCGCTGATGTCGCTGGCGGGAGCGGGGATCTTTACCACGCTTTTAGCGCCGGCACGATACCGTGCGCGTCTCAGCGACCGCTTCCGTCCGCTGATACAGATATCCTGCTGGCTGACGCTATTCACCACGCTACTGCTGCTGAGTGCCCAAACCGGGCTGATGGGTGATGGCTGGCGAGATATGATCAATGCCGACGTTTGGGCTGCCGTGTTACAAACCGGATTTGGCCGTGTCTGGCAGTTGCAGTGCGTGCTGGCAATGCTCGGCTGCCTGACGCTGTTGTTGCAGGGCAGACTTCGTCAGCAAATGATGTTGCTATGTGCGCTACTGCAGCTTGCTGGACTGGCATTTGTCGGCCACGCTGCGATCCTTGACGGTTGGCTGGGTGCACTACAGCGCGGCAACCAGATCGTGCATTTGCTGGCCGCAGCATTCTGGGCGGGTGGTCTGTGGCCGGTGGCGCTGTTGATGCGAGAAGCTCGCAATGCTACCTGGCGCTACGAGGCAATTAAAACCATGATGCGCTATTCGCGCTACGGCCATCTTGCCGTGGCGCTGGCGATTATCAGCGGCGTGTTTGCCGCTCTGCTGCTGCTGGGATGGCCACTTGTCAGTTTCCGGCTTTATAGCCAGCTGCTGTTGCTGAAAACGCTACTGGTTGCCGCGATGGTCGCCATCGCGCTGTTTAACCGCTACTGGCTGGTGCCGCGCTTTCAGCGCAGTGGAGAGGGGGCTCAGCATAATTTCGTCATCGCCACGCTGGTGGAAGTAGCGTTGGCGGCGCTGGCGTTGCTCTCAGTCAGCCTGTTTGCCACCCTGGAACCTGCCTGAGCGGCAGCCACCGACGATGTACTGTTATAAGCACTGTTTGAAGGTATGAAAAGTCATGAAAAAACTGGCATTAATGTTTGCTGTATTGAGCGTCAGCACCAGTGCGCTGGCCGGGATTGAAACCGTCAGCCGTTTCGATATGGGTAAAGACAACTGGCCTTTCACGCGTGAAGAGATGATGCTCAGCTGCGAAAAAGGCAACGTGCTGTTAGCGATTAACGACGGTACGCTGGTGCAGTACCCGCTCAATGCGGCGGCGGAAGAGAGTATTAAAGCCGGTCGCATTAAGGGTGTTCCCATCGATAAGATGCTGGCTGACGATCCGGCCAACCCGGGGCATAAAAAAAGCCTGGCACCGATTATTGCCCGCGCCGAGAAGCTCTGTAACTGATATCTGATGGATGCGCTGGCACAGCCCTGGCGCATCCCTTATCTCCGCATCAGCCCGCGTATTCCGCGGGAAGCCGCCGTTTCTGCCACGTTGATCACAATGCTAACAATCCGTAACTACTTTGCAACATGCGGTCTGGCAATCCCCTGCATTTCGTCTATCTTTTAAGAGTCAGGCAACAAGCCTGCATTAATGCCAACTTTTAGCGCACGGCTCTGAGAAGAGCCATTTCCCTGGACCGAAGACAGGAATCGTCTTCGGTCTTTTTTTGCGATTGCTTCACTAATTCAAAACCAGCCGCCATGACTGATGCGCCATAGAACCAGACGCAGTTGCTTTACTAAAACATGTCTGGGGTTCGTAGAGGCGGCAAACCAATTTCACTGAATGATTCTTGCTTAAGCCAGCGCTGGACTCCCTTTGACGAAGAATCCATTGCACCAGCAAGATAACCCGAGAACGGCACAGACCATTCGCTGGCGATCCCCGTTAATTTACCCGACCACTCTCCGCGTGCAGGGAGCTGTTCAGGCACCGTGTATCCAGTTTCCTGCAGAAGATCAAATTCTGTTGCAGTGAACGGGTCGGCTGCCCAGTCTTTCAGGTATTCCGCTTCGGGTTCTGCCGCATCCTGACCGAATAAACGCACAAGCTGCTCGCGGCATAGCCGCTTGAGTACAGATTCAGAGACGTTCCATCTTGATTTTGCTGGCATGCCGATAAAGCCAAAAATCGCTGTTTTATGGGATTTCGGCTCTGATACGTCGTGAATTTCTACCATCGGCCCGATTTGACTGCTGGCATCGCCGGAAAGATGCTGCGTATGTAAAAAATCCTTTTTGTATACGGCGGCATATTTCGCGTGTCGCGCCATCCACGTCGGAATCCTTCGCCAGTTTGAAAGTACCGTCTCTGGCAGCATTGGCCTGAACGCTATTTTTGCTGCCAGGGCGGATGGCAGCGCGAGGAAAACATGCTTACAGGAAAATGGTGAATTATCGCGGCTTTCTGACCGTGTCAGGACCTGGATTTCCTTACCGGTGTCCGAAATGGCAATAACCTGATGGCCTGTTTTAACCTTATGAAGCGGAATTTTATTTACCAGCGCCGCCGTCAGCGACTGCATTCCGCCCTCCAGCCTGAAGGATGCGGGTGAAGTTTCATAAGCAGGATAACGTTCTGGAGTCGAATTTGACCGGCGTTCGTAGAGCATGTCGCCGGGGCGCGCCTGTGAAATTACCGGGATATGCAGTTGTTCGATCAGCTGAGCCAGCTCTGGTTGAATGTCCGGCCAGAACCACGTTGCTCCCATATCGACATGAATCCCGACGGGAGGGGTCGATAATTGCTGGCCTGAGAGTACGCGTCCGCCGGTTCGGTCACGGGCTTCCAGAATCACATAATCCACCCCAGCTTTTTCGAGCAGTGTGGCGGCATACAGGCCGCTTACACCTGCGCCAATAATAACAACGCTGTCTTTCATTAAGCTGTTCCGGTCAGGGTTATGGAGCTGAGGTGCCCCGTTTGCAGATAAAAATGCGTAACATTCATTGAGAGTGATTATCAGCTCGACCGACAGCTACAACAAATCAGATAATCTTGCAGATCAGAGAAGAAATTCTATGTCGCTATTCTGCGAGGAAATAAAGCGTGGCGCTCCGGGGGCGATTAACGGGATAGCTTAATCCCTGAGACGGCAGATCACGAATCGCCTGAAACGACGTCCTGAAGAAGCCAGTCGCGGAACACTTTTACTTCATCACGCAGAACGTTTTGCTGTGGCGTGACCAGGTAATAGGACCATGTAAGTGACCAGCGGTGATCGGGATGCAGTTGGACCAGTTGCCCTGTTTCGATAAGCTGTTTAACCAGAGCGTAGCGAACGATGGCCACGCCTCTGCCGCTCAGCGCTGACAGGATCACCGCTGAGGTGGAGTTAATATGCAGCCCGTTTTCCAGCGGTTCGGGTGCACCGACCGCCATCAGTACATTATCCCAGGACGGAAAACCTGCGCCGGGATGTGGCGTGTCATCGTGGATGAGCTTTTGAGCGGCGAGCCATTCGGCGCAGGCCATTTTCTCAGGTGGTACCAGACGCGGACTGCAGACCAGCACGGCTTCCTCATCCATTAGCCAGGTTTTATTTACCCCAGGCCAGTCGCCTTGCCCGCAGCGAATGCCGATATCCGCCTCACCGTGCGATACGTCCATCAGTTTCTCGGTGACGTTAAGCCGTAGATCGATGTTCTCGTGCGCTTCCGAGAACCGGTTCAGACGATCCATCAACCAGTTCATCATCAGAACCTGGGAGGCCGTAACCACCACAACCGATCGAGACCGGCGACCACGAAGCTTGCTTAAGCCGGTTTCAAGTTTGTCCAGCCCCTGTGTGATGTCCTGCAGCGCATTCTGCGCTTCATCAACCAGCGTCAACCGCTCTTTCCCTGAACGGCTGCGATGAAGAAGCGGATGCCCGACCCAGTCTTCCAGCGAACGGACCAGTTGGCCTACGGCAGCAGGGGTGACGCCCAGTTCCTGTGCCGCGCCGGTAAAGCTGCCATGCCTTGCGGTGGCTTCAAAAGCGTGCAGCCATTTAAGTCGGTTTAGCGATCGCATTGTATTCATTCCGCTTCATTGGTTTCTTCAGTATACGCCAGCGAGAAAGATTTTCTTTCCCGTATCGCAATTTCTTCTCAGTCGTCAACAGAGGGGCAGGGTGGCATTCTGGTTTCACACGATGAGGAGCGCGGCTTTTCATCAATGACAATCAGATGAATGTACAGAGGTTAGTAATGAACGCATCTTTTGCCGGAAAAAAACTCTTGGTGGTTGGCGGTACCAGCGGTATGGGCTTTGAAACGGCAAAGCGGATCCTACAAAACGGTGGCAGCGTTGTGCTGGTTGGCAATCGTCATGAGAAAGCCGAGCAGGCCCGCCATGCGTTGGCTGCAGACGGCCAGGTTTCCATCATCGTTGCCGACCTGATGAAAGACGAAGGTATGCAGCACGTGGTGAACACCATTAACGCTGAACACAAAGATATCAGCCTGCTGGTCAATGCGGCTGGCGTGTTTTTCCCTAAACCGTTCACCGAGCATGAAGCATCAGACTATGACATGTATATGAGCATTAACCGCGCCACTTTCATTATTACCCGCGACGTGGTGCGCAATATGATCGAGGCCGGTATCAAAGGTTCTATCGTTAATATTGGCTCCATGTGGGCGCAGCAGGCCATCGGTGCCACACCGTCTTCAGCTTACTCAATGGCGAAAGCTGGTCTCCACGCGCTGACCAAAAACCTGGCCATTGAGCTGGGTGAAAAAGGGATCCGCGTGAATGCTGTTTCTCCTGCCGTTGTTCATACGCCGATTTACGAAGGCTTCATTCCTAAAGACGACGTTAAGGATGTGATGACCAGCTTCGACAGTTTCCATCCGATCGGTCGAGTGGGTACCCCTGTCGATATCGCGGAAACGGTAGCCTTTCTGCTTTCCGACAAGACTGGCTGGGTTACCGGCGCTATCTGGGATATTGATGGCGGCGTAATGGCTGGCCGTAACGCCTGATGACTACGCCACACGAATTAATCCGCGTGGCTAAAAAGTTTGCCGGGTGATAAAGAGAGCGCGGAAGTGGTTACTCCAGTCGTGACCTGCAACACGGTGTCTCATTTCTTTATCGCCCCTGCAATCTGATAATCCCCCATTTACCGGTGCAATTTATGAATGAAACATATCGCGCTATGCAGGTTGTTGCCCCCGGTGTGCTGGAAATGACAGAGCGGCCGATACCTGCCCCTGGTCCGGATGACGTGCTCATCAAAATTGAAGCTTGCGGAGTCTGCGGTGCCGATCTTCGGGACGCGGAAAAAGCGCCGCAGAAGGGGCAACCCGGCCGTATACCGGGACATGAAATCGTCGGCTACATTGTGCGAAAAGGGAAGAAGGTACCCGATATCTGGCAAACCGGTCAGCGAGTCGGGATCGGGCGTTTGGGCGGATACTGCCAACATTGCAGCCCCTGCCGCAGCGGGCTTTTTCATCTCTGCGAAAATCAGCTGACGCCCGGTCTCAGCTGCGATGGCGGCTACGCAGAGTATGTTGTCATGCGGCATACCGCGCTGATAGCTATACCCTCAGCGCTCTCCTCCATACATGCTGCCCCGATTCTCTGCGCCGGTACTGCCACCTTTAACGCGCTACGTAACTCTGGCGCCAGAGCAGGCGACAAAGTGGCTGTGGTCGGGATGGGGGGCCTTGGCCACATGGCCGTTCAATACGCACGAAAAATGGGTTTCGAGGTCACTGTGGTTGCGCGCGGTAGTGAAAAAGAACATGCGGCATTGCAGCTGGGTGCGCATCACTTCATCGATACCCTCAAGGAAAACGTATCAGAACGCCTGAAAACTGACGGTGGGGTGGATTTCATTGTGGCAACGATTCCGAACTCAGAAGCGGTTTCGGCGCTTGTGTCCAGCCTGGCACCCCGTGGAAAAGCGATCCTGCTTGGAAGCGGGCAATCGCCGCTGCAGGTCACGCCTGGCATGATGATTGGCGCTGAACGCACCCTGACAGGATCTTTTGTCAGCACACCGCTACAAACCGAACGCGCTCTGCAATTCAGTCACCTCTTTCATACGTTGCCTGTTACTGAGCAGTTGCCATTTGAGAGGGCAAATGAGGCGCTTAGCAGACTGAAGCAGGGGCTGGCGCGCTACCGGATAGTGCTCACCATGAATCAGGATAATTCATCACATGACCACTGAACACGCCCTGCCAGTTGCAGAGCAGAATAATAATATCATCCGCCTGTCGGCAGCACAGGCTCTCGCCGGTGCTAATTCCGTGGTTTTTTATGCCACAGGAGCCATTGTTGGCAACGCAATAGCCCCCAGTAGTTCGCTGGCGACGCTGCCCATCACCATGTTTGTTCTGGGAATGGCGGCCTGTATTCTGCCGTTAGGTTCACTGGCACGAAAAAAAGGCCGCAGGGCAGCCTTTATGGCCGGTACCGGGGCGGGCGTCATTACCGGCCTGACCGCTGCTCTGGGCGTGGTGATTGGCTCGTTTTCGCTGTTCTGCATTGCCGCATTTATGGGCGGGGCATATGCGGCCGTTGCACTCAGCTTTCGGTTTGCCGCAACGGACGGCGTTGCGCCGGAACGGCGGGCCAGGGCACTGTCGCTGGTGATGGGAGGCGGAGTTATAGCTGGCGTGGTTGGCCCTATGCTGGTTTCCGGTACGATGCATCTCTGGCCGCCGCATACTTTTGCCGTCACGTTCCTCGCTCAGGCTCTTGTGGCCGTCATCTCCGCGTTCGTACTTAAAGGTGTAAAGACAACAGAACCCGCCAGCACAGTAAAATCGGGTGGGCGGCCTTTACGCGAAATTGTCCGTCAGCCGGGCTTCGCCAGAACCGTATTTAGCGGAGCGGTAACCTATATGGTGATGAATTTCCTGATGACCGCCGCGCCGCTTTCGATGCATATGCACGGGATTTCCCAGCAGGCGTCCAATCTCGGCATCCAGTGGCATGTTATTGCCATGTACGGACCAGGATTTTTCACCGGCAAATTAATTAATCGCTTTGGTGCCATGCGTATCGCCGCCACGGGACTGTTTATCACTGCATGCTCTGTCCTGGCCGGGCTCAGTGGTACCGACATCTTCCATTACTGGCTATCGCTGATTTTACTGGGGCTTGGCTGGAATTTTGGCTTTACCGGCGCATCGGCGAAAATTATTGAATATCACCGACCCGAAGAAAAAACTCAGGTGCAGTCTCTGAACGATTTTGTGGTATTTGGCGTGATGATTGTAGGATCGTTTTCTTCTGGTGCGCTGCTCAGTCTTTACGGTTGGAACGCCGTATTGTGGGGTTCACTTATTCCTGTTGGCTTTGCCTTTTTAGGCATTGTGACCGATCCGCAGGCAAAAAGTCGTGATGAATTAACGTTATGATGAAGGTTACCCTGTTGGTCTGAAGTGATTTCTGTTGATGTAAAACGTCTCTAAAGTTCAAAATCGGTGAACATGCTTTTGGCATGTCCACCGATGCCGACCTGTGTTTTAACACTATCCATTATTCGCTCACGGAGCAGCGTCAAAGAGCATTGAGCAGTGTTGATCACTCCGGCAATCACGGAGGTGCGTGAAATCACAATTAAACCGGCAGGGGCGTTATCCCCTGAAATTCATCATGGTTCAGATCACGAGCCTGAAAGCAGCCCAGGTTGCACGGAAATTAAACATAAGAACAGTGGATAAAAGCGATACAGCTACGCCTTCGGCCACTGATTAGTTCGCTTGTAGCACTGCAGGTTGGCCGCAGCAGCGCGCGAGCCGATAGCGCCATAGGCGTAGATCGTCGCCGCGCAAAGTGAGGAGTTGCGGATACCGTCGCAAACGTCAATTTTCAACGTTCCCGCCTTTATCTGCTGTGCAAACTGCGCGGCGGTAATACCCTGTCCATCGGTCTGTTCTGCGGTTTGCAGGGCATTGCTGCCTGATTTGTCGTAGGCTTCGGCCTGCTGGAGTGAGAGTTGTATACCTTCGTCCGGCGTTTTCCCCTCTTTATTAATGTTACGCATAATCTCAAGCATATCCCCTTTCAGCACCTCCTGACGGATTTGCGAAATGTTGGGATTATCAACGGCAGGCAGGCGATCGCTGAGGTAGGAGAGGTTCTTCGCGCACTGGCCATTTTTCGGCAGGTAGTCTTTGGTATTAAACGTGCTGACATCAACAGGCGGTAGTGCTGCGCTGTCGGATGCCTGTGCCGTTGGCGTTGCGCCCGATTGACCGCTGAACGAGGAAGTCGTCGGTGCTGCTGAGGCCATTGATGACAGTGCTTTTGCCGCGCTTGAGTTTGGTGCGGCGGTGTTGGCGGCGGAAGAGAGCGCGCTGGTTCCGGTGTTGACATCGCTGGTGCCGCCGAGGGTGAAAACGTCAGCAATCGCCGCCACGGTAACGCCCACGGTTCCGGTATATAACGCCCAGCCATATTCGCCATTATCGAACTGACGTTTAGTTTCCTTTAATGCTTTTTGTGTTGTGCAGGCTGTGGTAATCAGACAAATAAAACAAAGTGTTAACAGAGAATTAGGCGTATTCATTTTTCACCTTTACATTTTTTAGTGATTTGTAATGAAAGTACACATTAATTCAATTTAGTGTAAATAATGATCAATGAACTGCATAGTACCAATCAGAAACTATCCCATTAAGTTACAAAAAAAACCTTAGTATCACCCATCAGACCTAATGTCTTAGGATTGAATAACATGACATTTCAGTATTGAATCATGAGCGTGGCTGAAGGGATTCGGCTTTTAAAGAGGGGACTTTGCTCTACATTTTTCACTGGACCTGGCGAATAAAAAAACAGGTAAAAGTCGCTTCTCATAGGAAAAAAAGCGTTTATGACCGTGGTAGCCAGCGCTGCCAGTTCAGAGAGGGGGATATGTGACTCTCCTGTCCGACGCTTTAAATGCGAATGCCTGACAGAAATCACGCCCCTTCCTGACGCAATAAAGCCGTGAGTCCGGCAGAAAAAGCGGCCTTTACCTGCAATAATGTGCAAAAAAGCCAGTCTGTTCGTTTTGCTTCGGAGCCGCCGCCATGACCGACCATGCCACCCCCAATCTGCCTTCGCGCAGTTTCAGCGCCACTCAGCAGTTTTATGCCGCACTGGGTTTTACTACCACCTGGCAGGATGAGCACTGGATGATTATGGTTTCCGGTAGCGTGGTGCTGGAGTTTTTCCCGCATCCCGAGCTGGACCCTTACAGCAGCTGGTTCAGCTGTTGTCTACGGCTGGATGATGTTGAGGCGTTTTATCGCCTGTTGCAGGCGGCAGGGATTCCGGAAAAATGCACTGACTTCCCGCGTATCCATCCGCCAAAAATGCAACCGTGGGGGCTGAAGATGGGCGCGCTAGTCGATCCCGACGGTACGTTGATCAGGCTGATCGAGAATGAGAAGAAGGCCGCCCAACAGGCATAAAAAAGCCGGGCCATGATAGTTGGCCCGGCGATGCCAGCGTTATTCACTCTTTTCAGACTGACTAAGGCCTTCTTCAATAAATTCCGGGTCGATCTCTTCGGTATTGCCCCGATGTTCTTTACCGGAGAACAGGTTCCAGCTGGCAATAAACAGTGCGGCAATCAATGGGCCAATCACAAAGCCGTTGATACCGTATATTTCCATGCCGCCGAGTGTGGTGATCAGGATCAGGTAGTCCGGCATTTTGGTGTCTTTGCCAACCAGCAGTGGGCGCAGGATGTTATCGATCATCCCAATCACCACCACGAAGAAGAAGGCCAGCACCAGACCTTTTACTACAGCACCAGAGAACAGGAAGAAGAGCACTACCGGCAGCCAGATGATCGCGGAACCGACCGCCGGGATCAGCGACAGGAAAGCCATCAGCGATCCCCAAAGAATACTGCCCTGGATATCGGCGAAGTAAAATGCAATACCGCCAAGCGCTCCCTGAACGACGGCAACCACGACAGTACCTTTCACCGTGGCGCGAGATACCGCAGCAAACTTCACAAACAGATGATGTTTCACGTGATCCGACAATGGCACAGCGGTGAAAATCAATCCAACCAGATAGGCACCATCTTTCAGCAGGAAGAACAGCAGGTACATCATCACGCCAAAACCGATGGTAAAGCTAAAGGTGCTCTTACCAATCAGCATGATGCTGCCAGCGAAGAACTGACCGCCTTTCATTGCCGCACCGGACAGCTGCTGCTGGATCTGGTCGGCATTATTCAGATCGTTTTCCGCCAGGAAGTGGCGCGCCCATTCCGGCAGGTGATTGACCACACCGCTGACCACCGTAGCCAGTTCGGTCTGGTTGTTTTGCAGCCGGTTATACAGCGCGTTGCACTCCACCGCCAGCGAAGACGCCACCACGGCGAGCGGAATGAAGACGATAAGGCAGATTATCAGCAGCGTGATCAGTGCCGAAATGCCGTTTTTATCGTTGAGCTGTTTTCTGATGCGGGTTTTCAGCGGATGGAAAATAACCGCCAGAATCGCCGCCCACAGAATTGCAGAAAAGTAGGGTCCCAGGATGTGGAAGAAACCCAGCGTTGTCACTGCCAGGATCAAAATAAAGAATCCCTTACCAATGCCTTTAATCATCATACTTCGTTCTCTTTGTTTAACGTCCTGATTAACGAGGTAAACCTGGCACAGCATTGGTAAACCGGCAACTAAACAGCTAAAAAAACGGCTGAGATCGCGTTAGGGCTGCCTGCCGCTTAAAACCGCCAGTTTCGGGGTGAGGCTGGAGAAATCAGTGCCAAACTCGTTGCCCGCACGAATAGCGATGCGTTGCAGTTCACGTAAAGGCAGGTCAAACGTCACATTGCTGGCATAAATCACCACGTTGCCGCTGGGCACCACGCAGCGCAGCAGGGTGGAAAACTGCCGTTGTAGTGCCTGAAGCAGCGGGCCGTTGGCCGCAGGGCGCTGTGGATAGTTAAGTACCAGCCAGCCATCTGCTTTGAGCGTGCGGTTAGCGTGCTGCAGGAAGGTTTCCATCTCCTGCAGCGGTGACATCGTATCGGCGGCGTACAGGTCGGAGAAAATCAGATCATAGCGATGCTCTTCTGCCGAGGCGATAAACTGGTCGGCATCGACGGCGTGATAGTGAATATGCTCGCCTTCCGGCAGGGAAAAGTGCCGCCGCGCAACGTCGATCACCGCAGGGCGAAGCTCAACAATATCCATCGCGCAGGCGGCATCACGGGCCGCGATCGCTCTTGGCAGACAGCCGCCGCCCAGTCCAAGGATCAGCGCTTTTTGCGGAGATTTCAACGCCACGGCCATCAGCATGGCACGGATATAATTGTGCACTGGCAGTGCCGGCTCGTTCTTCTGCATTTTGCTCTGTTCGCACATGCGGTCGAAGGTGAGGATGCGGTAAATTTTATTCTCGATCACCGTAATCTGCCCGTGTTCATCGTGGGTACTGGCGACAATATCGCCACGAATACGGAATATCGAAACAGAGCTGGCCTGCTCCACGTCAGTCATATGAACTCCTTTTACACGGTTGACGATAATGGCTGTTGCCGGGGATGCACCCCGCGGCAGAGCGCGCACCGCGAGGGTAGCACAGCGAATGAACACAGGCACGCAATCAGCAAGGCAAGGTCGGGGGGACGTTTTCCGCGATCGATGCTTGTGTGCTGTGCGTGCGCACTTTACGATAAAAGCTGCCCCACCGCAGCGGAGATCCGTTCGCGGTGCCGCTGGCAAGGAGCTCAAACGATGAAAAATGATAAAGAGATTTCGATCGACCAGTTCACGGCAGAAGAGAAGGTGCTGGTTGAACTACGGGTAAAGACCCTCACCGCGAAGCTCGGTCATATCGCCAGTAAGAAAGAAGAAAAAGAGATCCTGAAAGAGGCAAAGCGGCTGGTAATGAAGGAGCGGGTGGTGCGTGAAAGTACCCAGGTGGTCAAAGTGAAAAAACCGCGTAAACCGTCGGCGGCAAAAGAGAGCGAAGTGAAAGACTTTAGCTGGTCAGGATCTCTGCGTAAAAATCCGCGGGCGATGAAGTAGCCGAAACAAGTTAGCCGACAACGATCAGATGCACCAGACGTGCCAGCACTTCAATAATAAGCAGGCTGCCGATAGTGATTAAGGCAAGCGTAAAGTAGAACTGATAACGGTTTCTCATGGATGCTGAATCCCTGCAGCGATAAGGTCAATGAAGCAATGTAGACCATATCGTCTAAACCGGAGTTCAATACTTTCCGAAACTAATGAATTTGTGCCTTAAATGGCCCGTTACCGGGCCAGATCGCTTTATGTGTTAAACAGTTTGCCGTCGCGTACCAGATCGCGGGGATAGTTATTTTTGATGCGCGATCCCACGGTTTTAGCAATGCCGATCGGTTGTCGCTGGTGGCAGATAATCAGCTCTCCTGACGGAAGATCGCGTTCCGGGTAGATATCGCGCCCGCGATACCACTCTTCAGCTTCGGCACTGCTCAATTCAACCGCATTGACTGCCAACGGGTCTGCCAGCGCAATTGCCGCTTCATGCTGCCAGCGATAGCCTTTCGGGAAGGTTTCCGCCAGCTTCAGGCCGATGCGAGAGAAGCGAACGCGGGACAGCAGTGGTTCAATCTCCACCGGGAATAGCCAGATCTCTTTATCGCGCTGCCACAGCGTATATTGCTCATCCCAATGCAGTCCGCACTTCGCTGCCGCTGCGGCCACTTCCTGCTGCTGGGCGCGGCTCATTGGGCTAAATGGTAGCTTGCCGAGTTTATAGCCCGGCTGCGGCAGGGCGGGGATACTGGTCGTTTTACGCAGGCGGGCAACGAAGAATCCCTCGCTGTCAAAGATCTGCGGAAAAACGTGCAGATAGCCTTCGGCGGTAGCGGCTTTTTCCGCCCCGGCAAACAGCTGGTCGAGGGGCTCAACCTCTACCGCATCCGGATAACGCGCCAGTAGCCAGGCAATAACCTGCTGATTCTCATCCTGATTCAGGGTACAGGTGGAATAAACCAGCGTGCCTCCGGGGCGCAGCGCATGGAAGGCGCTGTCAATCAGCTCACGCTGAGTGGCGGCGATCTCCGCGTTGCTGGCTTCGGACCAGTTGCGCAGCGCGTCGGCATCTTTGCGGACCACGCCTTCACCCGAACAGGGGGCGTCCAGCAGGATAGCGTCAAACGATTCCGGCAGCGCCGCGCCAAAGACGCGGCCATCAAAGTGAGTCATAGCCGTGTTGCTGATTCCACAGCGGCTAAGATTGGCGTGCAGCACTTTCACCCGACTGGCCGAATATTCGTTGGCCAGAATCGCACCGCCGTTATGCATGCGAGCGGCAATTTGAGTGGTTTTCGATCCCGGTGCCGCGGCCACGTCCATCACTCGCTGCGGTGTCGGGCAGCCGTCGAACAGTGCCGTTACCGGCAGCATTGAGCTGGCTTCCTGAATATAAAACAGCCCGGCAAGGTGTTCAGCTGTACTGCCCAGCGGCAGTGCATCGCCGTCGTCACGACTAATCCAGAAGCCTTCAGGGCACCAGGGGATCGGCGTCAGCGACCATGCCATCGGGGCAACCAGCGTGAGAAAATCCGCAACGCTGATTTTCAGGGTGTTAACACGCAGACTGCGGCGCAGTGGCTGCTGGCTTATGGCAATAAACTGGTCGAATTCTGCACGATCAGGCAGCATCTGCTGCATCAGGCTGAGAAACGCAGGCGGAAAATAGACGCGGGAAGAGTCAGGCACGGGCAGGTCCACTAAATAAAAGTGGACGCAGTTTAACACAGACTTTTCTTGTGAGTGCCAGAAACGCAGGTCAATGGTTCTAAAAAAACGGGCAGCCTGGGCTGCCCGATATTGCGTTTACTGCGGCATTGCGGTGCCCCATTTCCGCCAGTCCTTCGGCTCTTCCTCTTCCAGCAGAAAGTGCTTGCCAGGGGTTGCGCGAGGCGCAAGAGGAACCGTTGGTGGGGTGGCAAAAGCAATTCCGCCCTGAATAAACTGCTGGAAGGTACCGGTTTTCACCACGCCACCAATCAGTCCGAACTTCAGGTTATAGCCGGATGCCAGCCAGAACACCGAGTTGTTGCGTACCAGATGCTGGTATTTCTTACTGATGCGCAGGGTGATCTGCACGCGATCGGCCATGCTACCCAGCGCCGTTCCGGTGACGGTACCCACTTCAATACCGCGGAACAGTACCGGTGTACCGACCGAGAGCGAACCGCCTTCCGGCGCATCCACCACCACGTTAAGGCCATCGAGATAGCGCGCATCGGTGATGGTTGACTCCTGCAGTTCGAAAGTCCGCTGCGCACGGCCTTTACCGGGGTCGACGTTGATATAAGGCTGTAACAGCGTTTCCAGATGGTTGACTCCTGCCGCAGAGATCTGCGGGGAAACAACCGAGAAGCGGCTGCCGAGGCGGGCAAAGTTTTCGACATATTCCGGATACAGCACTGCTTTAGCTATCACCTGATTGTTATCGGCACCCAGCGCCAGAGACTCCAGCTGGCCGATAGTGATACCCAGATAGCGGATCGGCATGCCTGCTGCCAGCTTGCTGGCATCGTAGGTTCGCAGAGTGATCTGGCTGCCTACCGCGCGTGCAGCGGTTTCTGAATCGTACAGAATGCGTTTATCACCGCGCGTCAGGCCCGCGCCGGCTCCGCTGAGATTATCGAAACTGATCGCCCCTTTCAGCGCCCGGTTCAGTGGCGACGCCTGCACGGTCAGGCCGCTACCGTTCAGCTGCACGCGTGCGCCACCTTCGGCCCAGAACACGCTGTTCTGCGTCAGCAGGCGGCGGTACTCCGGTTTTATGTGCACACTAACGTCAAACGCATCGGCGCGCGGGGTAACGTTAATAATCTCACCCACCTGGAACTTACGGTAGAGCACCACGGAACCTGTCTGAATATCCGGCAGGCTGTTGGCCACCAGTGTTAGCGTGGTCGGCAGTTGATCGCCGGTAATACCTTCCTGCGCTTTTTCACTGTTGGCGTAAAGCGGATAGACCTCTTTCACCTCGCCTTTACTGCCGGGATCGAGCCGAATTCCGCCGTCAACCCATTCGCGGGCGCTGGCACCCAGTACTTCCATCCCGTCAATGCCGAGCTTCACGTCCAGGCGGCTGTTGATAATAAATTTGCTGTCGCCGTGTACCAGCTGCCGGTATTCCGGCATCACCGCGAGGCTGAAGTTCACGCCTTTTTCCGTCAGGGTACGACTTAGTACCTGGCCGATACGCATGCCGTGTAGCATCAGCGGCTGCCCGGCATCAATGCCGTAGCTCTCCGGTGCACTAAGTTTCAGGACCAGCGTATTGGCCTGCTGCAACAATGATTCATTGTCCGGCAGCACCACAAAGTGGTTTTGCGGTTCGCCTTCGCCGGGAACCAGCTCCAGCGTGTTACCGGTCAGCAAACTGCTTAACGAACTGTCGTTCAGACTGATTTTCGGGCTGTGCATCTCAATGCGGGTTCCGCTGCGCATCAGCCCGGTTACCGACGGGTCCAGCGTCAGTTCACCGGAAACTTTACCGCCGTCAAGCAGGGTGAGTTTGGTCAACGTGCCGACCTCCAGACCCTGATAGATCAGCGGAGTGCTGCCTTCCTTCAGATTTTTACCATCCGGCAGATCGAGGGTAATCGCCACGCCGCGCTGGCTGTGCGCAAGGTCAGGATACAGGGTGTAGCTATCGTCACTCTTCGCATTCTCAGAGGATTCCGGCGAATCAAAGGCTACCGCACCGTTAACCAGCGCCGCCACGCTTTCCAGTTCGACTTTTGCACCACTCAGCCCTACATCGGCCTTCACGCCGGAGACGTTCCAGAAACGGCTGTCTTTTTTCACCAGATTAGTGAAGCGGCGCTCAATAAGTACATCAATGGTGACGTTGTGATTGCCGGGATTGATGCTGTAATCATAAACACGACCTACCGGGATTTTACGGAAATAGACCAGCGACCCGCTGTTCAGTGAGCCGAGATCCGGCGCGTGCAGGTGGATCATCATTTCGCCGGTGTTAACGCGATACTTCGGCTGGGTATCCAGCGCCACGAAGTTTTCCCGCGGTTCGCCTTTGCCCGGCATCATGCCGATATAGTTACCGCCTACCAGCGCATCCAGCCCGGATACGCCTGCCAGTGAGGCTTTCGGCGTGACCAGCCAGAACTGGGTATCTTCACGCAGCGCATCCCGCATATCGCTTTTGATACTGGCTTTGATTTTGATGGTGCGCAGATCGTCAGTCATGCTGATCCCCTGCACCAGACCGACTTCAACGCCCTGGTAGCGAACCGGCGTGCGGCCGGGAACAATACCGTCAGCGGTGGCAAAATCGATGGTCACCGTGGTTCCGCGTTCCTGGTAGTTAGTCCAGATCAGCCAGCCCGCTATCAGTAAAGCAATAAACGGCAGCAGCCAGAACGGCGAAATTTTTCGCCGGTTGACGACGCGTGCGCTAGTCGGTGTAGTCGGCGTTTCCTGTTGCATGAGCATCCCAAAGTAAACGGCTATCAAGCCACTCAACGGCAAGAATAGTCAGTATAACCGCCGAGCCAAAGTAGAAGGCTGCCGGTCCCATAGTAAAAGCCAGAAGCTGGTCACGATTAACCAGCGACATGGTCAGTGAAATAACGAATAAATCCAGCATCGACCAGCGGCCAACCCACTTCACCACGCGCAGCAGGCGGATGCGGGTTTTGAGCCCCTGTTCGCAGTTGAAATGGATACTGAGCAGCAGGCTGAACAGCACGATAACCTTGGTAAACGGTACGAGGATACTGGCAATAAATACCACCGCCGCCACGGGAATATTGCCCGATGCGAGCGACATGATGCCCGAGAGAATGGTGTCCTCCTGACGTGCGCCGTTCAGATAAATAATCGAAATCGGCAGCAGGTTTGCGGGGATCAGCAAAACAATCGATGCAATCAGGGCTGACCAGGATTTTTGCAGGCTGAAGTGGCGGCGAAAGGGCAGCGGCGTATGGCAGCGAGGGCAGCGGCCTCGATCATCGGCCACGCCGGTATGGTGGCAGCTCAGACATACGCGCAGCGAAGCCGGGGGTGCATGCTGCACCGGCTGCGGATAAAAACGATGCCACAGCTGTTCTACATTAAGGTGGATCAGCGTCAGCAGGCTGAGCAGGGTCAGCGAAATAAACGCCACCAGCCCGCTGCCGGGATCGATCGAGGCATAGTCCTGCACTTTAATTGAAGCAACGGCGACGCCAACCAGATAAATATCCAGCATCACCCACTCTTTGAGTCTGTCGAGCATCAGCAGGACCGGGCGCAGGTTCATCCCCAGCTTTTCTCCGAAGTAGAGGTAGCTGATTGAGACTACCAGCGTCACCGGTGCGCCAATCGTGCAGAAGGCGACCATGGAGGCGGTAATCACGTCACCCTGCTGTGCCATCTGCATGATGCCGCCCAGCAGGCTGGCGCGAATGTTGGTACCTAAGAGGTGGACGGTCATTAACGGTACGCTGAAGGCAAAAGGCATCAGTAGAATCATTGTGACTGCCATCGCCGTCAGTCGGGTCATCGACCAGTCGCGTCCGTTCAGAATGCGAGCGTTACAGCACGGGCAGTGCGCGGACTGTCTGGATTTCACATCTGGTAAGGAAAAAAGGGTATCGCATTGCGGACATCGCTGATAACGTGCCTGTGGCAGAGCATGACTGATGGCGTGTATTTTCATATTCCTGGTCGTGCTTAGGCCCAAACAGCGCAGGTGCAGGGCAGATTTAGGCAAGTCGCGTGACTCGTTTGAATCGTGCAGATCGCTTCATACAACTCTAAGGTTATATTAACTAACGACATGAATCATCCTGTCTCGCTGGCATTTATCACAATTTTATTCAACGAAGCGTCTGCGGGCTTCGCGACAGATTTAATAATGGTTAAACAATGACAAAAACAGAATTCTATACCGACCTGAACCGGGATATGCGTGCCTTATTGACGGGTGAAACCAGCTTTCTGGCCGCCATGGGTAACTGTAGCGCACTCCTGTTTGAACGTCTTGATGGGGTTAACTGGGCCGGTTTCTATCTGTTAACGGAAGAAAATACCCTCGTGCTGGGTCCCTTCCAGGGAAAAATCGCCTGCGTGCGTATTCCCGTGGGGCGTGGCGTTTGCGGAACGGCGGTAGCGGAAAACGCCGTGCAGCGCGTTGATGATGTGCATCTTTTCCCCGGTCATATCGCCTGTGACGCCGCCAGCAATGCTGAAATTGTGCTGCCTCTGGTGGTTAACGGTAGCGTTATTGGCGTGTTAGATATCGATAGCGTGGAGTATAACCGTTTCGATATTGAGGATGAAAAAGGGCTTAAAGCCGTAACTGACGGGCTATGCGAGGTGCTGGCTGGCACCGATGTGGAAAAATTTATTCGCATGAAACGCACCTAAAGCGCTGGATCACGTAGCAATTGTTGATGGGGTCATTATAATGACGCCTGTTCATGCCTGCGCTGATTGGCAAACCCGTTGTAATCAGGAAATTTCATGGAAAATCAACCTAAGTTGAACAGTACTAAAGAAGTAATTGCCTTTCTGGCAGAGCGTTTCCCTCAGTGCTTTAGCGCTGAAGGCGAAGCGCGCCCATTAAAGATTGGGATCTTTCAGGATTTAGTTGACCGCGTTCAGGGTGAAATGGGTTTAAGCAAAACTCAGCTTCGTTCTGCACTGCGTCTTTATACCTCCAGCTGGCGTTACCTGTACGGCATTAAAGCCGGTGCCGACCGTGTGGATCTGGACGGTAATGCCTGTGGACAGCTCGATGAGCAGCATGTTGAACATGCCCGTAAACAGCTTGAAGAAGCGAAAGCACGCGTTCAGGCACAGCGCGAGCAGCAGCAGGCGAAAAAACGTGAAGCCGGTGAAGAAGCCGCTCCCCGTCGTCCGCGCAAGCCTGCCCGTAAGCCAGCAGCCGAAGGTGAGCAGCCGCGCAAGCCGCGCAGCAAACCTGCCCGCCCGCAGGCCGACCGCGCTCCTGCTCCGGCAGCCGCTGCTGTACGTGAAGAGCGTCAGCCGTCGCGTAGCAAACCCGTTACCGACACCTCAGCATTGCAAGTTGGCCAGAGCATTAAAGTTACCGCAGGCAAAAATGCCATGGATGCGACCATTCTTGAAATCACCAAAGATGGCGTTCGGGTACAGCTGGCTTCCGGCCTGGCAATGATAGTACGCGCAGAACACTTGCAGTTCTGATACGGAGGCTAATCAGGGCATGAACACTCTTTTTAAAAGCACCATCATTGCAGGCCTGCTGTTTGCAGGAAACCTTTACGCCGCGGATAACATTACCCGCGCCGATCAGATCCCTCAGCTGCATCAGGAAGCCCAACACGCTACCGTAAGCGAACGTGTGACTTCGCGTTTTACTCGTTCACATTATCGTCAGTTCGATCTCGACAAAGATTTTTCAGCAAAAATCTTCGATCGCTATCTGAACCTGCTCGACTACAGCCACAACGTGTTGTTAGCGTCTGACATTGCACAGTACGAGGATAAAAAAGCAACACTGGGCGAAGAATTAAAAACCGGCCAGCTTTCTGTCTTTTACGATTTATATAATCTGACCCAGAAACGCCGCTTTGAGCGTTATCAGTATGCCTTGTCGGTGCTTAATAAGCCGATGAACTTTACCGGTAACGACACCATCGATATTGACCGCAGTAAGGCCGCATGGCCGAAAACCACTGACGAACTCAATGCGCTGTGGGATGCCAAGGTCAAATATGATGAGCTGAGCCTGAAGCTGACCGGAAAAGATGATAAAGAGATCCGTGAGGTTCTCACCAAGCGCTATCAGTTTGCTGAGCGTCGCCTGGCGCAAAGCAACAGCGAAGACGTTTTCCAGCTGGCGATGACCGCCTTTGCTCATGAAATCGATCCGCACACCAACTATCTCTCCCCGCGTAATACCGAACAGTTCAACACTGAAATGAGCCTTTCTCTGGAAGGTATCGGTGCGGTGCTGCAAATGGACGATGATTACACGGTAATAAACTCCATGGTGGCCGGTGGCCCGGCGGCGAAAAGTAAAGCGATCACCGTTGGCGACCGTATCGTTGGCGTAGGTCAGCCGGGTAAACCGATCGTGGACGTTATCGGCTGGCGTCTGGACGACGTTGTCGCACAGATCAAAGGACCGAAGGGCAGTAAAGTTCGCCTGGAAGTGCTGCCGGCAGGTAAGGGGACAAAAACCCGAATCATCACTCTGACGCGTGAGAAAATCCGTCTTGAAGACCGTGCGGTGAAAATGTCCGTGCACAACGTCGGGAAAGAGAAAGTCGGCGTGCTGGATATTCCGGGCTTCTATGTGGGCCTGACCGACGACGTGAAGGTGCAGCTGCAAAAGCTGCAGAAGCAGAACGTTGACAGCATCGTGATTGATCTGCGTACCAATGGCGGCGGAGCACTCACCGAAGCGGTGTCACTCTCTGGTCTGTTTATTCCAGGCGGCCCGGTAGTCCAGGTTCGCGACAATAACGGCAAGGTGCGTGAAGACAGCGATAACGATGGTATTACCTACTACAAAGGGCCGCTGGTGGTGCTGGTTGACCGCTTCAGTGCCTCTGCGTCGGAAATCTTTGCTGCGGCAATGCAGGACTACGGTCGTGCACTGATTGTCGGCGAACCGACCTTCGGTAAGGGCACCGTACAGCAGTACCGCTCTCTGAATCGCATTTACGATCAGATGCTGCGCCCTGAATGGCCAGCGCTGGGTTCCGTACAGTACACCATCCAGAAGTTCTACCGCATCAATGGCGGCAGTACGCAGCGTAAAGGTGTGACGCCTGACCTGCTGATGCCTACCGGTGTGGAAGCCATCGAGACCGGTGAGAAGTTTGAGGACAACGCGCTGCCGTGGGATAGCGTGAATGCTGCAACCTACACCAAAATTGGCGATCTGAAGCCGCTGGAACCCCAGCTGCTGAAAGATCACCAGGACCGCATTGCGAAAGATGCTGAGTTCCAGTACATCATCAAGGATATCGCGCGCTTCAATGCCAACAAGGATAAGCGTAATATTATTTCGCTTAATCTGGCCGAGCGCGAAAAAGAGAACCGTGAAGATGATGCACTGCGCCTTGAGCGGATCAACGCCAGACTGAAAGCGGAAGGTAAAAAACCGCTGGCTAAGCTGGACGATTTGCCTAAGGACTATAAAGAACCTGACCCGTATCTTGATGAAACGGTCAAAATTGCCAATGACCTGGCCCAGCTGGAAAAACAGCAGCCCGCGGTCACACCGGCAGCGGTCAACTAAGACCAACAGGCACAGCAAATGCTGTGCCTTTTTTTATCCGTGTATACTCTGCGTCAGTAACTGCATTTAAAACCCGCCAATAATGTAAAGTTATGTTTTTTTAAACACTTAACCGAGCACGGGGCTTGAAATGTGCTGCGTTGACCTTACGATATCGATACACCTTTGTACCCCTGTGTACAGTGAGTAAATAACCGAGGAAGATTAAATCATATGATGCGTATTGCTCTTTTCCTGTTAACCAACCTGGGCGTTATGGTGGTTTTCGGGCTGATCCTCAGCCTGACAGGGATCCAGTCAAGCAGTGTAATGGGCCTGATGATTATGGCGGGTCTGTTTGGCTTCGGCGGTGCGTTCGTTTCATTGCTGATGTCGAAATGGATTGCGCTTCGTTCCGTAGGTGGTGAAGTGATTGAGCAGCCGCGCAACGAAACTGAACGCTGGCTGATTGACACTATTGCCCACCAGGCGCAGCAGGTGGGTATTGCCATGCCGCAGGTTGCCGTTTACCACGCGCCGGACATTAACGCCTTTGCCACGGGCGCGCGCCGCGATGCATCGCTGGTTGCGGTTTCTACCGGGCTGTTGCAGAACATGAGCCGCGATGAAGCCGAAGCGGTTCTGGCCCACGAAGTGAGCCATATTGCCAACGGTGATATGGTGACCATGACGCTGATCCAGGGCATCGTGAACACCTTTGTGATCTTTATCTCGCGCATTCTGGCCCAGCTTGCAGCCGGATTCCTCTCCGGGAATCGCGATAATGAAGAAAGCAGCAACGGTAACCCGCTGGTCTATTTTGCCGTATCGATGGTGCTGGAACTGGTGTTCGGTATTGCGGCCAGCATTATCACCATGTGGTTCTCTCGTCACCGTGAGTTCCATGCCGATGCCGGTGCGGCGCGTCTGGCCGGCCGCGAGAAGATGATTGCTGCGCTACAGCGTCTGAAAACCAGCTATGAGCCGCAGGAAGCCAGTAGCATGATGGCCTTCTGCATCAACGGCAAATCCAAGTCGCTGAGCGAGCTGTTTATGTCGCATCCACCGCTGGATAAGCGTATTGAAGCACTGCGCACCGGTGAATATCTGAAGTAATTCTCCGGCAGCACTGGCCCTTTCGGTCGCGCTGCTAAGTGAGTAAAAAAGCCACCGTCTGTATTGTACTGCTCTCTGAAAGTTGGACATCCAACGACCAGGGGGCAGTTTATACGACAGTGGCTTTTTTTTATGGCCAAACGACGTGTCGTTTGGCCATTTTTGATCGCCGATATCGGGTCCGCGAAGTTTTATCCGTGAACACTGCGCGGCTGACGAATACGCAGTGCACTGACCACCGTGGCAACGGTGGCAAAGCTGCCTGCCAGCAGCAGGGAAAAATGCGTTCCATGGTTGGCGAACAGATTAAACATCAGCGCGACCAGCGCCGCGCCGCTGGTTTGCCCAAGCAGGCGAGCGGTGCCGAGCATCCCACTGGCTCCGCCGCTGCGGTTGCGCGGCGCGGAAGAGATAATGGTGTGATTGTTCGGCGACTGGAACAGCCCAAAGCCCGCTCCGCACAGCATCATCCGCCAGACCACGTCGGCATCCGCAGGCGCGTTGGGCAGCAGCGCCAGCGCAAACAGACCGCTGGCAAACATCGCCAGGCCAATTGCACCGAGCAGACCGGCGTGTACCCGTTCAATCAGCCGCCCGGCAATCGGTGCCATCACCATCGTGGCCAGCGGCCAGGGCGTCAGCAACAGTCCGGTTGACACTTCACTACGGCCCAGCACGTTTTGCAGATAAAACGGGAGCGAAACCATTGCCAGCATCTGCGCGCAGAACGAGCAGATAGAGGTCCCGAGGGACAGCGCAAAAATCGGGATGCGCAGCAGATCGACCGGCAGCAGCGGGAACGGCAGGCGCAGCTGACGGCGAATAAACAGCGTGCCGATAATCAGCAACAGCACCAGTTCAACCAGCAACAGCGTGCCGTTCTGCCCCTGGGCAAAGCCGCTCAGCAGCGAGATCAGCAGGCCAAAGGTGAGGGCGTTCATTACCGCGCTGGGGATATCAAAGCGCTGGCCCTGGGATTTCTGCGGATTGTCTGGCAGGAAGCGCAGGGCGAGGCATAACGCGGCGATACCGACCGGTACGTTAATCAGAAACAGCCACTGCCACGAAGCGACGGAAAGAATCGCAGCGGCTACCGTAGGACCGGCCGCACTGGAAACCGCCACAATAAGCGAGTTGATGCCCATGCCGCGGCCCAGGTGCCGCTGAGGATAAATAATGCGGATTAACGCGGTGTTGACGCTCATCAGCGCAGCGCCGCCGAAGCCCTGTAGCACGCGTGCAATGGTTAGCATGGTTAGCGAGTCGGACAGCGCGCAAAACACGGAAGTACAGGTAAACAGCACCAGACCACACTGATAGACGCGGCGATAGCCGATCATATCGCCGATAAAAGACAGTGAAAGCAGAGAGATAATGATTGCCAGCTGGTAGGCGTTCACAATCCAGATTGACTCTGCCGGGCTGGCATTAAGTTCGCGAGCAATGGTCGGCAGTGCGACGTTGGCAATCGCACCATCCAGCACGGCGACGGTGATGCCCAGTGCAATAGCCAAAATCGCACCGTAACGCTGCGGAACGGGAAGCCCGTCGTTAACAGAAATTGCAGACATAGAGAGGAAGTAATGTAAGAGGTGAATATTACCATGCTAATGCTTTTTGCGATTTTTGCCAGAGGTAAACGACTGAAAACTATCACCGGATGTGTCGGCATCTCGGCGACTGCCGTTGCGGCACCGTGGGGCGGTACGTATACTGGAAATAGCGTTCCATTTTTTATAAAACACAAAGGTAAAGCGCAATGGCCAGTACCGATTCAGATAAGCAACCGGATGCCGTCTCTTCGGTGATGAAAGTGTTTGGTATTTTGCAGGCGCTGGGAGAAGAGCGGGAAAACGGTATTACCGAACTGTCCCAGCGGGTGATGATGTCGAAAAGCACCGTTTACCGCTTTTTGCAGACCATGAAAACGCTGGGCTATGTGTCGCAGGAAGGGGAATCGGAAAAATATGCTCTGACGCTGAAGCTGTTTGAGCTGGGCGCAAAAGCGTTACAAAACGTCGATCTGATCCGCAGCGCCGATATTCAGATGCGGGAGATTTCCCGCCTGACCCGGGAAACTATCCACCTGGGCGCGCTGGAAGAGGACAGTATTGTCTATATCCATAAGATTGACTCGCTCTACAATCTACGGATGTACTCGCGTATTGGCCGACGCAATCCGCTCTACAGCACGGCCATCGGCAAAGTGCTGCTGGCGTGGCGAAATTATGATGAGGTGCGCGAGATCCTCGCCGATGTGGAGTTCGTTCTCAGTACGGCTAAGACGCTGAACGGGGTGGATGAGCTGCTATCCGCACTCGATCGCGTCAGATCGCAGGGCTTTGGCGAAGATAATGAAGAGCAGGAAGAAGGGATTCGCTGTATCGCTGTGCCGGTCTTTGACCGCTTTGGCGTGGTTATCGCCGGGCTGAGCATCTCCTTCCCGACGATTCGCTTTGCAGAAGAGAATAAGCAGCACTATGTCTCAATGCTGCACCGGGCGGCTAAGACGATTTCTTCCCAGCTGGGCTATCACGACTATCCATTTTAAGCTGCGGTATGTTAAGTTGCGGGCCGACGACAGGTCGGCCCGTCTGATTTCAGTTATCGACGACTTCGATACTTTTTCTGAGCAGAGGGCAATCGGTCACGCCGATGATTCCGCTGTCGGTATGCAGATACTGCGCAATCACGACGCCGCGCGCCGTCAGATACTGGCACTGCAGGCCCATTCCCGCCACGTTCTTATTGCTGCCGGTTAATACGCCATAGCCGGTAACCAGCATGGCCAGCCAGATAATCACCAGTAGAGCAATGAGTCGCGTCAATACTTTCATGCTATCCCCTTTATTGTTGTTTATCAGCAGCCTGGCCCGGACATCAGGGCGCTGCTCATTCAGCATGCCGCGACATGCCTCACAAAGCGATAAGAGGATACTGAAACATCTCGTCTTATTCTGCGCAGCGGCTGCGTAAATTTTGTGAGGTAGCTATCAATTGGCGTAGCAGCAGGTAGAATCTACAGCCGCAGTGTCGCCGGATAATCGGCGGCGTAAATTCAGTTTTGAGGTTGGTATGAACGAAATGGTAAATGACGTGCAGGGGCTGACATCGACCGCGCTGATCATGGCACTGGTTATCATCGGTCTGGTGGTGTGGTTTTTTGTCAATCGCGCCAGCGTGCGAGCCAATCAGCAGATTCAGCTGCTGGAAGCGTTACTTGAAGAGCAGAAACGCCAGAACGCACTGCTGCGCAAACTCACCGAGAATGCCGCAGACAAGGCGCAGCCGGAGCAGGCACCGGAAGACGATGCCGAGAAAGACTTTATCCGTATGATCCCGGAGCGTTAATTCTGCAGCAATAAGGTGAACGCAATGGCCTGGAAAAATCCCTGGTACGATCCTGCTCTTTCTCACCATACCCCCGACGGTTTTTGTAATCCGGAACCCGAACTGCGACAGCCGGGGGACTTGCAACGCTGGCGACGTGAGAGAAAGGCGCAGGGCTTGCCTAAGCCGCCGGCAGCGGGATATGAACAGTTTACACGCCTGTGGTGGCAGCCAGCCGATCTTAGCGGCAGCGAAGATGCCGTATGGTGGCTGGGGCATGCCTGTTTGCTGTTGCGCCTTGATGGTCGCTATACGCTGATCGATCCGGCACTCTCGTCGCGCGCTTCACCGCTGCCGTTTGCCGGGCCGCAGCGCAAAACGCCCCCTGCGCTGGCGATTGATGATTTGCCCTCACTGGATAGCGTGCTGATTTCCCATAACCATTACGATCATCTTGATCGACCGACCATCAAAAAAATTCTTCGTCGCTTTCCTGATGTACGATTTGTGGTGCCGCTGGGGTTGGCGAAATGGTTTACTCGCCTTGGGGCAGCTCACGTTGAGGAGCTTGACTGGTGGCAAAGCACCCGTTTGGGAGAGGTCACCGTCCATGCCGTCCCCGCCCGCCACTGGAGTATGCGCTCGCTGCGTGACCGCAACCGCTCTTTGTGGTGTGGCTGGGTGGTGACACACCCGCGACTGAACTTCTGGTTCAGCGGCGACAGTGGATACTCCGATCGTCTGCTTGAGATCCCCAACAGGCTGGGGCCCTTTAATCTGGCAGCGTTGCCCATTGGGGCTTATGCACCAAAATGGTTCATGCGGGGGCAGCACATGGACCCCGAGCAGGCCGTTTCACTTTATCAGACGATGGGGCAGCCGCAGACTGTAGCGATACACTGGGGCGTATTTGAACTGGCTGATGAATCAATGGATGAACCGCCACAGGTTTTGCAGCAGGCATTAGCGCAAGCTGGCTTGACGGAAGAGCGTTTTCAGGCGTGGCGAATAGGCTCCAGAGTATTGCTCAACAATATATGTCAAGATTAATCCTAATGTATTTTTCTATATGTAATAGCTAATAATGAGAGGCACGTCTAATAGCGTAATTAAATTGAAAAAATAAGGTTAATTTAAACACTTGTTGAAATGCCTTTAAATGGGGCAGGATTGTCGTGAATCTCCTGTTTTTGGTGCAGCCTAATTACGGGATGAAACAAGTGGTACATTGTCAGTTGGCATAAGGCTGCTGTGTTGGAAAAGTCATTGAGGCCCATAGATTTTATTTGACAATACTTTGCCATAATTACGTAATACTTGCAGTTTATTATCGTATTATGCCCGCTATTTGGCAGCGTTTTATGTGGCTGAAGCCCATACTGCCGCTGGGTTTACTGAGGATGAAAATATGCGCAGCATTGACTCATATGCTGGCATAAAAGTGACATTTAGCTCCTTTGCTGTTTCAATTGTGTGCGACATATCAATGCTTGCCTAAAAATAACTTGCCATTAATTAGCGGATATGTGATAAACGCATTTGAGTAAAACGAGGTACAGTTCTGTTTATGTGTGGCATCTTCAGTAAAGAAGTTCTGAGTAAAGACGTTGACGTTGAATACCGCTTCCTTGCCGAGCCTTAATTAATGCCTCATGCAGTAATGTCTCTGGTTTTTCTGTACGTCAGGCCTACGGGCTAATAAACACTCTAAGGAATTTGCAAAATGGCAAAGATTAAAGGTCAGGTTAAGTGGTTCAACGAGTCTAAAGGTTTTGGTTTCATTACTCCTGCTGACGGCAGCAAAGATGTGTTCGTACACTTCTCTGCAATCCAGGGTAACGGCTTCAAAACTCTGGCTGAAGGCCAGAACGTTGAGTTCGAAATTCAGGACGGCCAGAAAGGCCCTGCTGCTGTGAACGTTACCGCTATCTGATTTCGATTTGAGACTGTCACCAACGCCCTATTGCGTCGTGCAGTCTGAAATCTGAATACTAAAGCTCTGTCAGCAATGGCAGAGCTTTTTTGTTTGCGGCAAGAAGTGCTGCCGCTGCGGCACACTTTCAAGTACACTGCCGCCGTCCTTGATCGCGGAGAGTTGTTATGTCCTACCTGTGTCCCCTTTGCCAACAGCCTTTACTCGCTCAGCAACGCGTTTTGCGCTGCGAGAACCAGCATCAGTTCGACCTGGCAAAAGAGGGGTATATCAATCTGCTGCCGGTGCAGCACAAGCGTTCGAAACAGCCCGGTGACAGCGCTGAGATGATGCAGGCAAGGCGTAACTTCCTTGATGCGGGGCATTACCAGCCGCTGCAACAGCGCGTGTGCGATATGCTTGATGCCGCATTACAGAACAGCACCCTGAGCGTACTGGATATTGGCTGTGGCGAAGGCTATTACACGCAGGCAGTCGCCACCCGGCTGCAGGAAGAACGCGAGCAGGCACTGGTCTACGGGTTGGATGTGGCGAAAATTGCCGTCCGCTACGGTGCTAAGCGCTATGGTAACGTCGAGTTCTGCGTAGCGTCCAGCCACCGTCTGCCGTTCGGTAACAATCAGTTTGATGCGGTGCTGCGCATTTATGCGCCCTGTAAAGCCGCTGAACTGGCAAGAGTCGTTAAGCCGCAGGGATACGTGCTGACCGTGACGCCAGGCCCGCGCCACTTAATGCAGTTTAAAGCACTGATCTATCAGGATGTGAAACTGCATGACAACACGCCGGAAGAGATGCCTGGGTTTACGCTTGTCGAGGAGCAGTCGCTGGGGTATTCGATGATGCTAAACAGTGAAGAGTCCGCAGCGCTGCTGCAAATGACGCCGTTTGCGTGGCGGGCACGGCCTGAAGTGTGGGGGATACTTGCCACCACCACTGAATTTGCCTGCGAGACGGATTTCACCCTGCGGCTGTGGCAGCGGCAGGATGATGGGGAAACCGCCGTTAGCGACTCTCCAGCATAAATTTGTAGATTGTCTCCAGATCGTCCAGCTTGCGGACATAGATCAGCAGGCGGCGATTTTCCAGCGTAATCACCAGCACGCCATCCTCAGACAAATTTATCGCGCTGATACGGTCCCAGGTGATAAAAACGTTAGCAAAAAAGAATCCGTGCTCCTTTAGCAGCAGCTTCGGCGCGCGGACCCAAAACAGCCATATCGCCATTGCACCCAGCGCCATCAGCAGCAGCGTTGTCAGCTGAGGGCCCTGCACGCGTAAATTCTGATACAGCAGGATAGCCAGCAGGCCGATGAATATTACGCTGTCGAGCTTGGTGCGCCGCTGAAGCAGAATTTTCAGCTGCGTTGGGCCATTCAGGCGCGGCATGATTAGCTCGTCGTAAATGGCATAGAGCAAAATCAGAACAATAAACAGCAAAATCAGGTAATCAGTCAGTTGCATAATCCCGTCCGAAAAAAAGGGCCAGACTGTGCTGGCCCTCGAAGTTAATGGTGCTGAAGGTCAGGCTCAGACGCCGAGCAGGCCAACCCAGTAGCCAAAGATACCAATAACAAAGAAGCCCATAATAATCCACAGCGCGTTCACCTTACGGCGAAGCAGCCACATACAGCCGAAGGTCAGCAGCAGCGGGATCAGTCCAGGCATCAGCTGGTCGAGGATTGACTGCACCGTGGTGACGGTGGTTTTACCGGTCTGATCGGTGATTCGCGACACCACCAGCGGCACGTTAACATGCGTCCACTTGTTAACCAGCGCCCCCATGACAAACAGGCCGAGTATCGACGCGCCCTCCGTCAGTTTTTGCAGGAAGCCACCGCCCATATCGCTGACGATATCCACCCCTTTGCGATAGCCGTAGGCCACACCGTAGTAGCGCACCAGCAGACGAGCCAGGTTAAACAGTACAAAGAAAAGTACCGGACCCAGCAGGCTGCCGCTCATGGCGATACCTGCACCGAGCGCCGCGAATACCGGGCGAACCGTGCCCCAGAAAATCGGATCGCCGACGCCCGCCAGCGGTCCCATCAGGCCAACTTTGATGCCGTTGATAGCCGCATCGTCAATCGGCGCGCCGTTAGCTCGCTGCTCTTCCATCGCCATGGTAACGCCCAGCACCGGAGCCGCCACGTATGGATGGGTGTTGAAGAATTCCAGATGGCGCTTAATCGCCTGTTTGCGGTCATCATTATTCTCGGGATAGAGGCGGCGAATCACCGGCACCATCGAGAAGCAGAAGCCCAGCGCCTGCATACGTTCGAAGTTCCACGAACCCTGGAACAGGTTTGAGCGTAAGAACACCCCGCGGATATCACCGGGAGTGAGTTTCTTCTGTGTTGTTGTCTCAACCATTTTTCTCACCTTTCCTTAATCGAGTTCGTTATCAAGGTCGTTATTTACCGGGCCCGCAGCCTGCGCACCGGCAACGCGGTTATATTTTGGCGCCAGCTGGATATACAGGATGGCCATGACCACGCCGATAACGCCCAGTGCCACCAGGTTGAAGTTGGTGAATGCGGCCGTTACGAAGCCAAGGTAGAAGAACGGCATCAGGTAGCCCGCGCGCATCATGTTAATCACCATCGCGTAACCCACAACGACGATCATGCCCCCGGCGATGTTCAGGCCGTTGGTCACCACCTCAGGAATTGAGTTCAGCAGGTCGTGGACCACGCTGGTGCCGACCGAAATCGCCACAATCAATGCCGGAATGGCGATACGCATTGCCTGCAGGACCAGCGCCGAAACGTGTATCCAGGATATGGCGGTGAGATTGCCTTTTGCCGCGGCTTTATCCGCTGCGTGCTGGAAGGCGACGGTGATGGTACGAACGATAATGGTCAGCACCTGGCCTGCCGCAGCCAGCGGAATCGCCAGTGCAATACCGGCTCCGACGCTTTGACCACCGGCAATGACCAGGATAGTTGAGATGATGGAAGCCAGAGCCGCATCCGGTGCAACCGCAGCACCAATGTTCATCCAGCCCAGTGCGATCATCTCCAGCGTACCGCCGATGATGATCCCGGTTTTGATATCACCCAAAACCGCACCGATTAATGTACAGGCCACAAGGGGCCGGTGAAACTGAAATTCATCGAGGATCGAGCCCATGCCCGCGATACAGGCGACGATAAATATCAGAACAATTTGCAGCGTGGTAATCTCCATTACACTTCTCCTCTTAGATACAGAACGGAGTTCAACCTGAACTTTCAGGCCACGGGCTACTGATTCAGACGGGCGATCAGGTCCATCATTTTCAGCTTCTGATCGCTGGAAACTTTACGCACTTCCAGTTCTATTCCGCGCGCGTTGAGTTTGTTAAACGCCTCGATATCTTTCGCATCAACCGATACGGCATTGTTTACCTGGGTTTTCCCCTGGCGGAACGCCATACCGCCGATGTTCACGCTGGTAATGCCAACGCCGTCTTCCACCAGCCTTTCGACATCGGTCGGGTTGGTGAACAGCAGCATCACTTTCTCACCGGCATATTTCGGGTTGTTCCACACGCGGACCATCTTGGCAACATCTACCACGTGTGCAGTTACGCCTGGAGGGGCAACCTGAGTCAGCAGCGTTTTACGCACGTTATCCGCGGCCACTTCGTCACTGACCACGATAATACGCGTGACGTTGGTTTCCTTGGTCCAGCGGGTGGCGACCTGGCCGTGAATCAGGCGGTCATCAATGCGCGCCAGGCCAATTACCATATGTTCGCCGGGTTTCAGTGGGGCAGACGGAGGTGCTGGGGGTTTAACAGTGGGTGCCGGGGCTGCCTGAGGTGGTTTGGCTTTGAGCGCCTTGACGCCTTCGCGGCCGGTTTCAACCGCCAGCGCTACCAGCTCGTCGAAGGACGGATTGTCATCGCGGGCCATCAGCACTTCGACCAGCATCGGGATATTCACCCCGGCGACGACTTCGTGATGTTCTTTATCAACCACCAGACGACTGGCGGCGTTAAACGGGCTACCGCCCCAGGTATCAACCAGGAACAGCACTCCCTGACTCACGTCGAGGTCGTGTATTCGCGCCTGATACTTTTCGATTAACGTTTCTGCATTTTCCCCCGGGACAAAGTCGATCCAACCGACGTTATCCTGCTCACCCAGGAGCATTTCGGCCGTTTTCAGCAGCTGTTCCGCTGCCCAGCCGTGTGTGCCGATGATGATAGCAATAGTCACTTGCTACTCCTTATCCAGTTGACGACGGCTCTCTGGAGTTCAAGCCGCGCGAGGCTCAGCCGATCGATACCATGACTATCCGAAATTTAATCTTCGCCAACGTCGGATACTTAAGGTATTTGCGTGATTCAGCATGAAAGAGGTCACACTTATTTTTCTACTTCGTGCCGGTAAACTTGCAATGGCACGCTTAACACACCTGTTAACGCGATTTATTTTAGTACGTGAAAAAATAAATTATGTGACCTTGCTCAGTAATTTAGACCGTAATTGATAAATACGCGCGGTCAGCAAAGCGTAAAGTTCTGCAAGGATGCCAGCCAAGTGTAAGAAACCATTTTGACGCCCATGTTTCTGCTGCTAGAGTAGTGATCCTTTTCTAATACAGGAGTAACGGGCCTCAGCCCTCCCTATGGACTGCCACCGAAGTTGCTTAATTATGCCGCCGGGCTATCCGGTATCGCTTTCAACGTCTTCTGACGTCATCTCTGCTTCCACTCGTCGTTATTTCTGCCGCACGCTCAGCCGAACGTCTGCTGCGTTTTCCCGTTCCTTTTTCCGGAGTCTGTCATGGAATTTCTTTTAGACCCCTCAATTTGGGCTGGTCTGCTCACGCTGGTTGTTCTTGAAATCGTCCTGGGCATCGATAACCTGGTGTTTATTGCCATTCTGGCCGACAAGCTGCCGCCGAAGCAGCGTGATAAAGCGCGTCTGATCGGGCTTTCGCTGGCGCTCATTATGCGTCTGGGCCTGCTGTCGCTTATCTCGTGGATGGTCACACTGACGCGTCCGCTGTTCAGCGTCGGCGAGTTTAGCTTCTCCGGGCGTGACTTGATTCTGCTGTTCGGTGGGCTGTTCCTGTTGTTCAAGGCCACGATGGAGCTGCATGAACGGCTGGAAAATCGCGAACATAATGATGGAGCAAACCGGGGATACGCCAGTTTTTGGGCGGTTGTGGTACAGATCATTATTTTGGATGCCGTCTTCTCCCTCGATGCGGTGATTACCGCCGTGGGCATGGTGAATAACCTGGCGGTGATGATGACGGCGGTCATTATCGCTATGGGCGTGATGCTGCTGGCCTCCAAGCCGTTAACTAACTTCGTTAACGCGCACCCGACGGTGGTAGTGCTGTGTCTGAGCTTCCTGCTGATGATTGGTCTCAGCCTGGTGGCGGAAGGCTTTGGTTTCCATATTCCGAAAGGCTATCTGTACGCGGCGATTGGCTTCTCGATTCTGATTGAGCTATTTAACCAGATTGCCCGCCGTAACTTTATGCGTCATCAGGCCAGAAGGCCGATGCGTGAGCGTACCGCTGAGGCGATACAGCGCCTGATGGGTGGCCGTCGTAATAGTACTGAGAACAGCGGTAGCGAAAGCAGTGAAGTGGCAGCGATCCTGCCGCAGGAAGCATTTAAAGATGAAGAGCGCTATATGATCAACGGCGTTCTGACTCTGGCCTCGCGTTCCATTCGCAGCATTATGACACCGCGCGGTGACATTTCATGGGTTGATATCGAACGCCCGCTGGACGAAATCCGCATGCAGCTGTTGGATACGCCACACAGCCTGTTCCCGGTATGTCGCGGCGAACTGGATGAAATTGTTGGCGTAGTCAGGGCGAAAGAGCTGCTGGTGGCGCTGGACCACGGTGTGGATGTGGCCACGTTTGCCTCCGCAACGCCACCAATCATCATTCCGGAAACGCTGGACCCGCTCAACCTGCTGAGCGTGTTGCGCCGTGCCAAAGGCAGCTTTGTCGTGGTCACCAGCGAGTTTGGTGTGGTACAGGGGCTGGTGACGCCGCTGGACGTGCTGGAAGCGATTGCCGGTGAGTTCCCGGATGAAGATGAAACCCCGGATATTATCGCCGATGGTGACGGCTGGCTGGTCAAGGGCGGCACCGATCTGCACTCGCTTCAGCAGCTGTTCGATACTCAGGAACTGGTTCGTCCGGAAGATGACCACGCCTCGCTGGCGGGTCTGCTGATTGCCCAGAAGGGTCAGCTGCCAAAAGCGGGTGAGGTATTCGAGATGCCGCCGCTGCGTTTCCAGATTATCGAAGCGACAGATTACCGCGTTGATCTGGTTCGCGTGACGCGTGAACGCAACGAGCACGACGAAGAAGAAGGTTAACGTTGAGCAGGCCGGGGAAACCCGGCCTTTTTTATGCCGGGCAGAACGCTTTGTGATTAGCCAGCCAGGCCGGGAAATCCCCTAATGGCATCGGCCGTGCATAGTAATAACCCTGCAATGCATCCACTCCGCGTTCGCGCAGATACTCTGCCTGTTCCGCCGTTTCAACACCTTCGGCAACCAGTCCAATATTCAGCTGCTGGGCCAGTGAAATCACCATATCGGTCACCGTGGCGTTTATGGCATCGGTGCCGATGGCCGCAGTAAAGACCTTGTCGATTTTCAGCACGTCAGGGCTCAGTGTTTTTAGATAGGACAGTGAGCTGTGCCCGGTACCAAAATCATCAATCGCCAGCTTAACCCCGACTTTATGCAGATGAGAAACCACCCGCTGGTCGACAACCGGCAGTGAATCGCGCTCGGTCAGTTCCACCACCAGCTGTGGCTGGGGATTCGCCGGCCACCACAGGCGTTGTAAATCATCAATAATCGCCCGCTCGCGGAAGTGGCTGGCGGCGACGTTTATCGCAATATGGAATGAGGAACGCATCGGCAGGTCGGGCAAATGTCTGACCGTTTCACTGATTACAAATCGGGTCAGTGGAGCGATCAGGTTCTGGCGTTCGGCCAGCGGAATGAAAACGTCCGGCGGTATCCATCCCTGGCGCGGATTGTGCCAGCGCAGCAGCATTTCAATGCCGTCGCACTGGCCGTTATGGGCATTGATCAGCGGCTGGCAGTAAACCATAAATTCCCGCGCGGTAATGCCATAGCTAATCTGCCAGGACAGACTCATGCGATTTGCGGTGGCCAGCCAGACGATATAGCCCATCAGCAGGCTCAGTAGCAGCGCCAGCGGTAGCTGTGACGGCACGGTTATCAGCGCCAACCGCGAAGGCGAGGGTCCGAAAAGAGTAATTGAATAAGGATAGCGCAGGGAGGATTCGACGATGGTCACCTGATCTTCAGCAGGCATTGCCGGTTCAATCAGCGGGTTACCGTATTCAAGGCTCTGACTGCCGACGTTCAGTATCGCCCGCTCAACCCAGGGTAATGTGGGTTCCAGCAGATAGCTGGTCATCAGTTCAATATTAATGACCTGTAAAACACCTGCGCGGTTGCCTTCATTACTCGGCGTCCACAGCAGCAGGATCGGTGAACCCTTAAGCAAATGTTCATCTACCGCCAGCTGCATTCGCTGATTTTTGACCAAAAGCTCGGGGTAATTGCTGCTGAAGGCGAGATCTGACGGGCCGAAGATACTTGAGCAGTAGATGCGATCGTTATCGACCAGCAGGATGGATCTGACGGTTTGCAGGACAGCCAGTTTCTCAATCAGTTTAAAACGGATAAGTCCACAGTCGGTACCGACCCAGGCAAGAGCGTTATCGGCGGCAACATCCAGAGGAGAAAACATGCGGTCAAAGCGCTGAATGGCGTTATTAGCAAAGCTGTGAGATTGCTGTTCTATGCGGTTCTTTTCTTCCACAAACCTGAAGGTTAAGGTCAGAATGAGCACCAGTGCTGCAACGACCGCCGCGATAAGCAATCGCTTGCGGCGGAACTGTCCTAATACTTCCTGGGACATTTGCATTAGTAACCATCCTATAAGCCAGTCGCGTATACAGAGTTTGAATACCGTTAATGGGCAAAACAGACATTTAGTTTATTAGCACTGAAGAGAAAAGCGGAATGTCTCAAAAACAGGAACTTACTCTCACAGAACGCGCCGAGACACTCTAGCCGTTTCCTGAATCTGGGGATAGCCGCCAGCTAAACTATTTTGAAGTATAGGAAAGAAAAAGCGCCATCCGGTAGATGGCGCTTAGTTAATTTTGGTACTAATTTTGGCACTTGACGAAAAAGCGAATCAGGACAGGTTCTCAAACACTTACGTCAGATTTGATTAGTCACACTGAACTTTGATTGCCAGGCCGCCACGTGAGGTCTCACGATACTTGGCATTCATGTCTTTGCCGGTTTCGTACATGGTTTCGATCACTTTATCCAGCGACACGCGCGCTTCGCTGGTACGGCGCATCGCCATGCGGGCAGAGTTAATGGCTTTGACCGAGGCGATGGCGTTACGCTCGATGCACGGCACCTGAACCTGGCCGGCAACCGGATCGCAGGTCAGACCCAGATTGTGTTCCATACCAATTTCCGCCGCCACGCACACCTGCTCCGGGCTTGCACCCAGCAGTTCGGCAAGACCGGCTGCCGCCATGGAACAGGCCACGCCAACTTCCCCCTGGCAGCCGACTTCGGCACCGGAAATCGAGGCGTTCATCTTATACAGAATGCCGATCGCCCCGGCGGCCATAAAGTAGCGGGTGAAGATATCCGGGCTGACCGACTCAATAAAATGATCGTAATAGGCCAGCACCGCAGGGACGATACCGCAGGCACCGTTGGTGGGTGCGGTTACCACTCGTCCACCGGCAGCGTTCTCTTCGTTAACCGCAAGGGCAAACATATTCACCCAGTCGATGACGTTCATCGGATCGCTGGAAAGCTTGTCGGAAGAAACAAGCAGACGGCGCAGCGCTGAGGCACGGCGCGGAACGCGCAGCGGACCTGGCAGCACGCCCTCGGTATTCAGACCACGATCGATACAGTCGCGCATGGTTTGCCAGACATCGGAGAAATAGCGCTCGATGTCCGCGCGGGAGTGGATTGCCAGTTCGTTTTTCAGCACCATTCCGGAGAGGGAAAGGCCGGTCTGCTGGCAGTGGTTTAACATCTCTTTCGCTGAGTTAAACGGGTAGGGTACTGATACTTCATTCAGCGCGGTTTTGCCGAAGCTCTCTTCATCGACGATAAAGCCGCCGCCCACCGAGTAGTAGGTTTTGCTGTAGATTTTCAGATCGCCAGCATAAGCATGGATACTCATACCGTTTTCGTGCAGCGACAGGTTGTCGCTGCGGAACACCATGCCGCCTTCGCGCGGGAAATCAACTTCGTGGGCACCGTTAGCCAGCAACAGACGCTGACGATCTTCCACATCACGAATAAACGCCGGAATACTGTCGATATCGACGCTTTCCGGTGAAGCACCCGACAGCCCCATGATAATGGCGATATCGGTGTGGTGGCCTTTTCCGGTCAGCGACAGCGATCCGTAGACGTCCACCGCAATGCGAGTAACGGAGGATAGCTGGCGGCTGGCCAGCAGATCGTCGACAAACTGTTTGCCGGCTTTCATTGGACCAACCGTATGGGAACTCGACGGGCCGATGCCGATCTTAAACATGTCGAAAACGCTAATCACGCTATACGCTCCTTAACAAGATTACTCACTGGACGATGCTCACAAATAAGATGAATTGGGTGAAATATAAATGAAAAGCCGCCGCCTTGCAGTGATTTGGATCGTCATCCTGCAAAAAAGCAGTTAAAAATAAGGCAAAGATGAATTTCAGACCGATATGAGGCTGTATTTTAGTCGATTTGTGTGGTTTTTTCCACCTGAAGACTCAGGCGGCGAATAATTCCGGCGGTCATCCCCCAGATAAAATAGTCATCAAACCAGGAGAGCCAGACGCGGTGATGAAGCCCGTGACGATGCACGTCCAGTGGGGTATAGCGACTCAGACGCAGCGCTTCTTCCAGCGGCATTTCGAACACCGATTCAACTTCCCCCTCGTTAGGCTGCCAGCGAAGACCGGGCTGGATAATGCCCACCACCGGCGTGACCTGAAATCCGGTGCTGCTGGTGACCGGCGGCAGTACCCCTATCACCTCAACGGCCTTCGGCGGGATCGCGACCTCCTCTTCGGCTTCGCGTAGTGCGGTGATCACCAGCGATTCATCCTCGGCATCACGCATACCGCCGGGGAAGGCAACCTGACCGGCGTGTTTACGCAGCGTGGCGGCACGTCGCGTAAGCAGCAGGGTCGGATTGGGATGAGCGACGATCGGCACCAGCACTGCTGCCTGACGGCGCGGCAGGGCTATATTTTCTGATGGCGGCGGTTGCAGAATAAAACGCGACAAAAAGCGTTGCAGGTGAGGGTTACTGCTGCTCATTCAATGGCTCCTCCAGACAGGGCAAAATACGGTTGACCTTATCGAAGGTTTCCTGGTACTCCGCGGCTTCGTCACTGTCAGCTACCACACCGCCACCTGCTGCACAGTAGAGATTCCCCTGTTCGGCAATCAGCGTGCGGATAGTGATGCTGGTATCCATATTTCCACAGGCGCTGAGGTAGCCAATACTGCCGCACCAGGCGTTACGACGCTGTGGTTCAAGCTCTTCGATAATTTCCATTGCGCGAACTTTTGGTGCCCCGGTTATCGAACCGCCAGGGAAGCTGGCACGCAGCAGATCGCAGGCTGACAGCCCCGCTTTCAACCGCGCGGTAATGGTACTCACAAGATGATGCACCGCCGGAAACGGCTCCACCACAAACAGTTCGGGCACCTTGACACTGCCCGGCACCGCAACCCGGCCAATATCATTGCGCAGTAAATCAACGATCATCAGATTTTCACTTCGATCCTTCGGGGAGTTGGCCAGCCTGATTGCCTGTTCATGGTCTGCCTGTTCGTCGGGAAGGCGCGGCAGCGTGCCTTTTATCGGGCGGGTCTGAATATCACCATTCTGCAGACGGATAAAACGCTCGGGCGACAGGCTGAGAATCGCGCTGTCTGGCAGGCGAATAAAGGCGCTGAACGGCGCGCGATTGGCGCGGCAAAGGCGGACAAATGCCTGCCATTCGCTGCCCTGATAGCGGGCCTGGAAGCGCTGTGCCAGATTCACCTGGTAGCAGTCCCCGGAAAGCAGCCACTGCTGTACCCGGCGGAATTTCTCACCGTACTCTTCGCGCGACATATTCGCCTGCCAGCCGCCGGTCAGCCGGAACGGTTCTGCCGCTGCGGGGCGTTGATCCTCAAGCCAGCCGAGGCGCTGCTTGATATCACCGTAAGCGACCAGCGTCAGCCTTTGCAGATGATGATCGGCGATCAGCGCCCAGTCATAGATCCCAACGGCCATATCCGGTGTGGTTAACTGACTCTCGGCGAGCTCGGGAAGCGTTTCGAACCGGCGGCCAAGGTCATAGCCGAAAAGTCCGAGTGCACCGCCCTGGAACGGCAAATCGTCACACGGTGTGGCCTGCATAGCAGCACGCCCCAGTTTCGCAGCAAGCAGGGTAAGCGGGTCCTCAGCGGAATGGCTGACCGTGCCGTTTTCATCGATGGCGGTCTGCTCACCGCGTGTTGTCAGCGTACAGAACGGATCGGCTACCAGGATATCGAAGCGGTTGTCGCTGTGATCGGCAAAGCCGGAATGCAGCAGCATTGCCCAGGGCAAATGTGCCAGAGCGGCAAACTGATGCTCGACGGCATCCGGCGTATACTTCAGTGAATGTAGAACAGGCAGCATAATTCTTCAGCAGGGTGATCCGTTACAGGGGTGCAAGCCTGGCATATTTTTCTGCCGCTGGCATCTCTTTGTCACTCGTGAAATAATCCGCGCCGCACGAGCACTCAGGAGCCACTATGTTTACAGGATTACCCGCGCTGACACATGAACAGCAGCAGCAGGCCGTAGAACGCATTCATCAGCTGATGTCAGAAGGTTTGACCAGCGGCCAGGCCATTGCCATGGTGGCGGAAGAAATCCGCAGCACGCACACCGGCGGCCACGTTGCGGTGATGTTTGACGATGAAGACGACGAGCATCATGCCGATAGTCAGGATGATGAAGACGACGAAGAAGAAGACGAAGATTACTGATATAAAGCCCCCTGCCGCCAGGGCAGGGGCGCTACTCATCTTGCCGCAACGACTTTGATTTCAACCAGATATTTTGGATTCATCAGCCCGGCGTGAACGGTACAGCGAACCGGGGCATTTCCAGGCGACACCCACGCATCCCATGCGCGGTTCATCGCGGCAAAATCTTCTTTATTGACCAGGAAAATAGTGGCATCCAGGATGCGGCTCTTGTCCGAACCTACGCGCGTCAGAATGCGATCGATTACCGCCAGCGCATTCGCCGTCTGTGCCTCAGCATCCTCATCCAGATTTTCCGGCACGCTGGTGTAGTACACCACGTCATTATGGATGACGGCTTCCGACATACGATGTTCCGGATCGATACGTTCAATGGTCATGAGTTTTCCTTTTAGCACATTAAATTAACCGGCGCTAGCCTGGCATAAACCACTGCGGGAGTCACCTGCTGTGAGGCATTACGCATCCTCACAAACTCAACGGGGCCGGTTTTTGTATCACCCCCCTAATACTGATATAATCACAGTAGTTTCTCTCCGGTAGTGAGGATTTGTGGCAGACGATTTTGCAGTGGACGGCGCTCTGGCGCAGGCGATCCCCGGTTTTAAACCGCGTGAACCGCAGCGGGTAATGGCCGCCGCGGTGGCGAAAGCCATCGATATGCGCGGTGAACTGGTCGTTGAGGCCGGTACCGGCACCGGCAAAACCTATGCCTATCTGGCACCCGCACTGCGCTCCGGGAAGAAAGTGATTGTTTCCACCGGTTCGAAAGCCCTGCAGGATCAGCTCTACAGCCGCGATCTACCCACGGTGGCAAAGGCGTTAAAATTCAAAGGTACGCTGGCGTTGCTTAAAGGCCGTTCTAACTATCTGTGCCTTGAACGGCTTGAGCAGCAGTCGATGGCCGGGGGGGAACTCGCCGTGCAGGCGATGAGCGATCTGGTCCATCTGCGCGGCTGGTCCAGCGAAACCGTTGATGGCGATATCAGTACCTGCGGCGGCGTGGCGGAGGACAGCACCATCTGGCCGCTCGTCACCAGCACTAACGATAACTGTCTGGGCAGCGACTGCCCGCAGTACAAAGACTGCTTCGTGGTCAGGGCGCGCCGCAAGGCGATGGATGCTGACGTGGTGGTGGTTAACCACCACCTGTTCCTGGCTGATATGGTGGTAAAAGAGAGCGGTTTTGCCGAACTGATCCCGGAAGCAGACGTCATGATCTTCGATGAGGCACATCAGGTGCCGGATATCGCCAGCCAGTATTTCGGCCAGCAGCTCTCCAGCCGCCAGCTGCTGGACCTGGCCAAAGACATCACCATTGCCTACCGTACCGAGATCCGCGATGTGCAGCAGCTGCAAAAGTCAGCCGACCGGCTGGCGCAAAGCGCGCAGGATTTTCGCCTGGCTTTAGGCGATCCGGGGTTTCGTGGCAACCTGCGCGAGCTGCTTAGCGATCCCCATGTGCAGCGAGCGCTGCTGTTACTCGATGACGCGCTGGAGCTGTGTTATGACGTGGCGAAGTTGTCGCTGGGGCGTTCGGCGCTGCTGGATGCGGCATTTGAGCGCGCGGCGCTCTATCGTGGAAGGCTGAAACGGCTGAAAGATGTTTCGCAGCCTGGCTTCAGCTACTGGTATGAATGCAACTCCCGCCACTTTATCCTGGCTCTGACGCCGCTTTCCGTCTCGGATCGTTTCCGCGAGGTGATGGAAGAGCGCCCGGCCAGTTGGATCTTCACCTCTGCCACGCTGGCGGTGAACGAACAGGTTACCCATTTCGTTGAGCGCCTGGGCGTGGAAAAGGCCGAAACGCTGATCCTCGACAGCCCGTTTGACTATTCCCGTCAGGCGCTGCTGTGCGTTCCGCGTAATCTGCCTTCGCCTAATCAACCCGGTGGAGCTCGCCAGCTGGCGCGCATGCTGCGTCCGCTGATCGAAGCCAACAATGGCCGCTGCTTTTTCCTCTGTACCTCTCATCAGGTGATGCGCGATCTGGCCGCGGAGTTTCGCGCAACGCTAACTTTGCCGGTACTGCTTCAGGGGGAAACCAGCAAAGGCCAGCTGTTGAAGCAGTTTATTGCCGCGGGTAATGCGCTGCTGGTTGCCACCAGCAGCTTCTGGGAAGGGGTTGATGTGCGGGGCGATACGCTGTCGCTGGTCATTATCGATAAGCTGCCGTTCACTTCGCCCGACGATCCATTACTTAAAGCGAGAATGGAAGACTGCAAACTGCGCGGCGGCGACCCGTTCGATCAGGTACAGCTTCCGGATGCCGTTATCACGCTAAAGCAGGGCGTTGGCCGCCTGATCCGCGACGTTGACGATCGCGGCGTGCTGGTGATTTGTGATAATCGGCTGGTGATGCGGCCCTACGGTGCGGTGTTTTTGAACAGCTTACCGCCTACACCGCGTACGCGAGATATCAGCCGGGCGGCGGCGTTTCTCAAGCCATAACGCGACAGTCATCAATTTGGCGCGCTTTGTGCTATTATTCGCGCCGAAATTTTTATCCCTGAGGTTGCAATGTCCACGCGAATTTTAGCCATTGATACGGCCACGGAAGCCTGCTCGGTTGCCCTGTTGAATAACCAGCAACGACTGGCCCATTTTGAACTCTGCCCGCGGGAACATACCCAGCGCATTCTCCCTATGGTGCAGGACATCCTGCAGCAGGGTGGCGTGGCGCTGAAGGATCTTGATGCCCTGGCTTTTGGTCGTGGGCCGGGAAGTTTCACCGGCGTTCGCATCGGCATCGGCATTGCGCAGGGGCTGTCGCTTGGTGCGGAGCTGCCGCTGATTGGCGTGTCCACGCTGAAAACGATGGCGCAGGGCGCCTGGCGACTGAACGGCGCAACGCGGGTGCTGGCCGCCATTGATGCCCGCATGGGCGAAGTTTACTGGGCTGAGTACCAGCGCGATGAACAGGGCATCTGGCATGGCGAAGAGAGCGAAGCCGTGCTCAGTCCTCAGGCGGCAAGTGAACGTATGGCCGCGTTAAGCGGTGAATGGTCCTGTGTGGGGACCGGCTGGAAAGCATGGCCTGATCTGGCTGAAAACAGCCAACTGGTGTTAACTGTCAGTGAGGTGGAATTGCCTGCCGCTGAGGACATGCTGATTCTTGCCTCGCAGGCGCTGGCAGCGGGGGAAACTGTCGCTCCGGAGCATGCAGAACCGACTTATTTGCGTAATGAAGTGACATGGAAAAAATTACCGGGCCGCGAGTGAGTCGCAGCAACTATTTCGCCACGGTGCAGTCAAATCAACAGTACCTGGGAGAATCTTATGCGTAAATCTCGTTTTTGGCAGTTGAGTGGTTTGTTATTAACGTCCTTATTGCTTTCAGGTTGCGTGACCGTGCCTGATTCAGTGAAGGGAACGTCGGCAATGCCGCAGCAGGATCTGGTGCGAGTGCTTAATGCGCCACAGCTCTATGTCGGGCAGGAATCGCGCTTCGGCGGTAAAGTGATTAGCGTCAGTAACAAGAACGGCATGACCCGTCTTGAGATTGCCGCAATGCGTCTGGATGATACAGCACGACCGATTTTAGGGTCGGCGACGATTGGTCGCGTGTTCGCTGACGTCAACGGCTTTGTCGATCCGATTAACTTCAATAACCAAATGGTCACCGTTGTCGGGCCTATCGCCGGGATTGAAAAAGGCAAAATTGGTGATGCTAACTACAACTTTGTTGTAGTGAAAGTAACAGGTTACCAGCGTTGGCATATGGTGCAGCAAGTTGTATCGGCACCGCAGCCGATTGACCCGTGGATCTGGTATGGTCCCGGTCATGGTCGTCGCCACGGCGGATACTGGGGCCCACCGCCCTGGGGCTATTACTCCCCGGCACCGGCGCAGGTTCAGACAATCCTGACCGAGTAGTCGTGCTGTAGCGAAATTTTCACGGCATATCCGCTGTGTTTCAGCGGGTATGCCTTTTTTTTGTTTACTTTTCTCCCGGTGAGAAATTTTTAGTGATGGGCTTCGCAACCTCAAAACGGAGAGCTGAGCAAACTGGTACGCTGAGTTAAAATAATGTTAACAGAAATCAGAGGCTGAGCTGCGATGACTACTAATACTCATTTTCGAGGTGACTCCTTGCAAAAGGTCTGGCTTAACCGTTATCCGGCCGATGTTCCGGCAGAAATTAATGCGGACCGTTACCGCTCCCTCATTGACCTGTTTGAACACGCGGTACTGCGCTATGCCGAACAGACGGCGTTCATCAATATGGGGCAGAGCCTGTCTTACCGACAGCTTGATATTCGCAGCCGGGCGTTTGCCGCCTATCTGCAACAGGAACTGGGGCTGAAGAAAGGCGACCGTGTGGCGCTGATGATGCCCAACCTGCTGCAATATCCCATTGCCCTGTTTGGCATACTGCGAGCGGGAATGACGGTGGTCAACGTTAACCCGCTTTATACCCCGCGAGAATTAGAACATCAGCTGAATGACAGCGGTGCCAGCGCTATTGTGATTGTCTCCAACTTTGCCCACACGCTGGAAAAAGTTGTCGCGAAAACGCAGGTTAAGCATGTGATCCTCACCCGGCTTGGCGATCAGCTGTCAACGGCAAAGGGCACGCTGGTTAACTTCGTGGTGAAGTACATCAAAAAGATGGTGCCCAAGTATCATCTGCCTGGGGCGATTTCATTCCGTCAGGCTCTGCAGCGCGGGGCGAGTCTGGATTACACCAAGCCGGACGTCATTAATGATGACCTGGCGTTTCTGCAGTACACCGGTGGTACCACCGGCGTGGCGAAGGGTGCTATGCTCACCCACCGTAATATGCAGGCCAACCTTGAACAGACCCGTGCCACCTACGGTTCTTTGTTGAAAGAAGGGCAGGAGACGGTGGTCACGGCACTGCCGCTGTACCATATCTTCGCGCTGACGGTTAACTGCCTGCTGTTTATCGATCTCGGCGGTGCCAACCTGCTGATCACCAACCCGCGTGATATTCCGGGCCTGGTTAAGGAGCTGGCAAAATACCCCTTCACCGCCATTACCGGCGTTAACACGCTGTTCAACGCGCTGCTGAACGATGAAGGCTTCAACAAGCTGGATTTCTCCAGCCTCAGTCTTTCGGCAGGGGGCGGGATGGCTGTACAGAAGTCCGTTGCTGAGCGCTGGGAAAAACTGACCGGGCACTATCTGCTGGAGGGTTACGGCCTGACGGAGTGCTCGCCGCTGGTTTCGGTCAACCCGTACGATATCCAGTGCCACAACGGCAGCATCGGCCTGCCGGTGCCGTCGACCGATGTGAAGCTGGTTGACGATGAGGGCAATGAGGTCGCGCCGGGTGAACCGGGTGAGCTGTGCATTAAAGGACCGCAGGTGATGCTGGGCTACTGGCAGCGCCCTGACGCGACGGATGAAGTTTTAAAAAATGGATGGCTTCGCAGCGGCGATATTGTTACCGTTGATCATGAAGGCTTTCTTCGCATCGTTGACCGTAAAAAAGACATGATTCTGGTTTCCGGGTTTAATGTTTATCCCAATGAAATCGAAGATGTGCTGATGCTGCATCCGAAAGTGCGGGAAGCCGCCGCAATCGGCGTTCCCAACGACGTAGCCGGCGAGTCGGTGAAAATATGCGTGGTGAAGAAGGATGCTTCCCTGACTAAAGAAGAGCTGATAGCGCACTGTAAAAAGTATCTGACGGGATATAAAGTTCCGAAAATTGTGGAGTTCCGTGAAGAGCTGCCGAAGACCAACGTCGGAAAAATTCTGCGCCGGGAACTGCGCGATGAAGCGATTAAGGCGGCGCAAAAAACGGCAGTCTGAGGGAACGACTGCGCGATATCGATACTCCGTTGCTATCCGGCTGCATCATCGTTGTGGTCGGGGCGACGGGGAAAAAATGCCGGGATGCACCCGGCATTATTATTTCTAACACCTGCACAGGCAGGCCGCGATGCTGCCTGCGACAAGAGACTGTTATTTTGAATTACACCATGATTACCAGCAACGAAGCGCTGGCCGAGATTTGCCAGCGTGCCCGTCAGGTTTCGGCACTGGCGCTGGATACCGAATTTGTTCGCACGCGCACCTATTATCCCCGGCTGGGCCTGATTCAGCTTTTTGACGGTGAGACGATTTCGCTAATCGATCCGCTGACCATCGGAGACTGGAAACCGTTCCGTGACCTGTTGCAGGATCGTGAAATCGTCAAGTTCCTGCATGCAGGGAGCGAAGACCTGGAAGTGTTCCTGCATGAGTTTGGCGAACTTCCTGACCCGATGATTGATACTCAGATCCTTGCAGCCTTTTCCGGTCGTCCCCTTTCCTGCGGCTTTGCCACTATCGTTGAATCCTTTACCGGTATCGCCCTGGACAAAAGCGAATCTCGTACCGACTGGATGGCGCGCCCGCTGACGGAGAAACAGTGCCAGTACGCTGCCGCTGACGTTTTCTATCTGCTTCCCATCGCACACAAGTTGATGGCCGAAACGGAAACCGCCGGGCAGATGGCCGCTGCGCTGGATGAATGCCGCCTGCTGTGCCAGCGCCGTACCACACAGCTCGACCCGCAGGATGCTTATCGTGAAATTACCAACGCCTGGCAGCTGCGGCCGCGCCAGCTGGCCGCGTTACGTCTGATGGCCGCATGGCGTCTGGAGACGGCGCGCGAAAAGGATATGGCGGTGAATTTTGTGGTGCGTGAAGAGAATTTATGGAAAATTGCGCGCTACCTGCCGGGCTCGCTGGGCGAGCTGGAACATCTCGGCGTGCCGGGGCAGGAGATCCGCTTCCACGGACGGGCGCTGCTGGCGATGGTGGCGAAAGCCGAAGCGCTGGACGAGAGCGAACTGCCGGAGCCGGTTGCCAACCTGATTGACCATCCGCGCTATAAGTCGGTGTTCAAAGCGATTAAAGCGCTGGTGGCCAGTGCGGCGGAACAGCATGGCGTCAGCCAGGAGCTGCTGGCATCACGCCGTCAGATTAATCAATTGCTGAGCTGGTCCTGGCAACTCAAACCGCGGGATCGTAAACCGGAGCTGATCGATGGCTGGCGGGGCACGCTGCTGGAGGCGGGGATTAACGAAATCCTTAACGCGGACTGACGGCAAACAATTTTCCCCTGCCTTTGCGCAGGGGAAGATTATGAGCCGGAGAGGATCATTTATCGGCTTCTTCCGACTCAGGCAGCGTAACGTTCAGCTCCAGAATGGAAATATCACCTTCTTTTTGATCCAGCTTGACGCTGAGCATCTCCGGATCGATTTTTACGTATTTGCAGATGACTTCCAGAAGATCCTTTTTTAACTGAGGCAGATACTGGGGTTCACTGTCCCCCCTTCTGCGTTCTGCAACGATAATCTGCAGCCGTTCCTTGGCTATGTTAGCAGTGCTCTTTTTTCGGGATAAAAAGAAGTCGAGTAAGGCCATGGTTTATCCCCCAAACAGGCGTTTCAGGAATCCCTTCTTCTCTTCTTCAATGAAGCGGAAGGGGCGTTCTTCTCCAAGAAGGCGGTCAACGGTATCAGCATAGGCTTTGCCTGCATCGGATTCGGTATCGAGGATGACAGGCTCGCCCTGGTTTGAGGCGCGCAGTACGGACTGATCCTCAGGGATGACCCCGACCAGAGGAATGCGCAGAATTTCCAGCACGTCTTCCATGCTCAGCATATCGCCACGGCTCACGCGGCCCGGGTTGTAGCGGGTCAGCAGTAAATGCTCTTTGATGGCATCCTGCGAATTTTCCGCCCGCCGAGACTTCGACGACAGAATACCGAGGATACGGTCGGAGTCACGCACGGAAGATACTTCCGGGTTGGTGGTGATCACCGCTTCATCAGCGAAATAGAGCGCCATCAGCGCGCCGGTTTCAATCCCAGCCGGTGAATCACAAATGACAAAGTCGAACTCCATAGCGGCGAGATCGTTCAGCACTTTTTCCACGCCTTCGCGGGTCAGTGCGTCTTTATCACGGGTTTGCGATGCGGGCAAAATAAACAAATTGTCGGTGCGCTTATCTTTGATTAACGCCTGATTCAGCGTGGCATCACCCTGGATCACGTTGACGAAGTCATAAACAACGCGGCGCTCACAGCCCATTATCAAATCGAGGTTACGCAGGCCGATATCAAAGTCGATAACAACCGTCTTTTTTCCTTTTTGCGCTAAACCGGTAGCGATGGCCGCGCTGGACGTGGTTTTACCAACGCCTCCTTTACCCGATGTAACAACAATTATGCGTGCCATATAGTAATTTCCTTAGAAAAGAAAGGGCTTGCGAGCATGGCTCAGTTCAATGTCTGAATGGTCAGCTCACCGTCTTTGAGACAAAGACGAGAAGCTTTTCCGAAAAACTCGTTCGGTATCTGGTCCATAATCCAGTACACACCGCCTATGGAAACCAGCTCCGCTGATAAATTAGTGCAAAAAATCTGGCTGCCTTTGTCGCCACCGGCTCCGGCGAGGGCACGGCCGCGCATCATGCCATAAATATGGATATTGCCATCCGCAATCAGTTCGGCGCCCGCGCTGACATTATTCGTGACGATGAGATCGCAGTTTTTGGCATAGATTTGTTGCCCGGAACGAACAGGCGTGGAAATCACCCGGGTTCTCTCGACCGAGGGCTCAGCCGCTGCGGCTGGAACTGCGGGTACGACAACCGGAACTTCGGGTTGCACATCACCCGCAGGCTTTTTTTCTTTACCTTCGGTTAATAATGGCAGCCCTGAACGTGAAATCGCGCGCTTTAACTGTTCATCTTTACAGCCACTGACGCCGACGATATGCAGGCCTGAACCCACGATGGCCTGCTGCATCTGCCGCCAGTTAACATCGCGGGTTAACGCTGAGACATTGACAACGACGGGCGCATTTCTCAGAAAGGCCGGAGCCTGGCTGACCTTTTCCGCCAGCGCCTTACGGACGGTGGCAGGATCGGTATGGTGCAAATGTAGGACAGAAAGTGTAAAACTGCTGCCCTTTAACTCAATTGGCGATTGTGGCATCTGTCCCGTTCAGTCCTGTTATTTATCATCCCGTCTAAAATAGCCGCACATTGTGCTGGTTAATCAAATCAGGACAATATTCCGAAGTTCTGTAAGCATGTTATAGTTACTGTAATATCCAGGCAAGCTACCTTCCAGGTTAATTCGAGTAAAAAATATGTTTTGTGTGATCTATCGAAGTACTAAACGCGACCAGACTTATCTTTATGTCGAAAAAAAAGACGATTTTTCCCGGGTCCCTGAAGCTCTGATGAATGGCTTTGGCAAACCGCAGCTGGCGATGCTGCTGCCGCTGGACGGCAGTAAGAAGCTGGTAAGCGCTGATATCGAAAAAGTTAAAGCTGCATTACGTGATGAAGGATTTTATTTACAAATGCCGCCGCCACCGGAAAGTCTGCTGAAGATGCATCTGGAAAATCATAAAAAAGTTTAACTAGGAATCGTCTGTAAATATATCACCCGCGCCGGGTTGAGCATTTAAATCCGGCGCGGGTGAAGTGATTAAAGGATGCATGCATGAAATTGCCACTCCTTACCACGCTGTTAACTTTGTTGTCTATTTCGAGCAGCATGAGTTTAAGTTATGCTGCAATCCCACCTGGCGCATTATCTTCTTCGGGCAGTGCTACGCTGTCACAGCAGGGGCGCGATCCCGCACAGTTCCCCGGCTATGTTGAACAGCTTAAAGCCACCGCTCGCCTGCAGGGGTTCAATCAGGCGACGATCGATACCGCCTTCACCGGCGTTCATTTTGTTGACCGCGCGATACAATCCGATCGCAGCCAGCTTGAACATAAAGTAACGCTTAACGATTATCTCAGCCGCGTACTGACACTGGGCAAAATTGAGAAGGGGCGTGACAGGCTCACCGCGTATCGCGCACAGCTGGATAGCGTTGCGGCAGCGTCGGGTGTTTCGCCTTCGTATATTGTTGCGCTGTGGGCAATGGAGAGCCAGTTCGGCACCATTCAGGGCAAAGAGGACGTGATTTCGGCACTCGCTACCTTAGCCTTTGAGGGACGTCGTGAAGCGTTCTTCACAAAAGAGCTGATGGCCGCGCTGAAAATCATTCAGCAGCAGGGCATGACAGCAGATGAGCTGAAGGGTTCGTGGGCGGGTGCGATGGGGCAAAGCCAGTTTATGCCCAGTTCATTCCTGAACTACGGTAAGGACGGCGACGGCGACGGCAAAATAGATATCTGGAATAACGTTGACGACGTGTTTGCCTCCATCGCCAACTATCTGCAGAAAGAAGGCTGGAAAGCCGGGCAGGGATGGGGAACGGAAGTCACCCTGCCGCAGGGATTTGATACCGAATTAAGCGGGTTGAAAAACGCACAGGCGAAAACGCCGCTACAGTGGCAGCAGCTTGGCGTAACCGTCAAAGCGGCATCGCAGGGAAATGCACCTGGACGCGCGTGGATCATCACGCCTGAAGATGGTGATGGTCGTTCATTTATGGTTTATGACAATTTCCGTACGCTAATGCACTGGAATCGATCTTATTATTTTGCCATTAGTATTGGCATGATGGCCGATGCTATCGCACAGTAAAACGGGGTGGTCGCGGCTTATAGTCGAGGCTGCCGTTCAACAAAGCAGGGGAAAAACATGTATCAGCATCACAACTGGCAAGGCGCATTGTTAGATTTTCCGGTCAATAAAGTGGTTTGCGTTGGCAGTAACTACGCCAAACATATAAAAGAGATGGGCAGCGCGACCCCGACCGAACCTGTACTGTTTATCAAACCGGAAACCGCACTGTGCGATATCCGTCAGCCGCTATCCATCCCGCAGGGTCTCGGTGCCGTACATCATGAAGTGGAACTGGCGGTGCTGATTGGTGCCACGTTAAAACATGCCAGCGAAGAGCATGTGGCTCAGGCCATTGCAGGCTACGGCGTAGCGCTGGATTTAACCCTGCGTGATGTCCAGGCGGGCTGTAAGAAGGCCGGTCAGCCGTGGGAGAAAGCGAAAGGGTTTGATAACTCTTGCCCAATCTCCGGTTTCATCCCGCGCAATGAATTTACTGCCGATCCGCAAAACGTTGAGCTTAAACTGATCGTCAACGGCGAAGTTCGCCAGCACGGCAGTACCGCCGATATGATCCACCAAATCCTGCCGCTGATTGCCTATATGAGCAAGTTTTTCACCCTGCGCGCTGGCGATGTGATCCTGACCGGTACGCCAGAAGGCGTTGGGCCGATGGTCTCTGGCGATAAGCTGGAACTGTCGCTCGGCGGCCACGGTATTGCTACCCGAGTACTGTAAAACTTGCATACTCAGCCCAAACCCTTTATAAGGTGCGGGTTTTTACTTTTACCGGACACCGACATGACTGATAACCCTTTCTGGCAGCAAAAAACGCTGGAGCAGATGAGCGATGAGGAATGGGAATCCCTGTGCGATGGCTGTGGTCAGTGCTGCCTGAACAAGCTGCAGGATGCCGACACGGATGAAATTTACTTTACCAATGTCGCCTGTAATCAGCTGAACATCAAAACCTGCCAGTGCCGAAACTATGAGCACCGTTTTGAGCTGGAAGAGGACTGCATCAAGCTGACGCGTGATAATCTGCCGACCTTTTCGTGGCTGCCGCCAAGCTGCGCCTATCGCGTGCTGGCAGAAGGCAAAACGCTGCCGGTCTGGCATCCTTTACGGAAGGGATCGCGTGCGGCAATGCACGCTGCAAGGATCTCAGTGCGCCATATTGCGGTACATGAAAGTGAAGTAGTGGACTGGGAAGAGCACATCATCAATCGCCCACGTGGATACGGCAACTGAGTATCAGTCAGTCGCGTAAAGAGAATAAGGCCAGCATATTTGCTGGCCTTATCATTTAGCGCGAGAACAAATCGCGTTTTTTCGGTTTAAACGCCTGGGCAATTAGCACCAGTACGGCCACTAATAGATAGGCAGCAAAGATTCCTACCAGCCACTGCGGCATACTCATATTCAGCAGCGTCCATGAGCGTTCTGCACAGTCGCCGCTGGCAACGAATACCGAAGGCAGCCATTTATCCAGCGGTAGCCAGGACGGGAAACGTGCCGCAAAGTCGCAGGTCACGAAGGGTGACGGATGCAACTGCAGCATGGTGTGTTCCCAGGCCAGACGAACACCTTCCCACGCACTGTACAGCCAGATCAGAATCGCCACCCAGCGCAGCGGCGTTTTTGGTGCGATAGCGCCAACGAGACCGGCGCCCATAATACCGAACAGCGCGCAACGTTCGTAAATGCACATTACGCAGGGTTTAAGCAACATCACATGCTGAAAATAGAGCGCCGTCAATTCGAGGGCAAAAGCAGTAAACGCCATTAACAGCCAGGCACCCCGGCCATATGAACAGCGATTCAGGTATCTCAACATAAGTCTATCCGTGTAGTAAGCGTTGATTCGGCAGTGTAAACCAAATGCCGCCGTATTCCAGCCTCGGGGCAAGAAAAATTTAGGCAGCAAAATGACTTAAATTAAAATTGGTACGAAAAAAGACGCTGGCGAAGACACGTGTTCAATCCGAACGGACAAAAGGGAATAAACGCCGTATAAAGACCAGGATAAAGCTTATTTTTTTGCTGGCGATCGACATTTTCCTCTTGCCATGAGCTATGTGTAGCCTGGGGCCTCTGGTATGATGAGATGAATTTTTGCAGTTATGAACGCAATGGAAACAAAAAGCTTATGGTCATCAAGGCACAGAGCCCTGCCGGTTTCGCGGAAGAATATATAATAGAAAGTATCTGGAATAACCGTTTTCCCCCTGGCTCGATACTGCCTGCTGAACGTGAACTCTCTGAGTTAATTGGCGTTACGCGCACCACGCTTCGTGAAGTGTTGCAGCGTCTGGCCCGCGATGGCTGGCTGACTATTCAGCACGGTAAACCGACGCGAGTGAATAACTTCTGGGAAACCTCCGGACTGAGTATTCTTGAAACGCTCGCCCGGCTTGATCATGACAGCGTGCCTCAGCTGATTGATAATCTGCTCTCCGTGCGTACCGATATCTCCTCCATCTTTATTCGACGGGCGATTCGCAGTTATCCTGAAAAGGCGAAAGAAGTGCTGGAAACCGCCCGCGATATTGACGACCACGCAGAAGCCTACACCGAGCTGGATTACAGTATCTTCCGTGGTCTTGCCTTTGCTTCCGGTAACCCGATCTACGGTTTAATACTTAATGGGCTAAGAGGGCTATATACCCGGGTTGGACGCCACTATTTCTCTAACCCCGAAGCCCGCCGCGTAGCGCAGGATTTTTATCAGCACCTGCTGCATATCTGTCATTCTCACGAGCACGAACAGATCGCCGACATCGTTCGTGACTACGGCCGCCGCAGCGGTGAAATCTGGCATGCTATGCAGGTCAGTATGCCGACGGATCTGCCGCCGCCGCGCCGCTGACGGTCAGCTCAATATAAAACGCCCCCGAATGAAATCTATTCTTCGGGGGCGTTTTTAGTTAGACATTCGTCAGAAAAAAGTCGTCAGAGCGGGGTACTCGGGCGCGGTGGGCAGCGGTCAAGAATTTCGGTGCTACCATCTTCATTCTGCTGTTCAAGCGTAACGTCAAAGCCCCAAAGCCGATGAACGTGCTTAAGAACCTCGCGGCGGCTTTTATCCAGAGGAGCGCGATTCTGCGGCACGTAGCGCAGCGTCAGCGAACGGTCACCGCGCAGATCCACATCGTAAACCTGAATGTTAGGTTCCAGATTGCTCAGATTGTACTGTGCGGAAAGCTGCTGCCGAATGGCCCGATAGCCTGCCTCATCATGAATTGCGGCAATCTCCAGATAGTTATTGCGATCGTCATCCAGTACGGTGAACAGGCGGAAATCTCGCATCACCTTAGGTGACAGGAACTGGCTGATAAAACTCTCGTCCTTAAATTCGCGCATGGCAAAATGCAGGGTTTCCAGCCAGTCCTTACCGGCAATATCCGGGAACCAGTAGCGGTCCTCCTCGGTCGGATGCTGGCAGATGCGCTGAATATCCTGGAACATAGCAAAGCCCAGTGCATAAGGGTTAATACCGTTGTACCACTGGCTGTTATACGGCGGTTGATACACCACGTTAGTATGGCTGTGCAGAAACTCCAGCATAAAGCGCTCAGAGACTTTTCCTTCGTCATACAGATGATTCAGGATGGTGTAGTGCCAGAACGTTGCCCAGCCTTCGTTCATTACCTGAGTTTGCTTTTGCGGGTAAAAGTACTGGCTGACTTTTCTGACGATGCGCAGGCACTCACGCTGCCAGGGTTCCAGCAGTGGCGCGTTTTTCTCCATAAAGTACAGCAGATTTTCCTGCGGCTCAGACGGATAGCGGGCGGCTGAATACTGTGTTTCCTCGCGCTCACGGCGCGGCAGGGTACGCCACAGCATATTGACCTGGCTTTGCAGATACTCCTCGCGGCTCTTCTGTCGTGCTTTCTCTTCCTGTAGCGAAATTTTTTGCGGTCGTTTGTAGCGATCAACGCCGTAGTTCATCAGCGCATGGCAGGAATCCAGCAGCCGCTCAACCTGTTCAAGCCCGTAGCGTTCTTCACATTCGCTGATGTAATTCCGGGCGAAAATCAGATAGTCAACAATGGAGCTGGCATCGGTCCAGCTGCGGAACAGATAGTTATTTTTAAAGAAGGAGTTGTGACCATAGCAGGCATGCGCCATCACCAACGCCTGCATGGTCATGGTGTTCTCTTCCATCAGGTAGGCGATGCAGGGGTTAGAGTTGATAACAATTTCATAGGCCAGCCCCTGCTGACCGTGCTTGTAGCGCTGTTCGGTTTCGATAAATTTTTTGCCGAACGACCAGTGCGCATAGTTGATTGGCATCCCCACGCTGGAGTAAGCATCCATCATCTGCTCTGAGGTAATGACCTCTATCTGATGAGGGTAGGTATCCAGTCGGTAGGATTTGGCAACGCGATCGATCTCCTTCAGATATACATCAAGCAGGTCGAACGTCCAGTCTGGTCCATCATTGAGTCGTTTGCTGTCCGTAATTGGAACGTCAAAGATCGTTGTCATAGCGCACCCCTTTTTATAAAACCGGTTTCTGGCGATACAGCACGTAGCGACAAAATGTCCGTTTTCATGTCAACTCACCCCCGCATTCGTGTCGCGTTGATAAGCCTGGAATAAAAGCCAATATCTCAATGATAGTTCACTGTCTCTTATCCCTCTCGTGAAAACAAATGAAATCTTCGACAGAAAATAGAGCGCGATTTAAAAAAAGATTTTTCTGTGATGGGAAATGCCCAAAAGTAACTATTTTTCAGAATTAAATCCTGTTTATAACCAAAAGATATGATGTGAAAGGTTTGTGCTGTTAACAGGCGTTTTATTCCAAAAATTGTTTTTAAGATGCTGTAATTATGAAAAATGAAGGATTTTTGACTGTATTCGTAGTGATATCTTGTTTTTATTCGCTGGCTGGGTGAAAAATATGTGAAATTTGTCAGCGGAGAGTGAGTGCTTTTCCTGGTGGTTTACTCGGTAATAAAAGCTCTCATGTAGTGTAATGTTCTTTTGAAAGCCAGATGGGGTTCGGTATGCGTGTTGTCATTCTCGGTAGTGGGGTGGTCGGCGTGGCCAGTGCGTGGTACCTGGCGCAGGCGGGCCACGAGGTTACGGTTATCGATCGCCAGCCGGATGCGGCGCTGGAAACCAGTGCTGGCAACGCCGGGCAGATATCTCCGGGCTATGCCGCACCGTGGGCAGCACCGGGCGTGCCGCTGAAAGCGGTTAAATGGATGTTTCAGCGCCACGCGCCGTTGGCGATTCGCCTTGACGGCAGCCGCTTCCAGCTCGAGTGGATGTGGAAAATGCTGCGCAACTGCGACATGAGCCATTACCAGCAGAATAAAAGCCGTATGGTCCGCCTGTCCGAATACAGCCGTGACTGCCTGAAAGCGCTGCGTCAGGACACCGGTATCGCGTATGAAGGCCGCCAGGGCGGCACGTTACAGCTGTTCCGTACCGCGCAGCAGTATGAGAGCGCGGCGAAGGATATTGCCGTGCTGAAAGACGCGGGCGTGCCCTATGAACTGCTGGAAGCCGCCGATTTGGCTCGGGTCGAACCTGCGCTGGCTACCACGCAGCATAAACTCACCGGCGGTCTGCGCCTGCCGAATGATGAAACCGGCGACTGCCAGCTCTTTACTCAGCGTCTGGCCAAAATGGCGGCGGAAGCGGGGGTGAACTTCCGTTTCAACATGCAGGTGGATGCACTGCTGCAGGAAGGAAACCAGATCCGCGGCGTGAAGTGCGGCGAGGAAATCATTACCGCAGATGCCTACGTGGTGGCTTTCGGATCGTTCTCCACCGCGTTGCTGCACGACATCGTCAAAATCCCGGTCTATCCGCTGAAAGGCTACTCGCTGACCGTACCGATTACCGACGAGAGCGCCGCGCCGGTTTCCACCGTGCTGGATGAGACTTATAAGGTGGCGATCACACGGTTTGATAATCGTATCCGCGTCGGCGGAATGGCGGAAATAGTTGGCTATAATACGAAATTATTACCGGCACGCCGCGGTACCCTGGAAATGGTTGTACGCGATCTGTTCCCGCACGGGGGTAATGTTGCCGAGGCAACATTCTGGAGCGGGCTGCGCCCGATGACCCCGGATGGCACACCGATCGTGGGTCGTACTCCATTGAAAAACCTGTATCTTAATACCGGTCATGGTACTCTGGGCTGGACGATGGCCTGCGGCTCCGGTCAGCTTCTGGCGGATATTATTACGGGTAAAACGCCGGCAATTATGGCGGAAGATCTGTCGGTAATGCGCTATTTACCGGGCTATACGCCAACGCCGGCCCGCTCATTACACGGTGCCAGTATCCGTTAACTTACCGTATTGAAAGTTCAAGGAGAGAGTATGTCGCGTCCGATTGTCGCAACGATCGATACCGCCGCGTTGCGGCAAAACCTGGCCGTTGCCCGCAAGGCTGCAGGCGGCTCGCGCCTGTGGTCAGTGGTTAAAGCCAATGCCTACGGGCACGGCATTGAGCGCGTCTGGCAGAGCCTGCAGGAAACCGATGGTTTTGGGCTGTTGGATCTTGAAGAGGCGATCCTGCTGCGCGAACGCGGATGGAAGAAACCTATCCTGTTGCTGGAAGGATTTTTCCACCCGGAGGATCTGGACATACTCGATCGCTATCGCCTGACCACCAGCGTGCACAGTAACTGGCAGATTCAGGCGCTGGCAAAGGCCAAACTCTCCGCGCCGCTGGATATTTACCTCAAGATGAACAGCGGTATGAACCGGCTTGGCTTCCAGCCGGAGCAGGTACATAACGCATGGCAGAAACTGCGTTCACTGCCTAACGTGGGTGAAATTACGCTGATGGCGCACTTCGCCGAAGCGGAAACGGCGGAAGGCATTGCCGAGCCTCTGCAACGCATTGAGCAGGCGGCTGAAGGGCTGGATTGCCCGCGCAGCCTCGCTAACTCAGCCGCGACACTGTGGCATCCGCAAACTCACCACGACTGGGTTCGCCCTGGTATTATTCTCTATGGTGCGTCACCCAGCGGGCAGTGGCAGGACATCGCCGGTAACGGATTGAAGCCTGTGATGACTTTAACCAGTGAAATTATTGGCGTGCAGCAGCTGGGGCCAGGGGCACGGGTAGGTTACGGCGGCCTGTATCGTGCCAGTGAGGAACAGCGCATTGGTGTGGTTGCCTGCGGCTATGCTGACGGCTATCCGCGCATATCACCAACCGGTACGCCGGTGATGGTTGACGGTGTCATGACCCGCATCGTTGGCCGCGTTTCCATGGATATGATTACCGTTGATTTAACGCCTTGCCCGCAGGCCGGTATCGGTAGCGCGGTGGAGCTGTGGGGTAATCACGTCAAGATAGATGATGTTGCAGCGGCATCCGGCACCGTCGGGTATGAGCTGATGTGTGCGCTCGCACCGAGAGTGCCGGTTGTTGTGGTGTGATAGTCTGAAATCAGAGCGCGGTCAGCGTGCCGCGCACGGTTTTACTGAAGCGCCAGGCGATAAATGCCAGCAGCGCACCCGCTACCATCATCAGCGCCAGCGCTGATTTTTCTGCCAGAGGCAGAGCCATCATCAATAATCCCGCTGACGATCCCCCAGCCATCTGAATAAAGCCCGCCAGTGCGGAAGCCACACCGGCCTGCTGCTGGTAAGGCTCCAGCGCATAGCTGGTGGCCGGACCCACGGTAAAGGCCAGACCGGCAACCGACACAGCAACAGGCAGCATATACAGCGCCCAGTGCGTCTGCCATGCATCGGGCAGCAACCACATGCCAGCTGTCAGCATCACGGCTCCCGTGGTCATTGCCAGTGCGCCAATCGCCAGACAGATCGGACGGCCCAGCTTGCGAATCACCTTATTGACCAGCACGCTAACCAGCATAATCCAGAAGCCGTTCGCACCGAACGCAATTGAGAACTGCAGAGCAGACAGGCGGCCTTCGGTCATCAATACGTTAGGTGCCAGTGAAACGTAGGTCAGCACCATACCCAGCGCACCGGCGTTAGCGAAAGCAAAGGCCAGGAAGCGCGGCTGACGCAGTATCTGCCAGTACTGGCGCAGCGGCAGCCCTTTCACTTTTTGTGTATCTGCCGGGCGCGTTTCCGGCAGGAAGAACACCACCAGCAGGCCAATAAACAGTGCGTAGAGGGTCAGGAACCAGAACGGCGCGCGCCAGTTAAAGGCTTCAGCCAGCAGACCACCCAGTAGCGGGGCCAGCGCCGGAACGATATTCAACGCGCCGTTAAGGAAACCGTAGGCGCGGGCGGCATCATCGCCGTTCAGACGATCGCGTACGCCGCTAAAGGCCACCACCGCCGTACAGCACACGGCGCAGCCCTGGATAATACGTGCGGCAAGGAACTGCAGCCAGACGTCAGCGGTGGCAGCCAGTACGCTACCGGCAACGTAGAGCAGCAGGCCGATGATGGCAATAGGTTTGCGCCCCAGATTATCGACCAGCGGCCCGGCGACAATCTGCCCAAGGCCCATCACCAGCAGGAACAGGGGGATTGTGGTCTGGATATTGGCCACGGGGGTATTTAATCCAACGGCAATGTCCGGCAGAGTAGGCAGGTACAGATCGATGCCCAGCGGGGCGAGCAGAACCAGGCTGAGCAACAGCAGGGTGAATTTTTGCATGGCAGAAGTAAGATCCAAATTAAAGCAAGCCGTACAGGGTAGAGATTACCCACGGAAAAGAAAAGCATAAAGTGTAAGGAGACCGGGATTTATCTCCTTACACCGCAGAATTACTCTTTATCCTGCTGTACGCGAACCCCAACTTTAATAATTGTGTTGTCTTCTTTTTCCGCCACGGTCCAGATCAGATTTTTCCACTCAACCTGATCGCCTACGACCGGAGCACCGCCAATGATGTCGGAAACCAGCTGCCCGAGCGTTTGCTGTCTGTCATGCTCTTCATCCAGATCGATGCCGTAGATTTCAGAAACATCCTGCAACCGCGCATCGGCCTGAAGAATAAAGTCGCCGAAGAATCGCTGATCGAGATCGGCCGGCGGTGACTGGCTGAACAGTTTGCCCAATGCAGGCAGATCCCGCTCGCGCCCAATCACACACAGAATATCCCCTTCGCGCAGGCGCGTGTTGCCCGTCGGGTGCAGCAGTTGGTTATTGCGAAACAGTGCGGCGATGCGTGTTTCCCGCGGCATATGCAGATCGCGCAGGGCGGCACCGACGCACCATTTATCCGCGCTGAGTTGATAAACCAGGTGCTCCCACGGGTTTTCAGGATGGATATCCAGTCCGATTCGAGAAACAGGTGAAGCCGTAGGCGGTACGATTACCCTGGCTTTACGGGCAGCAAAGCCCAGCGAGGTTCCCTGAACGATCAGCGATACCAACACAACAAAGAAGGCGATATTAAAGAACAGCGAGGCGTGGGGCAGACCCGCCATCATCGGGAAGACGGCAAGAATAATCGGTACCGCGCCACGCAGCCCAACCCAACTGATAAAGAAGCGTTCACGGATATTAAAACCGCGAAACGGCAGCAGTCCGACTAAAACCGAAAGTGGGCGCGCCAACAGTATCAGCCACAGTGACAGCAACATTGCCGGTACGGCGATATGCCAGAGATCGAGCGGATTGACCAGCAGACCCAGTACCAGGAACATACCGATCTGGCTAAGCCATGCCATGCCGTCAAAAGTTTGCAGAATACCGTGGCGGCTGCGGATCGGCCGGTTGCCGAGGACAAAACCGCAGAGATACACCGCCAAAATACCGCTGCCTTCCAGTGCGGTGGTCAGGGAAAACACCAGGATACCGCCGCTTAGCGCCAGTAGCGGGTACATTCCGGCCGGTAGAGAAATACGGTTGATGAGCTGTAGCAGGCCCCAACCCCCGCCAATCCCCAGCGCAATGCCAAGACCAAATTCCTGGATCAGATGCACAAAGAACATCATATCCAGCCCTGACTGCCCCTTCAGGATCATATCAATCAGGGTTATGGTCAGAAACACCGCCATCGGGTCGTTGCTGCCTGATTCAATTTCCAGCGTAGCGCTGACGCGCTCATTGAGCCCTTTACCGCCGAGCAGCGAAAAGACCGCTGCCGCATCCGTCGAGCCAATAATCGCCCCAATCAGGAAGCCGTTCATCATATTTAAATCAAACAGCCAGGCGGCGGCCATACCGGTCAGACCGGCAGTGATCAGCACACCCACCGTCGCCAGCGACAGTGCAGGGCCAAGTGCCACCTTAAATGAACTGGCCTGGGTACGCATACCGCCATCCAGCAGGATCACTGCCAGAGCAAGGTTACTGACCAGATAGGCCGCCGGATAATTGTTAAAGACAATGCCACCGATGCCATCAACGCCCGCCAGCATACCGAGCGCGAGGAAGATAACCAGAATAGGGATACCCAGACGGGAGGAAAAGGAACTCAGCAGAATGCTTGCGGCAACCAGCACTGAACCAATGATGAATAAATTGTAAATCGCGCTGGCTTCCAAAAGGCGTTTCTCCCAACAGATTAAAATACTTTTTTACAGAGTGTGCGTGACAGAGCAAGAAATTTAGAATCGATCTCACTCGATTGAATTCAGGGGATAAAATAGCGTAAAAACAGCTGTGGTGAATACCGCTGAGTGCGCTAAAGGGAATTTTTCTGCTGACTGGCACGCATTAAGGCCGTAATCGGGCAAAAAGAACAGTCGTCCCCGGGATTTTACGCCGGTAGCAGGGCGCTACCGACGCATACGGGTTTAGTAATTTTCTTCAACCTGCTTCTGGAACAGGGCACGGAACACCGGATAGATATCCTCGGGTTCACGTATGTGCTGAATAGCAAAGTTGTCGAAGCGGGTTTGCAGATTCTCGTACTCGCGCCACAGAGTCTGATGTGCACGCCGGGTGATCTCGATATAGCTGTAGTAACGCACCACCGGCAGGATATTTTTTGCCAGCAGCTCATGACAAAGTGGGGAGTCATCAGCCCAGTTGTCGCCATCGGAGGCCTGCGCGGCATAGATATTCCACTGCGCCGGGTCGTAACGCTCTTTGACCACCTCATCCATCAGTTTTAAGGCGCTGGAAACAATCGTACCGCCGGTTTCCTGCGAATAGAAGAATTCCTGCTCATCGACTTCTTTCGCCTGCGTATGGTGTCGAATGTAAACCACATCCACGTTTTTATAGGTTCGGCTGAGGAACAGATACAGCAGAATATAAAAGCGTTTTGCCATATCCTTAGTGGCCTGATCCATTGAACCTGAAACGTCCATCAGGCAGAACATCACCGCCTGGCTGGAAGGCTCAGGGCGCTTTTCGAAATTCTTGTAGCGTAAATCAAAGGTATCGATAAACGGCACGCGCTTGATGCGTGCGCGAAGTTCGGCGATCTCCTTGCGCAGTTGTTCCTCTTCCAGCAGTTGAGCCGGTTCACTGTTCTCCACTGTTTTCAGCGTTTCTTCCAGTTCGGCCAGCGAGCGGCGTTTGCTGGCGGTCATCGCCGTGCGGCGTGCCAGAGAATTTTGCAGCGAACGGACGACGCTGATATTGGCCGGAACGCCGTTGGCGGTATAACCGGCGCGATGGGTTTTATACTCATTGAGCTGACGATGCTGATTCCTTTTCAGATTCGGCAGGGCAAGGTCTTCGAATAGCAGATCAAGATACTCATCTTTTGAGATATTGAAAACGAACTCATCCTGCCCCTCACCGTCCTGGCTGGCATTACCCTGGCCACTGCCGCTGCCACCGCCGCCACCCTGAGGGCGCTCAACGCGGTCGTTCTGCACAAAGTGATCGTTGCCTGGATGTACACGGTGACGCAGGCCGCCGCGCCCCTGATGGAAAGCCGGTTCGTTGATATCTTCAACGGGAATTGAGACGGATTCACCGCTTTCTACGTCGGTAACCGAACGCTTGTTGATGGCCTCGGAGATCGACTGTTTGATTTGCGACTTATAGCGGCGCAAAAAGCGCTGGCGGTTTACCGCGCTCTTATTTTTGCCGTTAAGACGCCGATCGATAAAATAGGCCATAGCTCCCCCATACTACGTTGCAGACGGGTCTTAACCCGTGTGATGCACTCGTTGCGATTTTGCTGCCGTTGTGGGCCCGGAGAGCAATCTCTGTCGGGCCCAAAGGGTTAAGCACTTACGCAAACGTCAGGATGACTTCCTTACGCGCAGATACCATTCGCACAGCAGGCGAACCTGTTTACGGGTGTAGCCTTTCTCCATCATGCGGTCGACGAAATCGTCGTGTTTTTTCTGCTCATCGGTGGATGTTTTGGCGTTAAACGAAATGACCGGCAGCAGCTCTTCCGTGTTAGAGAACATTTTCTTCTCGATCACGGTACGCAGCTTCTCATAGCTGGTCCAGTTCGGGTTACGGCCATTATTATGTGCCCGGGCGCGCAGCACGAAGTTGACGATTTCATTACGGAAGTCTTTCGGGTTGCTGATCCCGGCGGGCTTCTCGATTTTTTCCAGCTCGGCGTTCAGTGATTCACGATCGAACAGCTGTCCGGTGTCCGGGTCACGGTATTCCTGATCCTGTATCCAGAAATCAGCGTAGGTCACGTAGCGGTCAAAAATATTCTGGCCGTACTCGGAGTAAGATTCCAGGTAGGCGGTCTGGATCTCTTTGCCGATAAATTCGGCGTATTTCGGGATCAGATAGCCTTTCAGGTGCTCAAGGTACTTCTCAGCCTGTTCCTGCGGGAACTGTTCGCGATCTATCTGCTGTTCCAGAACATAGAACAGGTGAACCGGGTTCGCCGCCACTTCAACATGGTCGAAGTTAAACACGCGGGAGAGGATTTTAAAGGCAAAGCGGGTAGATAACCCGTTCATTCCCTCATCCACACCGGCGTAATCACGGTACTCCTGGTACGACTTGGCTTTCGGATCGGTATCTTTCAGGCTTTCACCGTCGTAGACCCGCATTTTCGAGTAGCTGCTGGAGTTTTCCGGCTCTTTCAGACGCGAAAGGATCGAGAAACGGGCCAGTGTTTCCAGCGTGCCCGGTGCGCACGGTGCATGTGTCAGTTCGCTATTCACCAGCAGTTTCTCGTAGATCTTAATCTCTTCGGAAACCCGCAGGCAGTATGGAACCTTGACGATGTACACGCGGTCGAGGAACGCTTCGTTGTTCTTGTTGTTGCGGAAGGTGACCCACTCAGATTCGTTAGAGTGCGCCAGAATAATACCGTTAAACGGCAGGGCAGAGATGCCTTCGGTTCCGTTATAGTTGCCCTCCTGCGTAGCGGTCAGCAGCGGGTGCAGCACTTTAATCGGCGCTTTGAACATCTCAACGAATTCCATGATCCCCTGGTTCGCCCGGCACAGCGCGCCGGAATAACCATAGGCATCAGGATCGTTCTGGGCGTGATTCTCCAGCTTACGGATATCCACTTTACCCACCAGCGCGGAGATGTCCTGGTTGTTTTCATCACCCGGTTCGGTTTTGGCAATCGCAATCTGTTCCAGAATTGACGGCCAGACCTTAACGACCTTGAAGCGGGTGATATCTCCGCCAAACTCATGCAGGCGTTTCGCTGCCCACGGCGACATGATTGTACCCAGGTAGCGACGAGGAACGCCGTACTCCTTATCAAGAATGTTGGCGTCCTCCTGCGGGTTAAACAGGCACAGCGGATGATCGTTAACCGGGCTGCGTTCACCATCCGCGCTCAGCACGTAGATAGGCACGCGCTGCATCAGCGATTTCAGGCGTTCCGCAAGCGAGGATTTACCGCCACCAACTGGCCCCAGCAGATACAGGATCTGTTTTTTCTCTTCCAGACCCTGCGCGGCGTGTTTCAGGTAGGAGACGATTTGTTCAATCGCTTCTTCCATACCGTAAAACTCTTCAAACGCCGGGTAGCGAGCAATCACACGGTTAGAGAACAGCCGGGAAAGGCGAGGCTCCTGAGCGGTGTCGACCATTACGGGTTCACCGATTGCCATCAGCAATCGTTCCGCCGCGTTGGCGTATGCACTGCGATCCTGCCGACAAATGGTAAGAAATTCCTGCAGTGTGAACTCTTCGTCCTTGGCAGCTTCATAACGCTGACGATAGTGATCGAATATATTCATAGCGATGCCCGTCCTTTCGTTTTTAGCACAGGTACCAGGAGCCTAACGCGATAGCCCCTGAAGGAACTTATTAATGAGTACAGCAACCCTTATGCCAACCTGACTTTTTTTATCGGGAAACACACTTCTTTGGTTACTCTGCTCGTTAAAATTTAGGTCTTACGATTAAGCGTAGATCGCATATTAAAAAATTTCCTGAAGCAGCGAGCATTTTCGATGAAATTTCAATAACAAAGTTAGAAAAGCGCTAAGCAGCACGTTTTCCAGGCCCGCCGGGTACTGCGGGTCAAAAATAACCCGGTGCTAAAGAAGCGGATATTTCGTGCTTAAAAATTGATTATGAGTGCTACAAGTTATGTAAATTTATGATCACGTATTGATATCACGGTTAAACTTACCAGCCTGATTGTTATATTTACGGAACGATTTATTTGTGAACCATTTCAAACTTACCGCGCTTGCTGCATTTTTACCTCTGTATTTTGCGGCCCCTGTCGCACAGGCTAACCCGCTAACGCTGGGCGCCTCCGTAATTTACAGCCAGAGTCCCTATAAAAGCGGCCAGGACCGATACTATCCTGTGCCGATCGTTAACTATGACGGTGACAGTTTCTATCTGAACACCCTGCAGGCAGGTTATTACCTGTGGAAAGACAGCCAGGATCAGCTGTCGCTGACGGTGTTGGGTTCACCGCAGAACTACGACCCCGACGATGCTGACGACGGTGATATGAAATCGCTGAACAAGCGTCATATGACGCTGATGGGGGGCGTATCCTATCGCCATACGGCTGACTGGGGTATCGTACGTACCACGCTGGCGGGCGATGTCCTCGACAACAGTAACGGCATTATCTGGGACCTGACTTATCTTTACCGCTTCGAATTTGGCCAGTTCAGTCTGACCCCGGGTATTGGTGCGCTATGGAACAGTTCTAACCAGAACAAATACTACTATGGTATTTCTTCTGCTGAATCCGATCGCAGTGGGCTTAATCGCTACGATCCGGATGACAGCTGGAGCCCGTATCTGGAGTTGACCGGTGGCTGGAAAATCAGCGACAGCTGGAACGCCACCGTTTCCGGGCGCTATGTCCGTCTGGGTGATGAAATTAAAGACAGCCCGATGGTCGACAAAAGTTCTCAGGTTCTGCTGTGGAGTGGTATCAGCTACACCTTCTGATGCGTCCGCTTGCACTAAAGAAGGGCGTTCTGCGCCCTTTTGTGCTATTTCGGGGCGCAATAATGATGCAGGGAGAGAGTGATGAGTCGGACAGTAACCTTTTCTGATGGAGCCCTCCTGCCAGCTATCGGGCAGGGGACCTGGTATATGGGCGAAGATCCTGCATTACGCAACCAGGAGATCGCCGCACTACAGTGCGGAATTGATGCAGGCCTGACGCTTATCGATACGGCGGAAATGTACGCAGATGGCGGTGCGGAGAAGATTGTTGGCGAAGCGCTGGTGGGGAGAAGGGAACGCGCCTGGCTGGTCTCAAAAGTCTATCCCTGGAATGCCAGCGAAGTGGATGCCGTTGAAGCCTGTGAACGAAGCCTGCGACGCCTGAAAACCGATTATCTCGATCTCTATCTGCTTCACTGGCGGGGCAATATTCCGCTGGAAGAGACGCTGCGCGCGATGCAAAACCTGCAGCAACAGGGAAAAATACGCCGCTGGGGCGTATCCAACTTCGATACCGACGACCTCAGTGAACTGTTGCAGGAGGAAGGGGGAGAAGACTGTGCAACTAATCAGGTGCTCTATCATCTCGCTTCACGCGGCATTGAGTATGATTTACTGCCGCAGTGCCAGCAGCTGGCAATGCCGGTGATGGCCTACTGCCCGCTAGCTCAGGCGGGGCGGCTGCGCCGTGAGCTGATGGGGCACCCGGTACTCAGTGAGATTGCACAACGCAAGCGCATCAGTGTGGCGCAGCTGCTATTAGCGTGGGTAATACGCAAAGAAGGGGTTATCGCCATCCCGAAAGCCAGCTCGATTGCTCACGTAGAGGAAAACGCGGCTGCGCTGGCGGTGACGCTGAGCAGTGAAGATCTGATGCTGATTAACCAGGCATTCCCTCCGCCGTCGACGAAAATGCCGCTGGATGTTGTGTAGCCAATGGCAGGGCAGTCATAGCCTTAATGGCCACAGCAGGCGACCGGGCTGACCGGTCGCACAGGCACCCGATTACTTCTGAATACGTAAGGTTACTGCCAGCCGGGCGGGCTGTTCGCCAGAACTGATCAGCGGACGGGAAATGCGCGCGGTTTCCACACACACCATCGTTTTATAGCCTTCGTTTGCCATATCTCCCATGCTGCACGACAGTTCAGCTCCCGGGTTCCATGTGACAACGTCACTTTGATAATGATGATGCACTTCAATCACCCGCTTGCCGGCACGGTCTTCCAGCACGCTGCACTCAGCAGGCTGGGTATGAATACGGTCAACGCGCTGTTCGTAGGTTTGCTTGCCATCAGGTAACTGGCCGGTAGCGCCCTTCAGTACCTGATCGATATAGTCCGGCCCCAGACCGCTGACTGTTACCGAGGCATTATCGGCAACGTTAAAGTAGCTGTGCAGGGCTGCCGTTGCCTCGAAATCACCGTGGGCCTCAAGTTCAATTTCGCAGGTATCGCTGAAGCGGAAACGAGCGAACAGGGTAAAGTCATGCGGCCAGAGCTTTTTGGTCTGCTCGTTGCTTTCCAGAACGAAAGTCAGCATCACGCTCTGCTCGTTTTCATCATGCGCCGAGAGCTTCCACGGCAGATTACGGGCAAAGCCATGCACCGGTTCACCCGCCGGGCCAAACCATGGCCAGCAGATTGGTACGCCGCCGCGGATAGCTTTACCCGGGGTCCAGGCCGTTTTCTCACTCAGCCAGACAACCGGCTTTTCACCCGCAGGCTGCCATGCTACCAGGTGCGCCCCCTGCAGCGTGACGGCTGCGCGGACCTTAGGGTGGGTGATGACCACTACCGGCAGTTCGCCAATCTGGCGCTGAGTAATATACGGGGAGATCTGGTTAAGCACCGGCAGCGAGAAGAGTTTTTCGTTCATGAGCGGTCCTTCTGAAATTGAGAGATAAAAAAAGGGCGACCTGAGTCGCCCTTACTTTTCTGGTTCTGTGTCAACAGGCCTTATTTGGCGATGTGAGCAACCAGGTCCAGTACCTTGTTAGAGTAACCAGTTTCGTTGTCGTACCAGGAAACCAGTTTAACAAAGGTGTCGCTCAGCGCGATACCGGCTTTAGCATCGAATACTGAAGTCAGTTTTTCACCGTTGAAATCGGTAGAAACCACTTCGTCTTCGGTGTAGCCCAGAACGCCTTTCAGTTCGCCTTCAGACGCGGCTTTGATTGCATCACAAATTTCTTTGTAAGAAGCAGGCTTAGCCAGACGTGCAGTCAGGTCAACGACGGAAACGTTAGGGGTAGGAACGCGGAACGCCATACCGGTCAGTTTGCCGTTCAGCTCAGGGATCACTTTACCTACGGCTTTTGCAGCACCGGTAGATGAAGGGATGATGTTCTGAGCTGCGCCGCGGCCGCCGCGCCAGTCTTTGTGAGACGGGCCATCAACGGTTTTCTGAGTTGCGGTAGTTGCGTGCACGGTGGTCATCAGTGCTTCAACGATACCGAACTTGTCGTTGATTACTTTAGCCAGCGGTGCCAGGCAGTTAGTGGTACAGGAAGCGTTAGAAACGATGTCCTGGCCAGCGTAAGACTTGTGGTTTACACCCATAACAAACATTGGGGTGTCATCTTTAGATGGGCCAGTCAGTACAACTTTCTTGGCGCCAGCCTGGATGTGTTTACGTGCAGTTTCGTCGGTCAGGAAGATACCGGTCGCTTCTGCAACAACGTCAACGCCTACTTCGTCCCATTTCAGGTTAGCAGGATCGCGCTCAGCGGTAACACGGATGGTTTTACCGTTAACAACCAGTTGACCGTCTTTGACTTCTACAGTGCCGTTGAAGCGACCGTGAGTTGAGTCATACTTCAGCATGTAAGCCATGTACTCTGCGTCCAGCAGATCGTTGATCGCAACGATTTCTACATCAGAACGTTCCTGAGCAGCACGGAAAACGATGCGACCGATACGGCCAAAACCGTTGATACCTACTTTGATAGTCATATATTCCACCAGCTAGTTGATAGTGAATAAAAGGTTGGCAGTAAAATTACAAAAAGCTTACCAGGCGTCAAGCGGAATCGTGTCAATTATTGCTATAGGTCAAACTCATGACCAGGAATTATTCAAAAAAAAGTCCATTTCTTGACGCCGACACAGCCGTGATCTTAAGGCACTTAACCCGAATATAAACGGGGTCATATTGTAAAAGGTGATCTGAGTCACAATTATGTCTCTGAACGATTCTCCTCTCGCACTGCGAGAGAAAAATTCACCTGATCTTGTTAAGTATTTGTTAGAATGCTAAGCGAAGTCTTCATAATAACACTGCCAGAGAGTCTACCATGGCTAATGAGAAATCCCCTATTTCACCCGAAAATGAACTGAACGAAATGCAGCGTTACGTTACCCAGCAGCGTGGTACTGAGCCACCGTATTCGGGTAAACTGTTGCATAACAAAGAGCAAGGTCTGTATCACTGCCTGGTGTGTCAGGCTCCACTGTTTCTGTCCACGTCTAAGTACGATTCAGGCTGCGGCTGGCCAAGTTTTTACGAGCCTTACAGCGACGAGGCCATTCGCTATCTTGATGATAATACTCATGGAATGCAGCGTATTGAGATTCGCTGTGGCAGCTGTGACGCTCACCTGGGCCATGTGTTCCCGGACGGCCCACAGCCAACCGGCGAACGTTACTGCGTTAATTCCGCATCGCTGAGTTTTACGGACGATGACGGTAACATCACCAAAGGTTAACGGAACTGTAATGGAACTCGATGAAATCATTGCCGGTATGACTCCGGAAATTTATCAGCGCCTGGCAACTGCGGTTGAAACCGGCAAATGGGCCGACGGTGTTGCCCTGACGCCGGAGCAGAAGGAAAACAGCCTGCAGCTGGTGCTGCTGTGGCAGGCAAAGCATAACGACGACCCCCAGCATATGAGCGTAGCGAAGGGCGGGGAAATCGTAATGAAGAGTAAAAAACAGCTGAAAGAAGAGTTCGGTATCAGCGATGAAGACGTGACGCGGATCCAATTACAGTAATTATTCCTGCAAGAATAATTCGTTCAAAGAATAGGCAGTTGTGCGTTCAGCACATCTGCCTAAATTTTTTGGCTTACAGAATCAGTGCACCGGCATTTTGCATCGCTTTCAGCGCCTCAGCGCTGTCATCTGGCTGCAAATTCACGCCGCGACACCCCTCAGCTACTACCGTGACATCAAAGCCCAGCGAGAGGGCATCCAGCACGCTGTATTTGACGCAGTAGTCGGTTGCCAGCCCCATTATCGTCAGCGAGGTAATACCTTCCTGCTTCAGCCAGCCTTCCAGAATAGTTGCCTGGCGTCGGCCGTTATCGAAAAAGGCGCTGTAGCTGTCCACCTGTGGATTTTCACCCTTGTAGACGCGCAGTGTAATAGCGGACTGCTCCAGAGCCGGGTGCAGCTCTGCTCCGGCACTGTGCTGAATGCAGTGATCCGGCCACCAGACCTGCGGCAGACCGTCCAGTTCCCCGCAGCTGCCGGGTTTGTTTCCGCAGGTAGAAGCAAAGCTGCCGTGGCCGAGAGGATGCCAGTCAAACGTGGCAATAACCGGTTCACCGCGCTGCCGAAACTCCGCCGCCAGTCGGTTAGCCACAGCTATCGTCGCATCGCCCTCTGCCACCGCCAGTGCGCCACCGGGGCAAAAGTCATTTTGTAAATCGATTAATACCAGTGCCTGACGTGCGCTCATGCTTTTCTCTCCGGTTAGTCCTCGGTCAGCTCACCGCGCAGGTTCTGCTGCATCAGCTGCCGCATTTCATCGCTGGTCAAATCCTGGCTGAGCAGATAGTGCAGTTTGGTCAACGTCGCTTCTACGGTCAGGTCGGCCCCGCTAATGACACCGGCGTGCGCCAGAGCGTTACCGGTGGCATAGCCGTCCATATTCACTTTGCCGGACATGCACTGCGTGAGGTTGACCACCACAATACCGCGATCGGAAGCGGCTTTCAGCTCTTCAAGGAACTCTTTGTTTTGCGGAGCGTTACCCACGCCGTAAGAACGCAGGATCAGCGCTTTTACCGGCTGACGCAGGAAGTTACGCACCACTTCAGCGGAGATGCCGGGATAAATCGTCACCACGCCGATCGGCTGCGGCGTAATCGGGTGAACGATCAGTTCACCTTTCCCGGCCGGAGCGGGAGGGGTATTCAGGCGGCGAATGTGAATACCGGCTTCCAGCAGGGGGGCAAGGTTAGGTGAGGCAAAGGCGCTGAAACCGTCGGCGTGGGCTTTGGTGGTGCGGTTGCCGCGATACAGCGTGTTGTTGAAGAACAGCGCCACTTCGTTAATCGGGTAGTTAGCGGCAACGAACAGCGAGTTGAGCAGATTCTGCTGCCCGTCAGAACGCAGTTCCGCCAGCGGGATTTGTGACCCGGTCACAATCACCGGCTTGGCCAGATTCTCCAGCATAAACGACAGCGCAGAAGCGGTGAATGCCATGGTGTCGGTTCCGTGCAGGATGACGAAGCCATCGTAGCGATCGTAGTTCTTCTGAATGTCGTCAGCAATCGATTGCCAGTCTTCCGGTGTCATGTCCGACGAGTCAATCAGCGGCTGATACTCGTGGATGGTGAAGTCGGGCATCTCAGCACGATGGAACTCGGGCATGTTCGCCAGTTGGGTTTGCAGGTGGCCTGAGACGGGAATGTAGCCGTGCTCAGAACGCTGCATGCCGATGGTTCCGCCGGTATAGGCGACATAAATCGATTTTTTTTGCATGGGTAAACTCAGACTTGCCGAAAACGCGCAGTATAAGGGGAAAGCCGGGGAAAAGCAGCCCGACCGGTGACGGTCGGGCTGATTAGTGAACTACTTCACATCACCACAGTTCAGGCAGAACGCGTAGCGATTTTGTGGATCGTTAAGATCGCCCATCAGACCCGGCTGTTTTTTCATGGCGGAAACCACGTCAAGCAGCGGGGCCGGTAGCAGCGCTTTCAGCGACGCTGGCAGCGAGGCGCGAACGTCCATCTGACTGAACAATGTATTCAGCAGCCCCGGCTCTTCCTGATACCAGTCCAGCTGCGGCTGCTTCACTTTTGCCAGTTCGGCGGCTTTAGCCACGGCATCGTCAAAATCACCCAGCGCATCGACCAGACCGTTGGCTTTGGCATCGCTGCCGGTCCAGACGTGGCCCTGGGCGATTTGGTCAACCTGCTCAGGCGTCTTGTTACGTGATTTTGCCACCAGTCCGATGAAGTTTTTGTAGCCGTACTCAATGCTCAACTGCATCATTTCCTGCACTTCAGGCGGCAGCGCTTTGGTCAGCGTGACATCGGCGAGCGGTGAGGTGGCAACCCCGTCGGTGTGAACGCCAATGCTGTCCAGCGAATTTTCCACCGTGTTGATCACGCCAAAGATGCCGATAGAGCCGGTCAGTGTGTTCGGGCTGGCGATAATATAGTTGGCCGGTGTGGATACCCAGTAGCCGCCGGACGCAGCCATGCCGCCCATGGAAACCACGACCGGTTTACCCGCTGCCTTGGCTGCTGCCAGCTCTTCACGGATGGTTTCAGACGCGGTAACGCTGCCGCCCGGACTGTTAACGCGGAACACAATGGCTTTGATGTTGTCATCCAGACGTGCCTGGCGAATTTCATTGGCGGTGGTGTCACCGCCCACGCTGCCCGGCGTTTCTTCACCGTCCATTATCGCCCCGTTGGCGACGATAACCGCAATATTTCCTTTGCTGTTGTTTTCTGTGGTTTCGGTATTGTTCAGCGGATAGTCATAAATGCTGATCCCTACGTAGTCCTTCGCCTCTTTATCCCAGCCGAAGGTTTTCACCAGCTGCTGATCCACCGCTGACGGTGACGCCAGCTCATCGACCAGTTTGCTCTCTTTGGCATATTGAGCGGTATCGCCGCCGACTTTTTGCAGAGCGTCCAGCACGCCGCGAGCGCCAGGGAAGACCTGATCGGCGGTAATCTGGCGATTAGCGGCCAGCGTGTTGAGGTAGTTTTGCCACAGTTCGCCTACCCAGCGGCTGTCGGCGTCGCGAGCGGCCGGTGACATATCATCACGCAGGAAAGGCTCGACCGCCGATTTATAGGTGCCGACGCGGAAAACATGGGAATTCACCTTCAGCTTATCCAGCAGGGTTTTATAGTACAGGCTGTTGGTCGCGAAGCCGTGCAGGTCGACCGTACCCTGCGGAGAGAGATAAATTTTGTTGGCGAAGCTGGCGAGGTAGTACTGCGACTGGCTGTAGCTGTCACCCGTTGCAAAGATCGGCTTGCCGCTGTCGCGGAACTCGCGCAGGGCCTTACCGATGTACTGTAGTGAAGGCTGATCGCCGCCGGCAAAGCTGCGCAGATCCAGCACAATACCGGTAATACGGCTATCATCTTTTGCCTGACGGATGGCATCCACCACGTCAAACAGTGAATTCTCTTTCAGGCGATCGCTGCTGGCCCCGATCAGCTGGCGGCCCAGCTTACTGAATTTGTTGCTGACGGAAGGTTTATCCACGACCACGCCGCTAAGATCGACGATCAGTGCACCTTTCTTCACTTCTGCCGGAGCAGAGCTGCTGTTCATCTGGAACCAGATCCCGGCACCGACCAGGATCAGCAGGATCAAAAACAGATTGAGGATAAATTCGCGGACAAAGTTTAGTCCCCGCCACGTCCACTTAAAAATACCAGCGATAGCTCGCCACAACATGCGCATAGACTCTCCGTAATCGCAACAAATGCCCGTCAGGGTACAGGGTTAAAGTTAACGCGCCCCTTAACGGACAGTAACGTTCAACATCCTAAATAGCAGGGGCTGAATTGTCAGCAGGAAAAAGGACAATGCTGTAACAAAACATCATCCTGTGCTAGTTTCAGTCCACTTTACGCCCCCATCAGGAGGAAATTATGGACGCTCTGGACTTACTGGTTAATCGACGCTCGGCCTCGCGCCTGGCCGATCCCGCTCCGGCGGGCGATGCACTGGACAATATTCTGCGTGCCGGTATGCGCGCGCCCGATCACGGCACGCTTCAGCCGTGGCGCTTTATTATCGTCGAAAATGAGGGGCGCGATCGCCTCAGTGCGCTGCTGGAAAAAGTGTCACGTGAAGCCAGCCTGGATGATAAAGCGATTGAGAAAGCGAAACAGGCCCCGTATCGCGCACCGCTGATTATCACCGTCGTTGCCCGTTGCGACGACCATCCCAAAGTGCCGCGCTGGGAACAGGTTGTTTCGGCGGGCTGTGCAGTGATGGCTATGCAGATGGCTGCCGCTGCTCAGGGCTTCAACGGTATCTGGCGAAGCGGTGCCTGGACCGAAGATGAATCTGTCCGCCAGGCCTTCGGCTGCCGTCCTCAGGATGCCATCGTCGGCTTCCTCTATCTGGGCACGCCGCAGCTGAAAGCGGCGACCACCGTATTACCGGTCGACAGCGCGCCGTTTGTCAGCTATTTCTGATTGAATCAGGTCCTTTTTACCGTCAGGGTTGTGAGCGGCCCTGCAATTCGCCGGGATAATAAGCGAATGGTCCGCGATTAAGGTCGGCAGGCTTACACCCGTCTGCCCGATCCGCTACCATAATATCTGGTGAAGCTAAAAGGGACCTTCTTCATGAATCAGAATACGATCCGCCTGACGCAGTACAGCCATGGTGCAGGCTGCGGCTGCAAAATCTCCCCCCAGGTTTTAGATACCATTCTGCACAGCGACCATCCGCTCCGACGCGATCCTAATCTGCTGGTTGGCAATGAAACCCGGGATGATGCGGCCGTGTACGATCTGGGCAACGGTACGGCTGTGGTCAGCACCACCGATTTCTTTATGCCGATCGTTGATGACCCCTATGATTTCGGACGTATTGCCGCCACTAACGCAATCAGCGATATCTGGGCGATGGGCGGAAAACCGATTATGGCGATTGCCATTCTGGGCTGGCCGGTGAACGTTTTATCACCGGAAGTTGCGCGGCGGGTGATTGAAGGCGGTCGCAGCGTCTGCGAGCAGGCCGGGATTAGCCTGGCCGGTGGCCACTCGATTGATGCCCCGGAGCCGATCTTCGGCCTTGCCGTCACCGGCGTGGTCGAGACGCACCAGGTTAAAAAGAACAGCGAGGCGCAGGCGGGCTGCCGCCTGTGGCTCAGTAAGCCGCTCGGTATTGGCGTACTGACCACCGCCGAAAAGAAATCGCTACTGCGCCCTGAGCATCAGGGACTGGCGACGGAGGTGATGTGTCAGCTTAACCTGCTGGGTGCCGAAGCGGCAGGGATCCCCGGCGTCTGCGCAATGACCGACGTCACCGGTTTTGGTCTGCTTGGCCATCTCGGCGAGATGTGTCAGGGCGCGGGCCTGCAGGCCGACGTGCAGTTCAGCGCGATCCCGCGGCTGCCCGGTGTCGATGACTACATCGAGCTGGGCTGTGTGCCGGGGGGAACGGCGCGCAATTTTGCCAGCTATGGGCAACTGATCGGTGAGATGACCGAGACACAGCGCAGCCTGTTGTGCGATCCGCAAACGTCGGGTGGCTTGCTGATGGCGGTATTACCCGAAGCGGAGGCTGCACTGCACGCCGCAGCAGAAAAACATGCGGTTTCACTGACCGCAATTGGTGAACTGAAAAAGGCTCAAACCGGACGAGCCATGATTGAAATTAAACCCTGAGCAGGAATTGAGTCCCGGATGCGTCTGTTTATTGCCGAAAAACCCAGCCTTGCCCGCGCGATTGCGGATGTCCTGCCGAAACCTCACCGCCGTGGCGATGGTTTCATCGCCTGCGGTGACGATCAGGTTGTCACCTGGTGTGTGGGGCACCTGTTAGAGCAGGCGCAGCCCGACAGCTATAACAGCCGCTTTGCCCGCTGGTCGCTGGCTGATTTACCCATTGTGCCGGAAAAGTGGCAGCTGCAGCCGCGCCCGTCGGTGGCGAAGCAGCTTAACGTGATAAAAAAGCTGCTCGGTGAAGCCAGCGAAGTGGTTCACGCCGGAGACCCGGACCGCGAAGGTCAGCTGCTGGTGGATGAAGTACTGGATTATCTGACCCTACCGGCGGAGAAACGTGCCGCCGTGCAGCGCTGCCTGATTAACGATCTTAATCCGCAGGCGGTAGAGCGCTCCATTGGCCGACTGCGGCAGAATCGGGAATTTATTCCGCTGTGCGTCTCGGCGCTGGCGCGTTCGCGCGCTGACTGGCTCTACGGCATTAATATGACCCGCGCCTACACGCTGCTGGGGCGTAATGCGGGCTATGACGGCGTGCTGTCGGTCGGCCGGGTACAAACCCCGGTGCTGGGGCTGGTAGTGCGGCGAGATGAAGAGATTGAAAACTTTGTGCCGAAGGATTTCTTTGAAGTGAAAGCGCACATCGTCACTCCGCAGGATGAGCGTTTCGTTGCTCTGTGGCAGCCCAGTGAATCTTGCGAACCGTATCAGGATGAAGAAGGGCGTCTGCTGCATCGCCCGCTGGCCGATCACGTGGTCGCTCGCATCGGTGGTCAGCCAGCGCTGGTTACCAGCTATAACGACAAACGTGAAAATGACACCGCGCCGCTGCCGTTTTCACTTTCCAGCCTGCAAATTGAAGCCGGTAAGCGGTTTGGCCTGAGTGCCCAGATGGTGCTGGATACCTGCCAGCGGCTGTATGAAACCCACAAGCTGATTACCTATCCACGTTCGGACAGCCGCTATCTGCCTGATGAGCATTTCTCCGGCAGGCATGCAGTCCTCAATGCGATTAACAGCCATCAGCCGGATCTGACACCGCCCGCCGATTTTAACAGCGATATTCGTAACCGCTGCTGGGATGACAAAAAGGTGGATGCCCACCACGCGATCGTACCGACCGCGCGCAGCAGTCGGGTGTCGCTGAATGAAAACGAGCAGCGAATTTATCGTTTGATTGCCACCCAGTATCTGATGCAGTTCTGTCCTGATGCGGTTTACCGTAAATGCGTGATTGAACTGGATATCGCCGGAGGAAAATTTATTGCGAAAGCACGTTTCCTGGCGGAGGCCGGCTGGCGCGCGCTGCTGGGCAGCAAAGAGCGTGACGAAGAAAACGACGGTACGCCGCTGCCGGTGGTCGCGAAAGGTGATGAGCTGCTGTGCGAGCGCGGCGAAGTGGTAGAGAAACAGACGCAGCCACCGCGCCCCTTTACCGATGCCACACTGCTGTCGGCAATGACAGGAATCGCGCGTTTTGTGCAGGATAAAGATCTGAAGAAGGTGCTGCGCGCCACCGACGGTCTGGGCACCGAAGCGACGAGAGCGGGTATTATCGAACTGCTGTTCAAGCGCACCTTCCTGTTCAAGAAAGGGCGCTATATTCACTCCAGCCCGGCGGGAAGGGCGCTGATTCACTCATTACCTGAAATGGCCGCCCGCCCGGATATGACCGCGCACTGGGAATCCACGTTAACGAAAATCAGTGAAAAACAGTGCCGCTATCAGGACTTTATGCAGCCGCTGGTGGATACGCTGTACTCGCTGATCCATCAGGCTCGCCAGCAGCCTGCGGCACATGCCTTCCGCGGGCTGCCCGCACCTTCGTCAGGCCAGGCGAAGAAGCCGCGTCGTAAAGCTGCCTCGTTAAAGGCGGGTGCCGGGCGGTCTGGAGAGCTGAATGCGGGTAACGATAGCGTCTGATCCGTGAGCACGATGTTGCGGGATTTTGATAATAAACTCCCGCATCAGGCAATCAGGCAATCAGGCCGTAAAGCTTAGCGCTGCAAAAATGCTTCAAGTAGAGGGATATCAGCGGGAGCCAGTGCAAAGCTGAATGCCTCCGGCGGTTCCACCCAGACCAGGGTCTGATGGCAGAGTGCCGTCGGTTCACCCGTGAAATCTGTCACCAGCCAGGCATGGAGATTGATTTTGCGTTCCCCAACAACCCGGCTTTCGCTGGCGATGTAATCACCAATGACGGCATCGATCGCCAGTTCTTCCATCAGCTCACGTTTTAGCGCCTGCGGCTGGCTTTCATCGGCGTCAACCTTGCCGCCGGGAAATTCCCACAATCCGGACTGGTCCCCCTGCGGACCACGTTGGGCCAGCAGGAGCATACCGTCTCGCACAATCATTGCGGCTACGACTTCCAGCTCGTTAGTGTTGGACATCAGAAGGCGAACTGCGCCCAAATCGGCGCGTGGTCGGACGGTTTTTCCATGCCGCGAATATCGTAATCAATACCGGTTGCCGTGCAGCGTTCAGCCAGTGTTTGGCTGGCCAGCAGCAGATCAATGCGCAGACCGCGATTGTCATCGAAGCCTTTAGAACGGTAGTCGAACCAGGAGAAGCGGTCGTTAACTTCGCTATTTTGCGCGCGCCAGGTGTCTACCAGACCCCAGTTCATCAAACGATCCATCCATTCACGTTCTTCCGGCAGGAACGAACATTTCCCGGTGCGCAGCCAGCGCTTGCGGTTGTCTTCACCAATGCCGATATCCAGATCGCTACTGCTGATGTTCATATCGCCCATGATCAGCACCGGATTTGCCGGGCTTTGATTCTGTTCCAGATAGTTTTGCAGGTCGCGGTAGAATTTTTCCTTCGCCGGAAACTTGATTGGATGGTCGCGGCTTTCCCCCTGCGGGAAGTAGCCGTTAATGACCGTCAGCAGGCCCGCTGGAGTTTCGATATCAGCCATAATAATACGACGCTGTGCGTCTTCATCATCGCCGGGGAAACCACGGCGGACGGCAACCGGCGCGGCTTTGCAGAGCAGGGCAACGCCGTAGTGGCCCTTCTGGCCGTGATAGAACACGTTGTAGCCGAGCTTTGCGACCTCTTCCAGCGGAAACATATCATCGTGAACCTTAGTTTCCTGCAGGCCGATAACGTCCGGTTGATGCTGTTCAACAATCGCGGCGAGCTGGTGAGGGCGAGCGCGTAGCCCGTTGATATTAAAGGAGACAAATTTCATAGCGTGGGCCATTTCGTGGCGAAAAGATGGCGGAATGGTAGCAGAAGTCTGGCAGAAATGTCATCTGTTGCCGAAATGAAACGTGCGGCAAAATCGAACCAATACAGTATTTGAAATTCAGGTTGTGAAGCTAAAAAAGATAAGAGAGAGATGATGTTCGAAATGGTGGTGGGGGAAGGATTCGAACCTTCGAAGTCGATGACGGCAGATTTACAGTCTGCTCCCTTTGGCCGCTCGGGAACCCCACCAGGGGAAGCGTGTTAACAATTCACAGTACAACGAAAACAAAACGAATTTCATTTTCTCATCACTTCTGCAGTCGCAGAAAGAATGAAGCCTGACTTCAACCGAAAACGTGGTTGAAATGGTGGTGGGGGAAGGATTCGAACCTTCGAAGTCGATGACGGCAGATTTACAGTCTGCTCCCTTTGGCCGCTCGGGAACCCCACCACTGGCCTTGCTACTGTGCTTGTTAAGCGGGGCGCATCATATCAAATGAACTGACGCTGTAAAGCCCCGTTATTCATAAAATAGCGCGTTCGCCGATTTTTTACCCGAACTGCTGTTTTGTAAGGCAAAACAGCAGTATCGGCATCACAAAATAATCGTGCGGTTGCCGTAAACAAATACGCGCTGTGCCAGCACCTGATACAGCGCACGGCTCAAAGCATTTTTCTCTACGTCACGACCCGCGCGCATCATATCTTCAGCGGTGTAGGTGTGGTCCACGTGGATTACGTCCTGCATGATGATTGGGCCTTCATCCAGGTTATCGTTCACGTAGTGTGCGGTTGCGCCGATGATTTTCACGCCGCGCTCATAGGCCTGGTGATAAGGGCGGGCACCAATAAAGGCCGGCAGGAACGAGTGGTGAATGTTGATAATCTGGTTCGGATAACGCTGAACAAACGCCGGAGTCAGCACACGCATATATTTCGCCAGCACCACATAATCCGGCTGATAGCGATCGATGACCGCTGCCATATTATTGTCATGCTCTTCACGCGTCAGTCCTTCGTGGCTGACCAGCGCGAACGGCACATCAAAGCGTTCAACCAGCGTGCGCAGGGTTTCGTGGTTGCCGATAACGGCAGCGATTTCGACATCCAGCCCGCCGTAGGCGCTTTTCATCAGCAGATCGCCGAGGCAGTGGGCTTCTTTAGTCACCAGAATAACAATGCGGCGGCGACCGGCTGGCTGCAACTCGCGTACCGATCCGGTAGGAAGTGCGCTGTCGAGATCGGCCAGCAGGGTGGTATCGTTAAAGATGCCTTCCAGTTCGGTACGCATAAAGAAGCGCCCGGTACGGTGATCGACGAACTCATTGTTCTGGACGATATTCAGTTCGTGTTTGTAACAGATGTTGGTAATTTTCGCGATCAGCCCTTTAGCATCCGGGCAGATGGTGCGTAAAACTTTTCGTTGCAGTGTTTGCGCTTGCATTACGATGGTAATCCTGTCGATACAAAAGGGAAATCAGGGTCAGTTCTGACCGCAGCATTTCTTGTATTTTTTGCCAGAGCCACAGGGGCACTGATCGTTGCGCCCGATTGGCGGGAAGGTTCCGTCGATATAGTACCAGCGTTGCTCCTCACGAAGAAAGCGCGAACGTTCATGAATAAAGCTTTCGCGCTGATTTTCCGTAAAGCGCGCAAAAAACGTGACATATCCCTGAGCGCAATCAGCCGTGATTTCACTGCTGATGACGTTAAGTCCAAGCCATTGTGTGGCGACATAGCTCTCTTCGATGCTCTCTGCAAAACGCTCCGCATGACAGGAAGGATGCCAGCTATCGATCAAATAGCGGGTATTACGTTTGACGTAGGCACAGTAGCGGGAACGCATTAATACTTCTGGTGTTGCAGGGAGTGACGCACCTTTTAGATACGATTCGCAACATAAGCTATACTGCATTCCGCTACCGCAAGGACAAGGTTCAGACACGTTGGCTCCAGCTCGTTCAATACGGTTAATTCAGAATTTGTGCGCTGATAGTAACCGACCAGAGGCAGCGATGCCATTTTGATGGTTCTGAGCTCCCCGTTGAGTCTCTTTATCGCCGGGGTGTGGCAATAAAAACGGATGCAGGTATATGCAGGTATTCTTGCCAGAGGTGGAATGAGAAAAATTAAAATCGGGCTGGCGCTGGGCTCAGGGGCGGCGAAGGGTTGGTCACATATTGGAGTGATTAACGCACTCGAACGGGCTGGTATTCGTATTGATGTCGTCGCGGGCTGCTCCGTTGGCGCGCTGGTAGGGGCTGCCTACGCCAGCCGACGGCTGCCGCTGATGGAATCCTGGGTGCGATCGTTCAGCTACTGGCAGGTTATTCGTCTGATGGATCTTTCGTGGCAGCGCGGCGGCCTGCTGCGCGGGGAACGAGTGTTTAGCCACGTTAAACGACTGATAGCCAATGACAATATTGAACAGTGCAGCCTGCCTTTCGGCGCCGTGACCACGAATTTGAGTACCGGACGAGAGCTGTGGCTGACCGAAGGCGACCTCCATCAGGCGGTCAGAGCATCCTGCAGTATGCCCGGTCTGCTGTCGCCGGTTGCCTGGAATGGCTACTGGCTGGTTGACGGTGCTGTGGTGAATCCAGTACCTGTTTCGTTAACCCGCGCGCTGGGGGCCGATATTGTCATTGCTGTCGATCTGCAGCATGACGCACATCTGATGCAGCAGGATCTGTTTTCCGTTACGCCGCAGCCGGAGGGCAGCGAGGCAAGCCAGCCGCACAGCTGGGGCGGGCGGCTGCGTCAGGGGCTGGGGCGATTGGTGCAGAGAAAAGTTAACCATTCACCCAGTGCGATGGAAATTATGTCCACCTCGATACAGGTGCTGGAGAATCGCCTGAAGCGTAACCGTATGGCGGGCGACCCGCCGGATGTGCTGCTACAGCCGTTCTGCCCACAAATTTCTACGCTGGATTTTCATCGCGCTGATGAAGCCATTGAGGCAGGAAGATTGTCAGTAGAAAAGAAAATGGATGAATTACTGCCACTTGTCCGCGACAGACAATAGCGTAATCGATTTATCGTGCGGAGATAGCCATTTCAGAGAGGCAAATCTGCGATTTATAGACCACTATTGAGGTATCTGTCTTGCTGGGGAGAACAATGGAAAAACCGTTAAGTGGAAAACGCATTCTCATCGTTGAGGACGAAGTTGTTTTCCGCTCCCTGCTTGATAACTTCCTCAGCTCACTCGGCGCGCAGATAAGCCTGGCAGATGACGGCGTTCAGGCTCTGGAACATCTGCAACGCAGCACGCCTGATATGATGATTTGTGATCTTGCCATGCCGCATATGGATGGGCTGACGCTGGTTGGCCAACTGCGTAGTAAAGGCCAGACGTTGCCAATTCTGGTGATTTCCGCCACGGAGAACATGTCAGATATTGCCAAAGTACTGCGGCTGGGTGTGCAGGATGTGTTGCTGAAGCCGGTTAAAGATCTGGCCCGGCTGCGCGAAGTGGTTTTTGAGTGCCTCTATCCCTCAATGTTTTCCTCGAAAGTCGAAGAAGATGAACAGCTGTTCCAGGACTGGGATGCGCTGGTCCGTGACCCTTCTGCCGCAGCTAAACTCCTGCAGCAGCTGCAGCCGCCGGTCCAGCAAACCATTGCCCACTGCCGCATAAACTATCGGCAGCTGACGATGGCCGAACAGCCGGGGCTGGTTCTTGATGTGGCGGCACTATCGGAGAAAGATCTGGCATTTTATTGTCTGGATGTGACCCGTGCCGGAGATAATGGTGTGCTGGCCGCACTGTTATTACGTGCATTATTTAATGGCCTGCTTCAGGAGCAATTGTCCGGCCAGTCTCAGCGCTTGCCGGAGTTAAGCGGATTGCTTACTCAGGTTAATCAATTATTACGACAGGTTAATCTGGAAGGACAATTTCCTTTACTGGTTGGTTATTATAACCGCGACCTGAAAAATCTGATTCTGGTTTCCGCCGGACTGAATGCCGCGCTCAGTATCCACAGCCAGCAAATTCAACTCAGTAACGGCGTACCGCTCGGTACGCTGGGCAGTACACATCTTAATCAAATCAGCCAGCGTTGTGATGCCTGGCAGTGCCAGGTGTGGGGCGCTGGTGGCCGGCTGAGATTAATGCTGAGTACGGATTAACCAGTCACGCTCCTTTCTATTCGCCCGGCAAGACAGAGGCATCGATAAGCTTTACACTTGGGTAATAGTCTTAATTTTTGCATAAATGAATTTACCAGGATAAATCCACGCGGGTCTAACTGGTATACTCACTCTGTTTTTAAACTCGACATATCAAGTAATAACTTGAACGGCCTAAATGAGAGGTATTTTGATGTCTGCCCATAATTCTAAAGTCAAAAAAGCGGTAATCCCGGTTGCAGGTTTGGGAACACGTATGTTGCCAGCAACCAAAGCGATCCCTAAAGAGATGCTGCCGCTGGTTGATAAGCCGTTAATTCAGTATGTCGTTAACGAGTGTATCGCGGCAGGAATTAATGAAATTGTGCTGGTTACGCACTCTTCTAAGAACTCCATTGAAAACCACTTTGACACCAGCTTCGAATTGGAAGCCATGCTGGAAAAACGCGTTAAGCGCCAGCTGCTGGAAGAGATCCAGTCAATTTGCCCACCGCACGTGACCATTATGCAGGTTCGTCAGGGTCTGGCAAAAGGTCTGGGACATGCGGTGATGTGCGCATGGCCAGTGGTGGGCAACGAACCGGTTGCAGTGATCCTGCCGGACGTGATTCTGGACGAGTACGAATCCGATCTGTCTAAGGATAACCTGGCCGATATGATCCGCCGCTTCGATGAAACCGGCCACAGCCAGATTATGGTTGAACCGGTTGCTGACGTGACCGCCTACGGTGTTGTTGACTGTAAAGGTGCGGAACTGAAAGCCGGTGAGAGCGCGCCGATGGTAGGCGTGGTTGAGAAGCCGAAAGCCGATCAGGCACCGTCTAATCTGGCGGTAGTGGGTCGTTACGTGCTGTCTGCGGACATCTGGCCGCTGCTGGCGAAAACCCCTCCGGGTGCCGGTGATGAGATCCAGCTGACCGACTCTATCGCTATGCTGATGGAAAAAGAAACCGTTGAAGCCTATCACCTGAAAGGCGTCAGCCATGACTGCGGTAACAAACTGGGTTACATGCAGGCCTTCGTTGAGTACGGTGTTCGCCACAACACGCTGGGCAGTGATTTCAAAGCGTGGCTGGAAAGCACCGTAGGCAGTAAAAAATAATTTCATTATAACCGGGACAACACAATGAAAGTCACCGTATTTGGTATCGGTTACGTCGGACTGGTGCAGGCTGCTGTTCTGGCAGAAGTTGGACATGACGTTCTCTGCATCGATGTTGACGCAAATAAGGTCGAGAATCTTAAGAAAGGTCAGATTCCAATTTTTGAGCCAGGGCTGACTCCGCTGGTGATGCAGAACTATGAGGCCGGTCGCCTGAAGTTCTCCACGAACGCCGAGGAAGGGGTGAATCACGGTGTGATGCAGTTTATCGCCGTGGGAACGCCGCCGGATGAAGACGGTTCTGCCGACCTGAAGTATGTCACTGCCGTGGCGCGGACTATCGCCCAGCACATGACTTCACACAAAGTGGTGCTGGATAAATCCACCGTACCGGTAGGCACCGCCGACCGCGTGCGTCAGGTAATGGAAGAAACGCTGAAAGGACGCGGTGTTGAACTGACCTTTGATGTCGTGTCTAACCCGGAATTCCTGAAAGAGGGTGCGGCAGTCAACGACTGTATGCGTCCTGAGCGTATTGTTATTGGTACCGACAACGATGAAGTTGTTGAGCTGCTGCGTGAGCTCTATGAGCCATTCAACCGCAACCATGACCGTATGATCCTGATGGATATTCGCAGTGCTGAGCTGACCAAGTATGCGGCAAACTGCATGCTGGCAACCAAAATCAGCTTTATGAATGAAATCTCCAACCTGGCCGAGCGTCTGGGCGCAGACGTTGAGAAAGTACGTCAGGGGATTGGTTCTGATTCACGTATCGGTTACTCCTTTATCTATCCTGGCTGCGGCTACGGTGGTTCCTGCTTCCCGAAAGATGTTCAGGCGCTGATCCGTACTGCCGAGCAGATTGGCTACACGCCGCGTCTGCTGCAGGCGGTAGAAGACGTGAACGATTCGCAGAAGAACAAGCTGCCGACCTTTATTAAGCATCACTTCGGTGACAACCTTGAGGGCAAAACCTTCGCTCTGTGGGGCCTGTCATTTAAGCCTAACACCGATGATATGCGTGAAGCGTCAAGCCGCGTGCTGATGGAAGCACTGTGGCAGGCAGGGGCGACCGTACAGGCGTTCGACCCGGAAGCGATGGATGAAGCACAGCGCATCTACGGTCACCGCAGCGATCTGAAGCTGATGGGCACCAAAGAAGCGGCGTTGCAGGGTGCCGATGGCCTGGTCATCTGCACCGAGTGGCAGAACTTCCGCGCACCTGATTTTGATGTGATTAAAGATGCCCTAAAAGAAGCCGTGATTTTTGATGGTCGTAACCTGTATGATCCAGAAAGAATCAGCAAACGCGGTTTTGTCTATTATGCAATCGGCCGCGGAGCATCTCTAAACATTGCATAATTGAAGAGGCAAGTATGAAATATCTGGTTACCGGCGCAGCAGGATTTATTGGCTTTCATGTCACTCAACGCCTGCTTGATGCCGGTCACCAGGTTATCGGTATCGATAACCTGAATGATTATTACGATGTTAATCTGAAAAAATCTCGCCTCGAACTGGTTAACAACCATCCCGAATTTACCTTTATAAAAATTGATCTTGCCGACAGGGAAGGTATTGCCAGTCTGTTTCGTGAGCAGCGTTTCCAGCGCGTAATTCACCTTGCCGCCCAGGCCGGCGTGCGTTATTCACTGGAAAATCCCCTGGCGTACGCAGACGCGAATCTTATCGGTCATTTAAATATTCTTGAAGGCTGTCGCCATAACCAGGTTGAGCATTTACTGTATGCCTCTTCCAGCTCGGTATATGGCCTGAATCGTAAACTGCCATTCTCTACGGATGATTCCGTTGACCATCCTGTATCGCTGTATGCGGCAACCAAAAAAGCCAATGAGCTGATGTCCCATACCTATTCTCATCTGTACGGTATTCCTACCACCGGACTGCGTTTCTTTACCGTCTATGGCCCCTGGGGACGCCCGGATATGGCGTTGTTTAAGTTCACTCGCGCTATTCTCGCGGGTGAAAGTATCGACGTTTATAATAATGGCGAAATGCGTCGGGACTTTACCTACATCGACGATATTGCCGAATCTATCCTGCGCCTGCAGGACATTATTCCCCAGCGCGATGAAAACTGGACGGTTGAAACAGGAAACCCGGCCAGCAGTTCAGCACCTTATCGGGTCTACAATATCGGCAACAGCCATCCTGTGATGTTAATGGACTATATAAAAGCGCTGGAGAATGCGCTCGGGCAGACGGCAACGAAGAACATGCTACCGATGCAGCCGGGTGATGTACTGGATACCAGCGCGGATACCAGCGCGCTGTACAAGGCAATCGGCTATAAGCCGCAGACCGCAGTGGCGGAGGGCGTTGCGCGCTTTGTCGCGTGGTACAGAGACTTTTATCAGGTTTGATGATGAATAAAAAAAAGGAAGCTTACGCTTCCTTTTTTACTGATGCCTGGTGATAAAAAATAAAACTAAATAAACGCACACACTGTGTGCGTATTAGAGGCGGACTCTAAGAGAAATTACAGCAGGAAATCGTCCAGCTGCTTACCTTGTTCTTCGATTGCTTTCTTGATTACTGCCGGGGTGCGGCCTTGGCCGGTCCAGGTTTTCGTTTCGCCGTTCTCTTCAACATACTGATATTTCGCCGGGCGCGCCGCACGCTTAGATTTACCTGGTGCTTTGGCCGCTGCAAGGCTGGAAAGTAATTCGTTCGGGTCAATGCCGTCAGCGATCAGCATATCGCGATATTGCTGCAGTTTGCGAGTGCGTTCTTCAACTTCGGCCTGCGCCTGATTTTCTTCATCGCGGCGCTCATTAACCACAACTTCCAGTTTCTCCAGCATTTCTTCCAGAGTTTCCAGGCTGCATTCTCTTGCCTGCGCACGCAGCGTACGGATGTTGTTCAGAATTTTAAGTGCTTCGCTCATTGTCCACTTCTCTAATTTATATTGATAGGAATACTTCTTGCCCGATAATAATAGTAGTGACGATAGCGAACTGCAATAGCTAATTGTCTGAGGAATAGAAAACAACTAATAGACACATATTATACAGTTTAAAAGCCGGGTGATTATCGATTGCGGCAGAAATAAAATCGATATCGGCTATCAAACCAACAGGCGTACATAGCAGTTAAACCCCTAATAATAATTAGCTTATTACCATCAAAACGCAAAGATTATGCTACACTTCGCGCATCATTTATGACCTGCGGAGTAAGGGCCGATGGCTCAACTTTATTTCTATTATTCGGCGATGAACGCCGGTAAATCCACGGCTTTGTTGCAGTCTTCTTATAATTATCAAGAGCGCGGAATGCGTACGATGGTGTATACCGCTGAATTTGATAATCGTTTCGGCACGGGGCGGATTGGCTCACGAATTGGCCTCTCTTCTCCGGCCAGACTTTATAGTAACGAGACTTCACTATTTAGTGAAATTAAGGCTGAAAGCCTTCTCGAACCCGTTCACTGTGTCTTGCTCGATGAAAGCCAGTTTCTTACACGTGCTCAGGTCAAAGAGCTGGCCGACGTTGTCGACCTGCTGGATATCCCCGTGCTTTGCTACGGGTTACGTACTGATTTTCAGGGTGAATTGTTTAGCGGCAGCCAGTACCTGCTGGCATGGGCTGATAAGCTGGTGGAATTAAAAACCGTCTGTCACTGTGGCAGAAAAGCCGGGATGGTTCTGCGCCTGAATGAACAAGGCAAGCCGTTTAAAGAGGGGGCGCAGGTACAGGTAGGCGGAAATGAAAGTTATGTTTCCGTCTGCCGCAAGCACTACTACGAAGCGCTGGAAACCGGTTCCTCTCGTGCTATTTTTGGTAATCAGCATGGCACAGAAGGATAAATCCGCTTAATTTTCCGGCTTGAGAATATTCCTGGGCGAGGTTAAGACAACCTAACCGTTCTGCCTGGCAAACTATTTATGAACGCTAAAAATAATGCCGGTTACGTAAAGTAACCGGCATTGTTTCTTACTGTAGTACTATATCCGCTAGTGCGCTGTTACTTCTTTGCGCGTTTTTCAACCTTTTTGATTTCGGTTTCCTGCACGGCCTCGGTTGCCGCATTCTCAGACTCAGTAAATGCGCGACCGTAGAATGTATCCATCATAATCTGCTTCAGCTCAGCAATTAACGGATAGCGCGGGTTGGCGCCGGTACACTGGTCATCAAAAGCATCTTCAGCCAGTTTATCCACTTTCGCCAGGAAATCGGCTTCCTGAACGCCAGCTTCGCGAATTGACTTCGGAATGCCCAGGGCGGCTTTCATCTCTTCCAGCCAGGCCAGCAGCTTCTCAATTTTCTGCGCGGTACGGTCGCCCGCTGCGCTGAGATCCAGATGGTCGGCAATCTCCGCGTAGCGGCGGCGTGCCTGCGGACGGTCATACTGGCTGAAGGCCGTCTGTTTGGTTGGGTTATCGTTAGCGTTATAGCGAATCACATTACAAATCAGCAGCGCATTGGCCAGACCGTGTGGAATGTGGAACTCCGAGCCCAGCTTGTGAGCCATTGAGTGACAGACACCAAGGAAGGCGTTGGCGAAGGCGATACCGGCGATAGTGGCGGCGTTGTGAACGCGCTCACGCGCTACCGGGTTTTTGGCCCCGTCACGATAGCTGGTAGGCAGGTTTTCCTGCAGCAGTTTCAGTGCCTGCAGCGCCTGACCGTCGGAGAATTCGTTCGCCATGACGGAAACATACGCTTCCAGCGAGTGGGTCACGGCATCCAGTCCACCGAAGGCACAAAGTGATTTCGGCATATCCATCACCAGGTTGGCATCAACAATCGCCATATCCGGGGTGAGGGCGTAGTCCGCCAGTGGATATTTCTGGCCGGTGGCATCGTCGGTTACGACGGCGAACGGCGTGACTTCTGAACCGGTACCCGATGTGGTGGTGATCGCTACCATTTTGGCTTTGACGCCCATTTTCGGGAACTTGTAGATGCGTTTACGGATATCCATAAAGCGCAGTGCCAGCTCTTCGAAGTGGGTTTCCGGATGTTCGTACATCACCCACATAATCTTCGCTGCATCCATCGGTGAACCGCCGCCCAGCGCGATAATCACGTCAGGTTTGAAGGAGTTCATCTTCTCCGCGCCTTTACGCACGATGCTCAGCGTTGGGTCGGCTTCAACTTCGAAGAACACGTCGGTTTCCACGCCGTGTGACTTCAGCACGCGGATAATCTGGTCGGCATACCCGTTGTTGAACAGGAAGCGGTCGGTAACGATAAACGCGCGTTTGTAGCCGTCGGTGGCCACTTCTTCAAGGGCAATAGGCAGCGAACCGCGGCGGAAGTAGATAGACTTAGGAAGTTTATGCCACAACATATTTTCAGCTCGCTTGGCCACGGTTTTCTTGTTAATCAGATGTTTAGGTCCGACGTTTTCAGAAATGGAGTTACCACCCCATGAACCACAGCCCAGCGTCAGTGACGGTGCCAGTTTGAAGTTATACAGGTCACCGATACCACCCTGTGAAGCCGGTGTGTTAATCAGAATACGCGCGGTTTTCATTTTGTCGCCAAAGTAATTGACGCGCTCAGACTGGTTGTCCTGGTCGGTGTACAGACAGGAGGTGTGGCCGATACCGCCCATCGCGACCAGCTTCTCGGCTTTATCAACCGCGTCGGCAAAGTCTTTGGCCCGGTACATAGCCAGCGTAGGGGACAGTTTTTCGTGGGCAAACGGTTCGGACTCGTCAACCAGTTTGACTTCGCCAATCAGAATTTTGGTACTCGCCGGAACGGTTAAGCCAGCCATCTCGGCAATTTTTACCGCTGGCTGACCAACGATAGCCGCGTTAAGCGCGCCGTTTTTCAGGATCATATCCTGCACGGCCTTCAGTTCTTTACCCTGCAACAGGTAGCCGCCGTGGCTGGCGAACCGCTCGCGAAGCGCATCATAAACGCTGTCAACGACAATCACCGACTGTTCAGATGCACAGATCACGCCGTTATCGAAGGTTTTTGACATTAAAATTGACGCAACCGCACGTTTAATATCTGCCGTTTCATCAACCACGACCGGTGTATTACCGGCACCCACGCCGATAGCGGGTTTACCAGAGCTGTAGGCCGCTTTCACCATGCCTGGACCACCGGTAGCAAGAATCAGGTTGATATCCGGGTGATGCATCAGCTGGTTTGACAGGTCGACGGAAGGTGCGTCGATCCAGCCAATAATGTCTTTCGGCGCACCGGCGGCAATGGCGGCCTGCAGAACGATATCGGCGGCTTTATTAGTGGCGTCTTTGGCGCGCGGATGCGGGGAGAAGATAATACCGTTGCGGGTTTTCAGACTAATCAGCGCTTTGAAAATCGCAGTAGAAGTAGGGTTAGTGGTTGGAACGATACCACAGATAATGCCGATAGGTTCAGCGATGGTGATGGTGCCGAAGGTGTCGTCGGTGGCCAGAACGCCGCAGGTTTTTTCATCTTTGTAGGCGTTATAGATATATTCGGAAGCGAAGTGGTTTTTAATCACCTTATCTTCAACGATACCCATACCGGATTCCGCGACGGCCATTTTAGCCAGTGGAATTCGGGCATCGGCAGCGGCCAGAGCGGCAGCGCGGAAGATTTTGTCTACTTGTTCTTGAGTGAAATTGGCGTATTCACGCTGTGCCTTTTTAACACGTTCAACCAGTGCGTTAAGTTCAGCAACATTAGTAACGGCCATAAATGCTCTCCTGAGGAAGTTAAACTCTATTAGTAAACAAGTCAGAACTTGCAAGTATAGTCATCGACGCTGCTGCTGCCGGACACGGGCTTGCGATAATGCGAAAAACGTTCTAATGGTTTACTGACAGAGTCTCAATGCATCTTAAAACAGACTGTCACTTTCGGTGCGTTATCAGCTCCTTCTGATGACATTGAGCATAACGGGAGTCGCTAAGAAAAATGATGATTTAGATCATCTTTCTTGCAAGCTGACACCTTTCAGCTTGTGTGGAATTGTGCTTTTCCTCAACTTATGCGCATTAAGTTATGACAAGATTTAACAATGAAATAATGCTCTAAACATTCCGGTAACAGCGAGTTTATTTATCCGTTTTAAGCGAAAACTTCGGGTGATTATCACGAGAGGCAGGATGGTCAGTGCGGATGAATTCTATTACATTAGCGCCATCATGACGCCCACAGGAGAGCAGGGTGAATTCAGCACTATTAGATCTGTCAGGTTACATCAAATTCTTTGTCGGCCTGTTTGCGCTGGTCAATCCCATCGGCATCATCCCGGTGTTTATCAGCATGACGAGTTATCAGGTTGCTGCGGCAAGGAATAAAACCAATCTTACTGCCAACGTCTCCGTAGCGATTATTCTGTGGACCGCGCTGTTTTTAGGCGACGGTATACTGCATATTTTCGGCATTTCCATTGATTCATTCCGTATCGCGGGCGGCATCCTGGTCGTCACCATCGCCATGTCGATGATCAGCGGTAAGCTGGGGGAAGATAAGCAGAACAAGCAGGAGAAATCCGAAACGGCCAACCGGGAAAGTATCGGCGTAGTACCGCTGGCGCTGCCGCTGATGGCAGGGCCTGGTGCGATCAGCTCCACTATCGTCTGGAGCACCCGCTATCACAGTTGGCAGAATCTGCTGGGCTTCTCGCTGGCGATTGCGCTGTTCGCCTTCTGCTGTTGGCTGTTATTCCGCGCTGCACCGATCATGGTCCGTGTACTGGGCCAGACCGGCATTAACGTGGTCACACGTATCATGGGGCTGTTGTTGATGGCGCTGGGCATTGAGTTTGTGGTTACCGGTATCCGGTCACTGTTCCCGGGTTTAACCAGCTGAATCGTCTGAGATGATTTCATCCTGAAATAAAAACATTAAGGCGCACATTGTGCGCTTTTTTTACGTGTGAGATAAAACAAATGCACTAATTTGGTGCATTTTCGTTTTTTTGCGCCCCATTTTACGGCATTTATTCATTTGGCTTACATCGATGTGCAAATTATTAATATAATTACTGCAAACGCATTTTCATCGACGTATTGCGATTACAAGTGTGATTTTTATTACATTTGTATCTGCCTTAAATTTTTATCATATCCAGTTGTATGTACTGCTTAGTTGGTTACTGATAGCAGTATTTGTTGCTGGAGTGATGGTTTTTTGCGACATAAAATTGATTTTTACAGGCATTGTGCAGTTTATCGCCCGTTCGCGTCTGTTTTAATTATATGTTTATATTAATCAGTAAGTTATTCATTATTTATTGATGTGTAATAACTCATTACCCCTGCGATTTATCATGATAAAGTAGAAATGGTTAACATTTTTGCTATTTAGCTTTAGCGCAAACTTACCCCTTCTGATAATTTTTCAGGTGACACGTTAAAAACTGGCACCGGATGTGCAGTGTATTACGCCGTAACTTTGAGGGATGGCAGCAGGGTTTAACTGAACAGCAGCAGATTGCCAATGTGATGTTCTGATCGTCAGCCCGACTGACTGAGCGGTAACGCAGGAGTGCTTCGCAAAGCGGTAGCAGAAAGAAGTACTGATTTATCAACAAACCAAAAGGCGTCGTTCCGCCATTTGGCAAGGTTTCCCGAATACAGGGCTATCGCCGCGGGCCGAAGATCCGCAGGTAATATTAAAAACTGGAGTAGGTAAATAATGACCAACATCACGAAGAAAAGTCTTATCGCCCTGGGTGTCATGGCCGCTATGGGGTCACTGACACTCAGTACCGCCTTCGCGGCAAATGTGCCCGCCGGCGTGCAGCTGGCCGACAAGCAGGAATTGATCCGCGGTAACGGCGCAGAACTGCAATCCCTTGACCCGCACAAAATTGAAGGCGTGCCGGAATCTAACGTTAACCGTGACGTGCTGGAAGGGCTGGTGATTAACGACGCCGATGGCAAAATTATCCCCGGCGTAGCGGAAAAATGGGAAAGCAAAGAGGGTGGCAAAGTGTGGGTCTTCCACCTGCGCAATAACGCCAAATGGTCAAACGGCGAGCCGGTCACCGCGCAGGACTTCGTCTACAGCTGGCAGCGCCTGGCCGATCCGAAAACTGCCTCACCTTATGCCAGCTACCTGCAATACGGTCATTTACTTAATGTTGATGACATCATCGACGGCAAAAAACCTGCCGACACCCTGGGCGTAAAAGCCATTGACGATCATACGCTGGAGGTCACCCTCAGCGATGCCGTTCCTTATTTCTACAAGCTGCTGATCCACCCATCCATGTCCCCGGTTTATAAGCCGGTGGTAGAAAAATTTGGTGATAAGTGGACCCAGCCCGCAAACTTTGTTGGCAACGGCGCCTTCAAGCTGAAAGAGTGGGTGGTTAACGAGCGAATCGTCGTTGAACGTAACCCGCAGTACTGGGATAACGCCCATACCATTCTGAACCAGGTTACCTTCCTGCCGATCTCTTCCGAAGTGACCGATACCAACCGCTATCGCAGCGGCGGCAGCGATATGACCTACAACTATCTGCCGATTGAACTGTACCAGAAGCTGAAAAAAGAGATCCCGGGCGAAATTCATGCCGATCCGTACCTCTGCACCTACTACTACGAAATCAACAACCAGAAACCACCGTTTAACGATCCCCGCGTACGTGCCGCACTGAAACTCGGCCTGGATCGCGACATCATGGTGAATAAAGTGAAGGCGCAGGATGAAGACCCGGCCTACAGCTACACCCCGCCGTTTACCGATGGCATCAAGCTGACGCCGCCTGAGTGGTTCGGCTGGTCGCAGGAAAAACGTAATGAAGAAGCGAAGAAACTGCTGGCCGAAGCGGGCTACACGGCCGACAAGCCGCTGACCTTTGACCTGCTGTACAACACTTCCGACCTGCACAAAAAACTGGCAATCGCTGCGGCATCCATCTGGAAGAAGAATCTGGGCGTTAACGTGAAGCTGCAAAACCAGGAGTGGAAAACCTTCCTGGATACTCGCCATCAGGGCACTTTCGACGTGGCGCGCGCGGCCTGGTGCGCGGACTATAATGAACCAACCAGCTTCCTGAATACCATGCTGTCGGACAGCAGCAACAACACCTCACATTATAAGAATCCTGAGTTCGATAAGGCGATGGCACAGGCGCTGGCTGCCGGGGATGAGGGCAAACGCGCCGAAGTTTACGCGCAGGCTGAAAAAATCCTCGATGCCGACTCCGCTATTGTTCCGGTCTATTACTATAAAAATCTGCGGTTAGTGAAGCCTTATGTGGGCGGCTACACCGGCAAAGATCCGCTGGATAACAGCCACGATAAAGATCTCTACATTATTAAACACTAAGTACGACGGGCAGTTCTGCTGCCCATTTAAAGCAATGTCACCGCAGAGGTTCGCCTCTGCGGCTTAGAGCCAGCAGGTACGGGCAATGTTAAAATTTATCTTCCGTCGCTTCCTTGAAGCGATACCAACGCTGTTTATTTTGATCACCATCTCATTCTTTATGATGCGCCTTGCCCCCGGCAGTCCGTTTACCGGCGAGCGCGCATTAACACCGGAAGTCATGGCGAATATCGAAGCCAAATATCACCTCAACGACCCGATGTGGAAGCAGTATCTCAACTATCTTCAGCAGCTGGCGCACGGCGATTTCGGTCCTTCCTTTAAATATAAGGATTACACGGTTAACGATCTGGTTGCCTCTTCCTTCCCGGTTTCAGCCAAGCTGGGCGCTGCGGCATTTTTGCTGGCGCTGGTCTTTGGCGTGACCGCGGGCGTCATTGCGGCGCTGAAGCAGAACAGTAAATGGGATTACGCGGTGATGGGGGTGGCGATGACCGGTATTGTTATTCCCAGCTTCGTGGTGGCTCCGCTGTTAGTACTGCTGTTTTCAATAACCCTGAAGTGGCTGCCCGGAGGCGGCTGGAACGGCGGGGCGCTGCAATATATGATCCTGCCGATGGTCGCACTGTCGCTGGCCTATATCGCCAGCATCGCCCGTATCACCCGCGGGTCGATGATTGAAGTTCTCCACTCAAACTTTATTCGCACGGCCCGTGCCAAAGGCCTGCCGATGCGTCGGATTATTCTGCGCCACGCGCTCAAACCCGCGCTGCTGCCGGTACTTTCATACCTGGGCCCTGCGTTTGTCGGCATCATCACCGGTTCAATGGTCATTGAAACGATTTACGGTCTGCCGGGTATCGGCCAGCTGTTCGTTAACGGCGCCTTAAACCGCGACTATTCGCTGGTACTGAGCCTGACTATTCTGGTCGGCGCGCTGACGATTCTGTTTAACGCGATCGTTGACGTGCTGTATGCCGTTATCGATCCGAAAATTCGTTACTGAGCAGGGGCTGAAAATGATTTTAAGTAAGAAAAACAGCGAAGCTCTGGAAAATTTCACTGAAAAGCTGGAAATCGAAGGGCGCAGCCTGTGGCAGGATGCCCGTCGTCGATTTATTCATAACCGTGCGGCGGTGGCCAGCCTGTTTGTGCTGGTGCTGATCGCGCTGTTCGTCACCTTCGCGCCCATGGTGTCGCAGTTTACCTACGATGATACCGACTGGGCGATGATGTCCGCGGCCCCGGAGTTCAGCAGCGGCCACTATTTTGGTACCGACTCTTCGGGGCGCGATCTGCTGGTACGCGTGGCTATCGGCGGGCGAATTTCTCTGATGGTCGGTATTGCCGCGGCGCTGGTCGCGGTGGTGGTCGGCACGCTTTACGGCACGCTGGCGGGCTACCTGGGTGGAAAAACCGACTCGGTAATGATGCGCCTGCTGGAAATCCTCAACTCCTTCCCGTTTATGTTCTTCGTGATCCTGCTGGTGACGCTGTTCGGCCAGAATATTCTGCTGATCTTTGTCGCTATCGGCATGGTTTCCTGGCTGGATATGGCGCGTATTGTGCGCGGGCAGACGCTCAGCCTGAAGCGCAAAGAGTTTATTGAAGCAGCCCAGGTCGGCGGTGTATCGACCATGAATATTGTATTGCGTCATATCGTCCCCAACGTGCTGGGCGTGGTGGTGGTGTACGCCTCGCTGCTGGTGCCGAGCATGATCCTGTTCGAATCGTTCCTTAGCTTCCTCGGGTTGGGTACCCAGGAACCGCTGAGCAGCTGGGGCGCGTTGCTGAGCGACGGTGCCAACTCCATGGAGGTTTCTCCGTGGCTGCTGCTGTATCCGGCCGGTTTTCTGGTGATCACCCTGTTCTGTTTTAACTTTATCGGCGATGGCCTGCGTGACGCCCTCGACCCGAAAGACCGCTAAGGAGATAACTATGAGCGTAATTGAACTGGAAACGGTCAGAACATCCGCCAGACAGAGCGAGGCACTGCTGGACGTTAAGGATCTTCGGGTTACCTTCAACACGCCGGACGGCGATGTTACGGCGGTCAACGATCTTAATTTCTCGCTGCGCGCGGGAGAAACGCTGGGTATCGTGGGTGAGTCCGGGTCGGGTAAATCGCAGACCGCATTTGCCTTGATGGGGCTGCTGGCCAGCAATGGCCGGATCGGCGGATCGGCGCGCTTCGACGGTAATGAAATCCTCAATCTGCCGGAGAAGAAGCTGAACCGGCTGCGCGCCGAGCAGATTGCGATGATATTTCAGGACCCGATGACCTCGCTGAACCCGTATATGCGCGTGGGTGAACAGCTGATGGAAGTGTTACAGCTGCATAAAGGCATGAGCAGCGCTCAGGCGTTTGAAGAGTCGGTACGGATGCTGGATGCGGTAAAAATGCCGGAAGCGCGCAAGCGTATGAAGATGTTTCCGCATGAGTTTTCCGGTGGGATGCGCCAGCGCGTGATGATTGCCATGGCGCTGCTGTGCCGGCCAAAACTGCTCATCGCAGATGAACCAACCACCGCGCTGGATGTGACCGTGCAGGCGCAGATCATGACGCTGTTAAACGAGCTGAAGCGGGAGTTTAATACCGCGATTATTATGATCACCCACGATCTGGGGGTGGTGGCCGGGATCTGCGATCGGGTACTGGTGATGTACGCCGGACGCACGATGGAATACGGCAACGCTCGCGATGTCTTTTATCATCCTTCTCATCCTTACTCGATTGGTTTGCTGAATGCCGTTCCGCGCCTCGATGGCGAAGAGGGCGATACCCTGATGACCATTCCTGGCAATCCACCTAATCTGCTGCGCCTGCCGAAGGGCTGCCCGTTCCAGCCTCGCTGCCCGCATGCGATGGAAATCTGCCGCACTGCGCCGCCGCTGACGGGATTTGGTGAAGGGCGCCTGCGCGCCTGCTTCAAACCGGTGGAGGAGCTGGTATGACAACGGTTGCTGAAAAGAAAGTCCTGCTGGAAATCGCCGATCTGAAGGTGCACTTCGACATCAAAGATGGGCGTCAATGGTTCTGGCAGCCGCCAAAAACGCTGAAGGCGGTGGATGGCGTCAGCTTACGGCTGTACGAAGGGGAAACCCTCGGCGTGGTGGGTGAGTCAGGTTGCGGGAAATCGACGCTGGCGCGGGCAATTATCGGGCTGGTGAAAGCCACCGAAGGCCGCGTAGCCTGGCTGGGCCGTGACCTGTTGGGGCAAACGGCGGATGAATGGCGCGCAGCACGCAGCGACATTCAGATGATATTCCAGGACCCGCTGGCCTCGCTGAATCCCCGCATGACCATCGGCGAAATTATCGCTGAGCCGCTGCGCACCTATCATCCGAAAATGGCGCGGCAGGAAGTGAAGGATCGCGTTAAGGCGATGATGCTGAAGGTGGGGCTGCTGCCCAACCTGATTAACCGCTACCCGCATGAGTTCTCCGGCGGTCAGTGCCAGCGTATCGGTATTGCCCGTGCGCTGATCCTTGAGCCGAAGCTGATAATCTGCGACGAGCCGGTATCGGCACTGGATGTATCAATTCAGGCACAGGTGGTTAACCTGCTGCAGCAGCTGCAGCGAGAAATGGGGCTTTCGCTGATCTTTATTGCTCACGATCTGGCGGTGGTGAAACACATCTCCGATCGCGTGCTGGTGATGTATTTAGGGCACGCGGTAGAGCTGGGTACTTACGACCAGGTTTATCAGAATCCGCAGCACCCCTACACTCGCGCGCTGATGTCTGCCGTGCCGATCCCCGATCCCGATCTGGAGAAAAACAAAGTCATCCAGCTGCTGGACGGCGAGCTGCCGTCGCCGATCAATCCGCCTTCGGGCTGTGTATTCCGCACCCGCTGTCCGATTGCCGGGCCGGAGTGTGCCCAAACCCGGCCGCTGCTGGAGGGCAGTTTCCGACATGCGGTGTCCTGTCTGAAGGTTGATCCGATGTAAGGGATCGCCGACCTCTGCATATCAAAACCCGTTTTGAACTTTCAATGCGGGTTTTTTTTACGCCCTGGTTTAATGCTTGATCTTATCTCGGGAGGACCCTAGTAATAGCGCATCGTAAAGGATTGCAGGAGGTTGTGTGCCGGATTACTGCCAGGGACTGCGCGGTCGAATTTATGCGGCGCTGTTCGATAGTCATACCCGCAGCGGTCACTACGCTGAACGTTTTTGGATTTTATCATCGTTGATTAGCGTGATACTGGTGTTTGTGGAGTCCGGGACACCCGGTGTGATAGTCAAGGCTGATGCTGAAATCTCACTGTTCATGCTGCTCGAGTATCTCTTTACCGCCATTTTTAGCCTCGAATATCTGCTGCGCCTGATAACCTCACGCCATCCGCTGCGCTACGCGTTCAGTTTTTTTGGCGTTGTTGATTTGATTACCGCGCTGCCGCTGTACATCTACTTTTTATGGCCGGGAATCGCCCTGCAATACATGATGGCCCTGCGCCTGCTTCGCGTGCTGCGGCTGTTGCGATTGATCAAACTGCTGCGCTATATCGGCTCTGCCAGCGTCATGTGGGACAGCCTGTACAGCGCACGTAAAAAGCTGATGCTGTTTTTTGGCGTGCTGATAATCCTGCTGTGCCTGTTTGGTGGGCTGATGTATGTGATTGAAGGACCTGAACACGGATTCACCAGCCTGCCGGTCTCGCTCTACTGGGCGACCGTCACGCTAACCACCGTTGGCTACGGGGATATCACGCCGCATACCGGACTGGGCCGCATCGTTTCATCGATATTGATCCTGCTGGGCTACTCGCTGATCGCTATTCCGACCGGGGTGATGAGCTCTTACATGACCGAAGTGATGCAGCGGCGGCGAAAACAACGTATATGCTCGCACTGTAAGGAGTCCGGGCATGAAAGTGATGCGCATTTTTGCAAAAACTGTGGCTCGGACCTGCCGGCAGATCGGGACGAAAAAAAGCCCGATTAAATCGGGCCGTTTGACGGTGTTACTCTTTCCACAGAATGTGGCAGAGCTTGTGGTCTTTCTCCCGGCAGAGCAGCACTCGGGCGAAAACGTCAGTAATCGGTTCGCCATCAGCGTCGCCAAGACCGATCACCACCTCAGAGAAGAAGTCAGGATTGAGGTCAAAATCGACGTGTTCAGCCCAGTCTTCGGCAGGATCGTACAGCTCCGCGCCGCCGCGTTCTTCAAACTGCAGGTTAAATAAAATCACATCGGCCTGGTCGAGATTATCCACGGCCAGCTCAAGGAAAATATCATAAGCCTGTTCCAGGGTTTCATCTTCGGTAAGACGGTTATTTAAATCCATACTATTTCCTGTTCCGCCGACGGGCGATGTCGTATTTCAATTCCGCTCGTTTTACAGCAATGGACTGAAGAAGTAAAACAGTCGTTCAACGATACGCTTCCAGTAAGCACGGCGCGACCAGCGCTGGGCATCAACCAGGCGGGAGCGGGCGATATAGTCGTCCTGTACGCGAGCCAGATCTCCGCCGAAACCGTCGTCATCGATCACCAGCGTGATTTCAAAATTCAGCCACAGGCTGCGCATATCCAGATTAACCGTGCCAACCAGGCTTAGCTGACCGTCAACCAGCACGCTTTTGGTATGCAGCAGCCCACCTTCAAACTGGTAAATTTTAACGCCCGCTTCCAGCAGTTCGCTAAAGAACGAACGACTCGCCCAGCCAACCAGCATCGAATCGTTGTGGCGCGGAACGATAATACTGACGTCAACCCCGCGAAACGCGGCGGTACAGATGGCGTGCAGCAGGTCGTCGCTGGGCACCAGATAAGGCGTGGTCATCACCAGCTGCTCCCGCGCCGAGTAAATAGCGGTCAGCAGCGCCTGGTGGATCATATCCTCCGGGAAGCCGGGGCCGGAAGCGACAACCTGTATGGTGTGGCCGCTCTCCTGCTCAAACGGCATAATGTTGCCGTCCGGCGGCGGCGGCAGAATGCGCTTGCCGGTTTCAATCTCCCAGTCGCAGGAGTAAACGATGCCCATGGTGGTCGCCACCGGTCCCTCCATGCGCGCCATCAGGTCCACCCATTGACCGACCCCGGCATCCTGCTTAAAGAAGCGAGGATCGACGAGGTTCATGCTGCCGGTATAGGCAATATAGTTATCAATCAGCACCACTTTACGATGCTGGCGCAGGTCCATACGGCGCAGGAATACGCGCAGCAGGCTGACCTTGAGCGCTTCCACCACATCGATCCCGGCGTTGCGCATCATTGCCACCCACGGGCTGCGGAAAAAGGCCACGCTGCCGGCGGAATCGAGCATCAGCCGGCAGTGTACGCCACGTCGCGCGGCGGCCATCAGTGATTCTGCCACTTCATCCGCCATACCGCCGGGCTGCCAGATATAAAACACCATCTCGATATTGTGGCGGGCCAGCTGAATATCGCGGATCAGCGCCTTCATCGTGTCGTCGCTGCTGGTCAGCAGCTGAAGCTGATTGCCTTTTACCCCGGCAATGCCCTGGCGATTTTCACACAGCTGAAACAGCGATCGCGCAACGTCACTGTTGCTGTCGGCGAAAATATGCTGACTGGACTTCAATTCTTTCAGCCAGCGTGCGGTTGATGGCCACATGGTTCGTGCCCGTTCAGCGCGGCGCTTGCCAAGATGCAGTTCACCAAATGAGAGGTAGGCAATAATCCCGACCAGCGGCAGGATATAAATAATCAGCAGCCATGCCATCGCAGAGGGCACCGCGCGACGCTTCATCAGAATGCGCAGCGTGACGCTGGCAATCAGTAACCAGTATCCAAAAACCAGCAGCCAGCTCATCACGGTGTAAAAAGTGGTCATTAAGTGGAAGTCCTGTTCACGCTCGAGTTAAGAGGAAGTTTACGTGTTGATGGCAGCTCTGGAAACCTTTAAGGAAATTTTCAACAGCAAAGAGATCGGACCTGGTAGCAGGGCAGAAAGGTCTATAATACTGCGCGAGATTTTTGGCTACATTTGAAGCGACAGATATCAGACCGAGGGTGTAATGAAACGGAGCAGAAATGAAGTTGCGCGCTGGCGCATGATGCGTCAGGTTCAGCGTCGCAGGGCGCGCTGGTTAGAAGGGCAGTCGCGCCGCTACGGGCGTATGCACTCCTTCCGTCACCAGGTGAGCCAGCAGCAGCGTCGCTCAATTCTGTTTATCACCCAGATTCCCTGACCGGGGGGCCTGTTGCCAGAGAGCATATCCCGGCAATAGGGGTATGCTTTACGCCAGGTTGTCAGCGTGAAGCCGTTTGCGCGATTCTCCCGTTCATCATCTGTTGAACACCGTGTGAGGCCAGGCCCACCTCCGGCTTAGCGGGCAACCCGGCACAGACTTATCCCGGGTTGCCCGAACGCGCACTCTCGTCAGGGTTTGGGCCCGAACATCTCCGCCATCTGTTTCTCATCAGGCATACCCACAACCTGCTGTAGCTCATTTTTATCATTCATCTAATAAATGGCCGGGGTAGCGCTGGCACCGAGATCGTCCATCAGCTTCTGATGTCGCTGGAGCAAATTAAACGTCTCACGCGGTGTGGCACCGTCAAACTTCGGCAGCTTTTTACCACCGGACAGCTCGTACTCCTTCCACGCCTGTACCGGGTCCGCTGCGTTGAGTATTGCCGTAGCATATCTGCCGCTCTGCGGGTTGAGGAACGCCACCAGCAGCGTATTCAGCTGCACCTTACCGGCATCCACCCACGGCTGAGCCGCAGACCAGAACTGCTTACAGTAAGGGCAGAACGGATCGGCGAAAACAATCACCTTTCTGGCTGCGGAATCCGGTCCTTCTTTGATCGGATGCGCCGCGTTCAGCGTTTTCCACATCTCGCGGCCCATAGGAACGTAGATCGCCTGCTGGAAATAGCCTTCGCTGAGGTTTTTCCCCTTGTCGTCATACAGGTAACCGGAAATAACGTGCTTACCGTCGGGCGTCAGAAACAGCGACACGCCCATATCCTGATACTGGCCCACCCAGCCCTGCAGACCGCCTGGCGCATCGATTTTTTTAACGATTTTAATGCCCTGCTGATCGCTGAAGGTTTTGACCACCGGCGGCAGGGCTTCCGCAGAATAAGCCAGGCCAGGAAGCAGGCAGGCGGCAAGTAACAAAGTAGATTTCATCGATCGCCTCGTCGTAGGGAATTTTGTTGGGGAGAGAATGGCTGCCAGAATGGAAGAGGAATGAGCAGAAAACTTTGTGTACTTTTTTGTGTACCGTTTAAGTTGAACTGCCCACTGGTGTAAATGTAATAAACTGAATTTAAAAACGTATTGTTGTTTTAGAACACTTTTTTGAATGGCTTAACGGCGACCTGCTTATACACGCCGGCGGCGATGTAAGGGTCATCCTGAGCCCAGGACTGAGCCGCTTCCAGCGAAGGAAACTCGGCAATCACCGTTGAGCCGGTAAAGCCAGCCACGCCGGGTTCATTACTGTCTACAGCCGGCATCGGACCGGCAACGATCAAACGTCCTTCATCACGTAAAAGCTGCAAACGAGCGAGGTGGGCAGGGCGAACCGCCGTGCGTTTTTCCAGAGAATCCGCGTGATCTTCAGCGTAAATTACATAAAGCACCTTTAAGCACTCCTGTCGGGAATTGAGATTCGGGCATCACGTTAAGTGATCGTTAACTTTTGTGCAATTAAAAGATAATTCGCCCTTGATAAAGGTCAGTTTGTTAAACTATAAGCGGGAAATCGCGGATAAGCCGTGAGAGGTTGTTGAAACTGATTGCTATTTGCATTTAAACTCGGTGCTTCACATTTTGACCAGAAAGATTATGACGACGCTGACTACATCACTACCACGCCGCGCTCCTTTGCCTCTGCTGATTTCAGTTGTACTGCACGGCTCGGTTATCGCAGCTCTGCTTTACGCTTCATTTCACCAGGTGGTTGATATGCCAAAAGCGTCTCAGCCTATCAGTGTCTCGCTGGTCGCACCGGAAGTGCAGCCCGAACCTGAACCGGTGCCGCCGCAGGTTGAGCCGGAACCGGAGCCAGAACCGGAGCCAGAACCCGTACCGGAGCCGCCGATTCCTGAACCGGTGCCGATTCCTAAACCGGAACCAAAGCCGAAACCTAAACCGAAGCCGGTGAAGAAAGAGGTGGTGAAGCCGAAGAAAGAGGTTAAGCCACAGGAGACGCGCCAGGCTCAGCCGGTAACCAATCCGCAGCCGCCTAAGCCGTCCACTGCGCCGAAGCTGTCTCAGGCACCGTCTACGGCCGTTTCCAGCGGTCCACGCGCGCTAAACCAGAGCAAGCCGGCCTATCCGCAGCGTGCCTTTGCCCTGCGTGTAGAAGGGCGCGTTCGCGTACAGTTTGACGTTGACAGTTCAGGTCAGGTCGACAACGTGCGTATTCTTTCCGCCGAGCCGCGCAACATGTTTGAGCGTGAAGTCAAACAGGCGATGCGCAGATGGCGCTATGAGCCGAACAAGCCGGGTAAAGATGTTACCATGAACATCGTGTTCAAAATCGACGGCGGCAGTAGCATCGAATAAAAAAAAGGGCGAAAGCCCTTTTTTTATTAAGTTAAATCCACTACCGAGAAGTGAGCCAGTTCAGACCCGCTCCGGGAGGGCAGGAGATAAAATCAGCCTTCTGCGGTGAAGTTGATTTTATCTGCAGGAAGTGGCCGAGGTTTACCTTCCGGATCAACCGCAACGTAGATAAATACCGCTTCAGTGGTGCAGTAGCGCTGACCAATCGGCTCTGAAGAGACCTTTTTAATCCACACTTCGATGTTTATGGTGATGGAACTGGTGCCGGTACGGATGCAGCGGGCGTGGCAGCTCACCACATCACCCACGGCTACCGGTTTTAAAAAGGTCATTCCGTCTGCACGTACCGTTACCACGCGACCTTCGGCGATCTCCTTCGCCAGAATAGCACCACCCATGTCCATCTGAGACATCAGCCAGCCACCGAAAATATCGCCGTTGGCGTTAGTATCCGCAGGCATAGCGAGGGTACGCAGCACCATCTCGCCCTGCGGCACACGTTGTTGTTCGCTCATTGTTTTGCTTCCGTTATTTTTCTTCCTGCTGCGGCATCAGACGGTAGATATAGATGCCGCTCAGCAGGGTAAACAGCAGGGTCAACGCACTCAGGCCAAACACTTTGAAGTTCATCCAGGTGTCCTGGGAAAGCCAGAAGGCAACGTAGATATTTGCCAGACCGCAGACGAAGAAGAACAGCGCCCAGGCAATATTCAGACGACGCCACGCGAATGCAGGCAGCTGGATCTCTTTGCCCAGCATTCTCTGGATTAACGGTTTTTCCATAAACCACTGGCTGAACAGCAGGGCGAGGGTGAACAGACCGTAGATAATCGTCACTTTCCATTTGATGAAGTCAGGATTATGCAGGGCAATCGTTAAGGTGCCGAACACCGCCACAAGCGCAAAGGTCACCAGGCTCATTTTCTCTACTTTGCGGTAGATAACCCAGCCTGCGGCCAGGGCGATGGCGGAGGCGACGATCAGCGCGCCGGAGGCGACAAAAATATCGTACAGTTTATAAAAGACGAAAAAGACCACGAGGGGAAGAAAGTCGAGTAACTGCTTCATAGCGGCTTCCAGTATCAGACCAGTACGTAATGAAATCATCCAGTGAATGCCTCTGTCGAGGCATTCATGGTTAATTAGCGTAACAACATATATAAGCGGGACAGGTAAATAATCAACAGCGCTGAAACCAGGTTGCTCAACCCGTTTAGCAGCACCGAGGCGACGTTTGCTGGCAGCACGGTCATGGATGATGCCATCAGCAGCACGATCAGCTTGGCAACGATCCATAAAAGCACCGCCGGAGCGACCAGCTTCATATGTCCCCAGGCCAGGCGCATACTGCCGCGCATGGCGCCAAACACGCCAACCTTCTCATTCACCAGCAGCATCGGCGACAGTGAAAGCGTCACTGCCAGCAATACACCCGGCACCACCAGCACCATAAAGCCCAGCTGGATAATCAACGTCATTAAGAACGTCAGCAGCAGCAGCGACAGCAGCTTCGGCGCGGACGCACCAATAGCGCGCAGGGCGCTGACGTGCTGGCCGGCAGATGCCATCGGAATCAGACTCAGCATTCCACCCAGTAGCAGGGTATTGCCAATCAGCGCTGCAAACGTTCCTGCCGCAGAAGCCCGCAGCAGAACCTGCTGCTGCTCCGGCGACATATTCTGCACCATCTCCATCAGGCTGGTGGCTGAACCGGCTGCACCATCATTCAGGATCGACATCTGATCGGCATCCGGCGTCAGCCCGTGACCTATCAGCACGGAAATAAACGAGGTCAGCAGTGCCATCAGCACAATGGTCAGGATCTGATGGCGGAAAAAATTCCCCGTGTCACGGTATAGCGAAGCCGCCGTGATAGACATGTAAACTCCTTGAAAAGCCGATTTTATAGACCGGGAGATTGTACATGTTCCTGTAGGGTGCTGGCACTCAGATTGACATAACTTTCGATTAAAGAAGGTTTTACCGGGGTAAACAGGGGCGGCAGGCCATATTTCGCCCGCGCACGGTCACAGGCTTCGTTATAAATGCCATTTTCACCGGACATATCAAACTCCCGGCAGGGTGTTGGCCGCTGCTCATAAATACCGCAGGAGACACAGCTGCCAATCTCGCCCTGTAAAGCCACACAGCGTGGAGCACGATCGTTGGTACCGCGCATATTGCGCATAAAAAGGTTGAGGGGTTCGGTCAGATCAACCGGCACCACGCCGCCGCCGTCTTCAGCTTCTGACCAGTAAAAGGAAACGCGAAACGTACCGCAGCACGCGCCGCAACTGACGCAAGGATTAAGAGTATCGCTCATCTGATTGCCCGCCCCTCCTGAGGCTTCGAACCAAAATCACATTGAAGGAGAATAGAAAATTAAGGCTTCCAAAAAAAATGGTCAATCGGATTTTTCGGATGCCGAAACTGCAGGAAATTGATCTAAATCAAGCCATTGTTTTATAAGAAGAATGAAAAAAATGATTCGCATGATCTTTCCAGTAAATCAGCGTAAATATGTGTCCTGATATCGCACAAGTCCTCGCAGTAGGATACAGATGTTTACATACGATTTTAAATTTAAAAGGAGTGGTCATGAAACTGAGAGCATTAGCGCTGGCTGTCGTCACCTTGTTACCGGTCGCCGCATTGGCACATGAAGCAGGGGATTTCTTTATGCGCGCGGGTTCCGCCACCGTGCGGCCTACAGGCGGTTCCGATAACGTCCTGGGCCTTGGCGAATTCGACATTAACAACAACACGCAGCTGGGGCTGACCTTTACCTATATGGCTACTGACCATATTGGTATTGAGCTTCTCGGTGCAACGCCGTTCCGTCACAAAGTCGGGTTGCGTGCCACCGGCACGCTGGCGACCGTGCACCAGCTGCCGCCAACGCTGATGGCACAGTGGTACTTTATGGGTAACACCAGCAAATGGCAGCCTTATGCCGGCGTGGGTGTGAACTACACGATGTTTTACAACACCGATTTCAACCAGACCGGTCGCGATGCGGGTCTGAGCAATCTTAGCGTGAAAAATACCTGGGGCGTTGCTGGTCAGGTTGGCCTCGACTACCAGCTGACTCCGGACTGGATGCTTAACGCCTCACTGTGGTATATCGACATCAATACCAAAGTACGCTTCAACGCCGGTGAAGATCGTCAGAGCATTGACACTCACGTGAATCCGTTTGTGTTCTTCTTTGGCGCAGGCTACCGCTTCTAAGCCCGCTCAACGAAAAAAGGCGCGAATCTCGCGCCTTTTTTTGTCTTAACTCTTACTTAATTTGCAGGTTATTCACTACCGATTTCACACCGGCCACGCCTCGTGTGATTTCAACCGCCCGGTTTGCCATCTGCGGCGAGCTGATAAAGCCACTCAGCTGTACACGCCCTTTGAAGGTTTCCACGCCGATAGCGGTGGATTTCAGCGACTGATCGTGCAGCAGCTCTGCTTTTACTTTGGTGGTAATCACCGTATCGTCAATATAGCCACCGGTTCCTTCCTGCGTTGCGGTCGGTGCGCATGCGGTGATGCTGAGTGCAACCACGGCAGCGGCGATCATTCCTGATAACATTTTAAACAGCTTCATTGCATTTCTCCCTGTCCAGGTTTTTAAACCGCTGAAAAGGCGGCGATAACTAATTCTTAGGTAAGGATGATGTTTCTGCAAGTTCAGAATGTTAAAAATAGAAAGGAAATAATGCCTTATCCGTGAGATAAGGCACCGTTTCAGGAAAGGATTACTGGCGCGTTCCGGCTTTCAGTTTACTGACAAATGCGGTCAGTTCGGTCAGCATCACCGACGGGTTTTTGTGGTGCTGTTCGATAATTTTGACGATAGCTGAACCAGAAATCGCCCCGGCAGCTCCTGCGCTAATCGCTTCCTCAACCTGCGACGCTTCTGAAATACCAAACCCCTGCAGCGGCGGGGCAGCATGATACTCTTTCAGCTTGTCGATCAAATGCTTCAGCGGCAGATTCGCACGGGTTTCAGAACCGGTGACTCCGGCGCGGGATAGCAGGTAGGTATAGCCCCGGCCGTGTGAAGCGATTTCACGCAGCAGATCGTCTTCAGCGTTTGGCGGGCAGATAAAGATCGGCGCGACGTTGTGACGCATGGCGGACTGGCGGAACGGCGCAGATTCTTCAATCGGTACATCCGCGACCAGTACTGAATCAACGCCCACTTCCTGGCAGCGGGCATAGAAGTTATCGATGCCGTTGGAAAATACCAGGTTGGCATACATCAGCAGGCCGATCGGCAGTTCCGGGTATTTCTGACGGATGGCCGCCAGCATCTCAAAACACTGCGCAGGCGTCACGCCTGCGGCAAAGGCACGCAGGGTAGCGTTCTGAATCGTCGGGCCGTCGGCCAGCGGATCGGAGAACGGGATACCCAGCTCAAGCGCATCCGCACCGCCTGCAACCAGGGCATCAATAATTTGCAGCGACAGCTCCGGGTTAGGATCGCCCAGCGTGACGAAGGGAACAAACGCACCTTCTTTACGTTCTGCCAGGCGCTTAAAACAACGATCGTAACGTTCCATCAGATTTCTCCCCTGGCGCTGAAAATGTCATGTACGGTGAATATGTCTTTATCGCCACGGCCGGAGAGGTTGACCACCAGCAGCTGCTCTTTTTCCGGATTCTCGCGGATCATTTTTAACGCATGGGCGAGGGCGTGTGAGGATTCCAGAGCCGGGATAATCCCTTCATTACGGCAGAGGGCCTGGAAAGCCTCCAGCGCTTCGTCATCGGTAATCGAAACATAATCCGCGCGACCAATGCTGTTCAGATAGGCATGCTGAGGCCCGACGGATGGGAAATCCAGCCCGGCAGAAATGGAGTATGACTCCTCAATCTGCCCGTCTTCGGTTTGCATCATTGGAGCTTTCATGCCGAAATAGATGCCGACGCGGCCATGCTTCAGCGGCGCACCGTGCTCGCCGGATTCAATGCCGTGCCCGGCCGGTTCCACGCCGATCAGACCCACGCTGGTTTCATCAATAAAGTCGGCAAACATCCCAATCGCATTCGAACCGCCGCCGACGCAGGCAATCACTGCATCCGGCAGGCGACCTTCCTGCTCCAGGATCTGCGCTTTGGTTTCTTCACCAATCATGCGCTGGAACTCGCGAACGATAGTCGGGAACGGATGCGGACCGGCCGCGGTGCCCAACATATAGTGAGCGGTTTCATAGCTGCCGGACCAGTCGCGCAGCGCCTCGTTACAGGCATCTTTCAGCGTCGACGAACCGCTGTGCACCGGGATCACTTCTGCACCCATCAGACGCATACGGAACACGTTCGGCGACTGGCGCTCAATGTCTTTTGCGCCCATGTAGATGCGGCACTTCAGGCCGAGCAGTGCACTGGCCAGCGCCGAGGCTACGCCGTGCTGCCCGGCACCGGTTTCAGCGATAATCTCTTTTTTACCCATGCGTTTGGCCAGCAGAGCCTGGCCCAGTACCTGGTTGGTTTTGTGCGCGCCGCCGTGCAGCAGGTCTTCGCGCTTCAGGTACAGGCGAGTTTTCGTACCTTTGGTCAGGTTGTTACACAGCGTCAGCGCGGTAGGGCGACCGGCATAGTTTTTCAGCAGGCCGGTAAATTCAGCCTGGAATTCCGGGTCGCTCTGGGCGCTGATAAAAGCGTCTTCCAGCTGTCGCAGTGCGGGCATCAGGATCTGCGGCACATACATGCCGCCAAACTCGCCAAAATAGGGATTTAATTTGGTCATATCGCGTCTCTTTATTCTCTCTCAGCGCGGGCGTGGATCGCGCCCGACGAAAATGATTGTGCCAGCCTGAGTATTTCGCTATTTCAGTAGGCTTTCAGCGTCTGAAACACCGAGGCGATTTTATCGGCATCTTTAATACCGGGGGCGCTTTCTACCCCGGAGTTGAAGTCCAGACCGGCGCAGCCGAGGCGGGAAGCTTCAACGCTGTTATCAGCACTCAGTCCACCGGCCAGCAGCACGTTTTTCAGCGTCTGGCCCTGCAGCAGTGACCAGTCGAATGACTGACCGCTGCCGCCGTTACCGTGATCGAACACGTAGCGATCAACGTGCTGCCAGTCGCGCTGCGGCAGGCTGTCGCGAATGCTGAATGCCTTCCAGATCTGCACTTCTGCAGGCAGCGCGTCGCGCAGCTGGCTGACGTACTGACGATCTTCGTCACCGTGCAGCTGCACCGCTGCCAGCCCCAGCTCACCGGCGGTAGTGACAACGTCACTCACTGCCTGATTGCGGAACACGCCAACATACTTCAGTGCGGCAGCGGCAATCACCGATCGCGCAACGGTGAGGTCTACTTTGCGCGGTGAGCCTTCAGCAAAAATGAGTCCACCGTAAATCGCCCCCGCTGCCAGCGCGCTCTGCGCGTCCTGCGGCCGGGTCAGACCGCACACTTTATTATCACCGATAATCACCCGACGCACCGCTGCGGCCAGATCGGCCTCTTCCATCAGCGCAGAGCCAATCAGGAAGCCGTTAGCGAAATGGCTCAGCTCGCGCACCTGGGCATAGCTGTTAATTCCGGATTCGCTGATAACCGTCACGCCGTGCGCCACTTTCGGCGCCAGGCGGCGGGTGCGGTCGAGGTCAATGGAGAGATCGCGCAGGTCGCGGTTGTTAATTCCCACCACTTTCGCCCCCAGGGCGGTGGCGCGCTCAAGCTCTTCATCGCTGATCACTTCGGTCAGCACGCCCATATTCAGACTGTGTGCCACGGCGGAAAGCTGGCGGTACTGCTCATCGCTGACCACCGAAAGCATCAGTAAAATGGCATCTGCCTGATGGTAACGGGCCAGGTAAATCTGGTATGGGTCGATAATAAAATCTTTGCACAGTACCGGCTGGGTCACGACCGAACTGACGATCGGCAGGAAATCAAAGCTGCCCTGGAAATACTTCTCGTCGGTCAGCACCGAAATGGCGGAGGCATAGTCTTTATAAATCCCGGCGATGGTGGCCGGGTCGAAATCATCGCGGATCAGACCTTTAGATGGCGATGCTTTCTTACATTCGAGAATGAACACCGTGCGCGTGCCGCTCAGCGCATCATAAAAGCTGCGGGTAGACGGAACGATATCATTCTGGAATGAGGCCAGCGGCTGCTGCTGCTGACGGGCGGCAAGCCAGATGGCTTTGTCCGCGACAATCTTATTCAGTACGGTTTCCTGCTGCATGATTATCCTCTTGCTGCCAGTGCGACCACATGTTTATAAGCCTGGCCGCTGCGGATGGTTTCCAGCGCCTGCTGAGCGTTCTGTCGCAAATCTTCATGGCCAAAAATCTTCAGTAACAGGGCGACATTGGCCGCCACGGCTTCTTCATGAGCCAGCTCGCCTTTACCCTGGAGTAAACGCGCCAGAATGTCACGGTTTTCTTCCGGGGAACCCCCGGCCAGCGCCTCCTGCGGATGATAGCTCAGGCCAAAGTCATCCGGGGTCAGCTGGTAGCTGGTGATTTCACCCTCACGCAGTTCGGCTACGTGGGTGACGCTGTGCAGCGCCACTTCATCCATGCCGCCGCCGTGCACCACCGCCGCACGGCGATAGCCTAATACTTTCAGCGCCTGAGCAATCGGCAGCACCAGCTCCGGGCTGTATACGCCGATCACCGCCAGCGGAGGCCGCGCCGGGTTAATCAGCGGACCAAGCACGTTGAAGATGGTGCGGGTTTTCAGCTGCTGGCGTACCGGCATCGCGTGGCGGAATCCGCTGTGATACTGCGGTGCAAACAGGAAGCAGACGTTAAGTTCATCCAGCGCCTGGCGCGCCTGTTGCGCAGGCAAATCCAGACTGATGCCGAACGCGGCCAGCAGATCGGAGGAACCCGACTTACTTGATACGCTGCGGTTGCCGTGTTTGGCCACCTTCAATCCACAGGCTGCGGCCACGAAGGCGCTGGCGGTCGAGATATTGATACTGTTGCTGCCGTCGCCGCCGGTGCCGACGATATCGGCAAAGTCATAGTCCGGGCGCGGGAACGGTTTGGCATCTTCCAGCAGGGCGGTCGCCGCCCCGGCGATTTCCTGCGGATGCTCGCCGCGAACCTTCATCGCAATCAGCGCGCCTGCCAGCTGGGTCGGTTCCAGCTGTCCGGTGATAATCGCGGAAAACAGCTGGTGGCTCTCCGCCTGAGTCAGGATCTCGGCCTGAAATAATTTTTCCAGAATAGTGTTCATTAGGCTTCTCCTCGGTTACGCCAGCGCCCATGCAAGGGTTTGTTCCAGCAGGCGAGCCCCCTGGGTGGTGAGAATGGATTCAGGGTGGAACTGGAAGCCGCAGACGCGCTGGGCGTCGTCGCGAACGGCCATCACCATGCCATTAAAGGTGGCGTTAACCGTCAGTCCGTCAGGAATATTGCTGCCCACCAGCGAGTGGTAGCGGGCCACCGGCAGCGGGTTGCTCAGACCGGCGAACATACCTTCGTTATCGTGGGTAATCGCCGAGGCTTTGCCATGCAGGATCTCACCGGCCTGGCCGACGTGGCCGCCGTAAGCTTCCACAATCGCCTGGTGGCCCAGACAGATGCCGATGATCGGCAGGCGTCCGCGCAGCTGTTGCAGCAGTTCCGGCATGCAGCCCGCTTCAGACGGTGCGCCAGGGCCGGGTGACAGCATCAATACCGGGTTTTCCATCTCCTGCAGGCGCGCAATCAGCGTGGCGGCAGGAACGTTGTTACGATAAACCACCACGTGATGGCCAAAGGTGCGTAACTGATCGACGAGGTTATAAGTAAAGGAGTCGAAGTTATCGAGCAGCAGAATATCGGCCATCAGAAAATCTCCTGGCAGTGGTGAGCGGTGGCAATCGCACGCAGAACGGCGCGGGCTTTATTACGGCTTTCGTCAGCTTCCGCCTGCGGGTTCGAGTCCAGAACCACACCGGCACCGGCCTGCACGGTAGCAACGCCGTCTTCCACCCACGCGGAGCGGATAACAATGCAAGTATCCAGGTCGCCGCTGGCGGTGAAGTAGCCGACCGCGCCGCCGTAGCTGCCGCGACGGGTGCCCTCGGCTTTAGCAATCAGCTGCATGGCACGTACTTTCGGCGCGCCGCTCAGGGTGCCCATATTCATGCAGGCGCGGTAGGCGTGCAGCACATCAATATCGCCACGCAGTTTGCCGACGACGCGAGAAACCAGATGCATCACGAAGGTGTAACGGTCCACTTTGGTCAAATCCGCCACGTAGCGGCTGCCGGGTTCGCAGATGCGTGCCAGATCGTTACGAGCCAGGTCTACCAGCATCAGATGTTCGGCCAGCTCTTTGTGGTCGGTACGCATTTCCAGCTCAATGCGGCTGTCGAGATCGCGATCCAGTGAACCGTCTGCGTGGCGGCCGCGCGGGCGCGTACCGGCAATCGGATAGATTTCAATCTGGCGGCTTTCCGCGTCGTACTTCAGTGAGCTTTCCGGTGATGCGCCGAACAGGCTGAAATCGCGATCCTGCATAAAGAACATATACGGGCTGGGGTTGCTGTTTTTCAGCGTATCGTAGGCGGCCAGTGGTGAAGGGCACGGCAGCGAGAAGCGGCGTGACGGCACGACCTGGAAAATCTCGCCGATACGAATGGCTTCCTGCATCTGGCGAACCACCTGGCAGTAGTCTTCATCGCTCTGGCTGACGCTCAGCGCCATGCCGTCAACGGTCTGCACAGGAAGTGCCGGTGCTGGCTGAAGCATCTGGCTGTGCAACTGTTCGATGCGGCTCTGCAGGCGAATGAATTCGGCTGGAGAAGAGGTAAACAGGCTGGCCTGCAGGCGAGCGGTTTGTTGCTGATGGTCAATCACCAGCAGCGTCTCGGCCAGGTAGAAGCAATAGTCCGGGCAGCGCTGCTCGTTCTTCAATGCCGGCAGCGATTCGAAGCCGGCGACCAGATCGTAGGCGAACAGCCCGCCGAGCAGCATGGCTTCACGATTTTCTGCCGGGACGTTGATCAGCTGCGGGATCAGGCGCAGGGCATCGAACACCGACAGGGCGCGCAGGTTGGAGTCTTCATCCTGAATTTCGGTATTATGCGGGAAGACCAGTTCACGGCCATCGGGGCGAACGTGATTCTGCACTGATGAAGGCAGAGCCGCATCCAACAGCGTCAGCAGGGCGCGGCCGTTTTCAGACAGAGCCTGAATCTGCACGGTCTTATCCAGCGCGCTGATGCGCAGGGCGCTGTCGACAATCAGCAGGCTTTTCAGGTTACGCTTGCTGTCAACATCCGCTGATTCCAGCAGCAGCGTTTCGGAGCGTGCGCCGCAGAGCTGGTGGAAGACGGCGGCCGGATCTTCGCGGTAGGGCGCATTGCCGGTAATCAACTTCACTGTAGGTTTGGCATTCGACATGGTTTGATCTCTGTTTTTTGCTCAAAAAAAAGCCCGCATTTAGCGGGCCTGAGTATCTGCACAACGTAGTAACCGTGCACGACGACATCGCCCGTTCAGGGAGAAGTGCGCCACCAACCAGTCATCAGAGAGAGTGAATATGACATGATACAGATACCTTATGCTCGTGAACTTGCGTACTAGTTAACTGGAACACGGAAAAAAAGTCAATACTCTTTTTCCCTTAGCAAGGAATGACGTTATCATGCTGCGATATTCCCGCCAATGCCGGAGCCGTTTTGACAGTAGCAGCCACACCAATCAGTTCTTTTCCTATCTTCGATCTTCACAGTCACACCACCGCATCTGACGGGTTACTTACCCCGGAGCAGCTGGTGCTGCGCGCGGTAGAACATCGCGTCGGCGTGCTGGCCGTCACCGACCATGACACCACCGACGGCGTTCAGCCCGCGCGTGAGGCTATTGAGCGTCATCAGCTGCCGCTGCAGCTGATTGCGGGCGTTGAGGTGTCGTCGCTGTGGGAGAACCATGAGATCCATATTGTTGGCCTTGGGGTGGATATCACCCATCCGGGACTGGTGGCCTTCCTGGCAGAACAGGGTGAACGACGGATGGCGCGTGCGCGGATGATCGCTGAGCGCCTTGAAAAAGCCGGGATACCCGGTGCACTGGAAGCCGCCCTTGAGCTGGCGCAGGGCGGCGCGGTGACGCGCGGACATTTTGCCCGTTTTCTCATCGCCGCCGGTAAAGCCGACACGATGCAGAAGGTGTTTAAAAACTATCTGGCTCGCGGTAAAACCGGCTACGTTCCGCCGCAGTGGTGTACAATTAAACAAGCCGTTGATGCGATTCATGATTCTGGTGGTCGTGCGGTACTGGCCCATCCGGGCCGCTACGGGCTGTCTGCCAAGTGGCTGAAACGCCTGATTGCCCACTTCAGCGAACAGGGCGGTGAAGCGATGGAGGTCGCGCAGTGTCAGCAGGCTCCGCAGGAACGAACGCTGCTGGCGCGATACGCGCAGGAGTATCAACTGGCGGGATCGCAGGGGTCTGATTTTCATCAGCCCTGCGCGTGGATTGAGTTGGGAAAAAAATTATGGCTACCCGGCGGTGTTGATGCCGTGTGGCAGCGTTTTCCAGAAATCGTGAAGCAATAGCCTGAAGCAGGCGACGTCAATGTCATTGCTGATGTACGGATAAGAGGTTTCTATGAGTCAGTTTTTCTATATTCACCCGGATAATCCACAGCCGCGACTGATCAAGCAGGCGGTAGAGATGTTGAATAAAGGCAGCGTGATCGTCTATCCAACGGATTCCGGCTATGCGCTGGGCTGTAAGCTGGAAGATAAGAATGCGATGGAGCGTATCTGCCGCATTCGCCAACTCGATGGCAACCATAACTTCACCCTGATGTGCCGCGATCTGTCCGAACTGTCGACCTATGCGCACGTCGACAACACCGCGTTTCGGCTAATCAAAAACAACACGCCGGGCAACTACACCTTTATCCTCAAGGCGACGAAAGAAGTTCCGCGCCGCCTGATGAGTGAAAAACGTAAAACCATCGGCCTGCGCGTACCGTCGAATCCGATTGCGCTGGCCCTGCTGGAAGCGCTGAACGAGCCGATGATGTCGACCTCGCTCATGCTCCCGGGCAATGATTTTACCGAGTCGGACCCGGAAGCCATTCAGGATGAAATTGGCAAACTGGTCGATTTAATTATTCACGGTGGCTACCTGGGACAGCAGCCGACAACCGTGATTGATCTGACCGATGATTCACCGGTGGTTGTTCGTGAAGGTGTGGGTGATATTCAGCCATTCCTTTAGCAGCATAGAGGCAGGATGTTAATCCTGTCCTGCCTCTCTCCGGGAGGCGTTAAGATGTTGATTCCTCCAGCCACTTCTGGAATACCTGATAGGGGATATAGAGAGACACGTCTTTCAATTTCGTCTCCTGCGTTGCGGTGTTTTTAACTTCGCTGCTGTAACCGACCAGCACGCCGCCAATGCTGTCATCACTGTGATAAACCGCACCCCCTGACATGCCCTGAACGGCCCCGGCGTTCGATGCCATGGCTACGCAGGGCTTTTTATTCCAGCCGTTGCGGATTGCTGTGATCGCCAGATTGTTGCCGGATGATTCAACCGGCATGGCTGAGAAGAAGCTGTAACCATACATCCGTACTGGTTCGCCCACTTTGGTGGTGCGAAACTCCGGTAGCTTCTTCATGTTATTTTTATGATGGATGATCGCCAGATCGCAGTAAGGGTGATAAGCCTTCACCCGATGCATTGTCCAGCGCGCCACGTGGGCTGCCGTAAGGCTGTATTCCGGCGTAATCGGAATGCTGGTACCAAGCGCACCGACGCCAAGAATGGTGGGGATGCCGACAAAATTCATATCGACCCGCTTCATCGCTTCGCGACTGTAGCTGTAGCTACCCACGGAGCAACCGGTTAACGCCAGCAGCGACAGCGCCAGCAGACACTTTTTAATATCCATTTTATTCACATGTCAGCCACGTCGTTTATCGCCTTTACGCGTTAAAGACATGGGTGGTCCTGTGCCGGGTGATGACCCGACGGATTAATAACAAACGAAATAACGACGTCAGCGCGCTATCATTTCTGCGAGGGAGGGAAAACAAGGATGAGATAAACGAAAATCACGGTCCTGCCTGCTTGTTTCCTGGAAAAATCTTATTCGGTGAAGTGTTTTGAAGGGTAATTATTATTTCTTAAAACAATGGCCTCTAATAACAAACATTGTATTAAGGCTGTTTTTAATTATTTATTGAATGCATTTTTATTTATATGTTCATGTTTTTAAAGTGATAAATATTAAATTTTTTGTGCGATTGAGCGTTATTGTTCCGGCGGTTAAAAATGACTTAATTTAAGGGTGGTGCCGCAGGAAAATAAGATCTCAGAGGAGGGAAAACCCCTGAATACTGTTTTTTATTTATCTTTATATGAAGGGATTTAGCTTTATCGCGTGCCGGTAAATAAATTTTTTAATATGGCGAGCGATCGTTTCTGCAATTCCCGCTCAGCCAGGCTAAAATTAGGGCATCATCCTGCTAACAAACAGGTTACAGCGGGGGTAAAAGTCTGTATAATATCCTCCGAATTTAAATATAAGTTATTGAAAATAAAAGAAATTTTGTTTTCACCATGACGCCTGGGAAGGCGACAAAGAGGCAGCTCCATGAGCGAGAAGTTACAGAAAGTTTTAGCACGCGCCGGGCACGGTTCCCGTCGTGAAATCGAAACCATGATCTCCGCCGGACGCGTCAGCGTTGACGGCAAGCTGGCCACGCTGGGTGACCGCGTTGAGCCAAGCAGTTCCCTGAAAATTCGTATTGACGGGCACGTTGTGCCGGTCAGTGAATCCATTACTGAAGTTTGCCGCGTTCTGGCCTACTACAAGCCTGAAGGCGAGCTGTGTACCCGCAGCGATCCGGAAGGCCGACCGACGGTGTTCGATCGTCTGCCTAAGCTGCGTGGCGCGCGCTGGATTGCCGTCGGCCGTCTGGATGTAAACACCTGCGGCCTGCTGCTGTTCACCACTGACGGTGAGCTGGCAAACCGCCTGATGCACCCGAGCCGCGAAGTTGAGCGTGAATATGCGGTACGCGTTTTCGGCCAGGTGGATGACGAGAAAATCAAACAGCTGAGCCGTGGTGTGCAGCTGGAAGACGGTCCGGCAGCGTTTAAGACCCTGAAATTTACCGGTGGTGAAGGTATTAACCAGTGGTACAACGTTACCCTGACGGAAGGACGCAACCGTGAGGTTCGTCGCCTGTGGGAAGCGGTAGGTGTGCAGGTTAGCCGTCTGATCCGCGTCCGCTACGGCGATATCGATCTGCCGAAAGGTCTGCCGCGCGGCGGTTATACCGAGTTGGATCTGCAGCCAACCAACTATCTGCGTGAGCTGGTTGGTCTGGAAGCGGAAACCGTCAGTAAAGTGCCGGTTGAGAAAGATCGCCGCCGCACTAAGGCGAATCAAATTCGTCGTGCGGTGAAACGCCATACAACTACCACTAAAGCGGCGAAGCCGGGCGGCAGCCGTCGTCCGGGTTCAAAACGTCAGCAGGGCAAGCCGTAAGCTGTCTTGCAAATAAAAAGGGCCTGAGGGCCCTTTTTTTATGCACTATATTTACCAGTCAATGCCCTGCTGAGCCTGAATTCCGGCATCAAATGCATGTTTAACCGGGCGCATTTCACTGACCGTATCCGCCAGCTCCAGCAGTTCGCGGTGGCAGCCTCGCCCGGTAATAATGACGCTCTGATGAGCAGGGCGTTGCTGTAGTGCATCAATCACCTCCTGGAGAGGCAGGTAATCAAAGCTGACCATATAGGTCAACTCATCCAGAACCACCAGATCTAACGTGGCATCCTGCAACATTCGCTTGCCATGCTGCCAGACCTTCAGACAGGCCTCCGTGTCGGTGGCGCGGTTTTGCGTGTCCCAGGTGAATCCGGTCGCCATGACCTGAAATTCAACGCCGTGTGGCTCAAGAAGATTACGCTCGCCGTTAGGCCATTCACCTTTAATAAACTGGATCACGCCGACGCGTTTCTGATGCCCGACGGCGCGAGTGGCTGTACCGAAAGCGGCAGTGGTTTTCCCTTTGCCGTTGCCGGTGAAGACCATCAGGATGCCACGGGTTTCCGTGGCGGCGGCAATCCGCGCATCGACCTGTTCTTTCAGCCGCTGCTGGCGCTGCTGGTGGCGCTCTTCCGACATTATTCTGCCGCCCCTGGTTTCCGCCCCGGCTGGGCGTCAAAGCTGATGCCGGTTTTACGCTTGCTGTCGTCGCCCATCAGCCACAAATACAACGGCATAATATCGGCAGGCGTTTTCAGCTTCATCGCATCTTCCTGCGGGAAGGCGCTGGCGCGCATGCGGGTGCGGGTTCCACCCGGGTTGATACAGTTAACGCGCAGCTGGCGGCTGTCGTACTCTTCCGCCAGAACCTGCATCATACCCTCGGTGGCGAATTTAGAGACGGAATAAGCCCCCCATCCGGCACGGCCCTGGCGGCCGACGCTGGATGAAGTGAACACCAGTGAAGCCGACGCGGATTTCAGCAGCAGCGGGATCAACGCCTGAGTCAGGAAAAAGGTGCCGTCAATATTGACTCGCATCACCTGCTGCCAGACGGCCGGGTTTTGTTCGGTCATCGGCACCACTTCGCCGAGTAGCCCGGCGTTATGCAGCACGCCGTCCAGTCGCGGCACCACGCGCGCAATATCCTCAGCCAAATGTTGGCAGCTTTCCGGCGTTGCCGTTTCCAAATCTAACGGGAACCAGTAAGCAGTCTGTCGGCTATGCTGATTAATCTCATCGCAAACCTGCTGGAGCTGTTCTGTATTACGGCCCAACAGGAGGACCTGTGCGCCATAGCGGGCGTAAGTGAGAGCGGCTTCGCGACCGATGCCGGTATTGGCACCGGTTACCACAATAATTCGGTTGTTGAGCAGATCGCTTTTCGGTTGATAATGCACGGTAGAATCCTCTGGCGATGAAGTGTCCGCAGCGTCGCCGGCAGTAGGGCCAGCGTAAGTTCTTGCAGAACATAGAATTAAATGCTTTATGCCTGAAAAATGAGGCGAGTGCAATCCTGGGACCTGCCCGTTAATGCCATGTTACCGGGTTGCAGGCGACCAATCGTCGAGAGTCGGTTACACTGGAACAACACTAATACAATGTTAATTAAGGCGGATTGAGTGGAACTACTCTCTTATTATGGACTCTTTTTAGCGAAAACCGTCACCGTAGTGGTGGCTATTGCCGCCATTGCATTGGTTATTGCCAATCTTGCAGCCCGCAAGCGAAGCCAGACCGGCCAGCTCCGGTTGACGCATCTGAGCGACCGTTACCGCGAAATGCGTGACGATATGCAACTGGCTAAGGTAGAGCCAGAGCAGCAGAAGCAGTGGATCAAGGAACGAAAAAAGGCAGAAAAACTGAAGCACAAGCTGGCTAAGCAGCAGATAAAACAGGGCGGTCTGAAGACGGAAAGTAAACCGACGCTGTTTGTGATCGATTTCAAAGGCAGTATGGACGCCGGAGAAGTCACCTCTTTGCGCGAAGAGATCTCTGCGGTGGTTGCCGTGGCACGAAGCGGCGATGAAGTGCTTCTGCGCCTGGAGAGCCCCGGCGGCGTGGTACACGGTTATGGCCTGGCGGCATCGCAGCTGCAGCGCCTGCGCGACAAGGGAATCCCCCTGACCGTTGCTGTCGATAAAGTGGCGGCCAGCGGCGGTTACATGATGGCCTGCGTGGCGGAACGTATCGTCGCCGCGCCGTTTTCGATTATCGGTTCGATTGGCGTAGTGGCGCAGATCCCTAACTTTAACCGACTGCTGAAGCGCAATGATATTGACCTTGAACTGCATACCGCCGGGGAATATAAGCGGACGCTGACCATGCTGGGGGAAAATACCGACGCCGGTCGCGAAAAATTCCGCCAGGATCTCAACGAAACCCATCAGCTGTTCAAGGATTTTGTTCATCAGATGCGCCCGTCGCTGGATATTGACAGCGTGGCCACGGGTGAACACTGGTACGGCAGCCAGGCACTGGAGAAAGGGCTGGTTGATGCCATTGGTACCAGTGACGATCTGCTGCTGGAACACATCGAGAAGCGCCAGGTCATCGGCGTGCGTTTTGCTCAGCGTAAACGCATGATGGATCGTTTTACACAAAGTGCGATGGCCAGCGCTGAACGTCTGCTGCTCCGCCTCTGGCAGCGCGGCGAAAAACCCCTGCTGTAATTCGTCAGACAGCGCCCGTTCAGGCGGGCGCTATTCGTCGAGTCGGTATTTCGGCGAAAGCTCGACCGCTAAAAATTTGAACACATTAAATACTGCAGTACTGCGGGGACCAGGCAGGCCCTGTTCATCAAGGAAGTAGTCACCGCTAAAAATCAGCACTTCACCCTTTTGCTCAACGCCCGTTGTAGCCATGCCGTCAAAAAAGTCTTTGTGCTCGGCAATCATCTGATTGGCGATTGCCAGCAGGCTGCTGCGATCGATAGTTTGCTGGTCCAGATCCATATTCCCTCCTTTATAGTGATTCCGCTGCGGGGTATTGTACGCTTGGCTGATAAATCCGCAATCATGGTGGTGGTATAGAAAACTGTCTCTTTTTACAGCCTTTTCTGGCGGAAATCTGTGCTTGATGCTAATTAAGTTGCGTAACAGATTTTATCAGGTAGAGTGTGGGCGTTTCGGGTTCCGGGCGTAAAAGCGAGTTTACGCTTTGTTAGAGATTCGCTTAACAGGTAGTAAATAGTACCGTTTATCAATGTGTTAAAAGACTTGTAATGGCACGAAAATTGATAAAAAGTTATCCGGGATCGGTATCATTCTCCCGATAGCTCTATCTTCAATGTGCAGCGCAGGCCTGGACGGCACTACTTACTCTCGGATGTTTTAATCAGGTAAAGGTAACTATGGGAAAAGCTCTCGTAATAGTTGAGTCCCCGGCAAAAGCCAAAACAATCAATAAATATCTCGGCAATGACTACGTGGTTAAATCCAGCGTCGGTCATATCCGCGATTTGCCGACGAGTGGATCAACGGTTAAAAAGAGCGCTGACTCTACAACCAGTAAAACAGCGAAGAAGGTCAAAAAAGACGAAAAGGCGGCGTTGGTAAACCGCATGGGCGTCGATCCTTATCACGGCTGGGAGGCAAATTATCAAATCCTGCCAGGCAAGGAAAAAGTGGTTGCTGAACTGAAATCACTGGCGCAGAACGCTGACCATATCTATCTCGCAACGGACCTTGACCGCGAAGGGGAGGCCATTGCATGGCACCTGCGGGAAGTGATCGGTGGCGATGATTCACGCTATAGCCGCGTGGTCTTTAACGAAATTACCAAGAATGCAATTCGTCAGGCGTTTGAAAAGCCTGGCGAACTGAACATTGACCGGGTAAATGCCCAGCAGGCGCGGCGCTTTATGGACCGCGTGGTGGGTTATATGGTGTCACCACTGCTGTGGAAGAAAGTCGCTCGTGGCCTGTCTGCTGGCCGCGTTCAGTCCGTTGCCGTGCGTCTGGTGGTGGAGCGTGAACGTGAAATTAAAGCCTTCGTTCCGGAAGAGTACTGGGAACTGAATGCCGCGCTGACCACGCCGAAAGGTGCAGATCTGCCGATGCAGGTCACGCATCAGGGTGACAAACCCTTCCGTCCGGTAAACGGTGAGCAAACTCAGGCGGCTGTCAGCCTTCTGGAAAAAGCGCGCTATGTTGTTGCCGATCGTGAAGACAAACCAACCAGCAGTAAACCCGGCGCACCGTTTATCACCTCAACGCTACAGCAGGCGGCAAGTACTCGTCTTGGTTTCGGTGTTAAAAAAACCATGATGATGGCTCAGCGCCTGTATGAAGCGGGTCACATCACCTATATGCGTACCGACTCGACGAATCTGAGTCAGGATGCGGTAAGCATGGTTTGCGGCTATATCGAAAAAGAATTTGGCGCGAAGTATCTGCCAAAAGCTCCTGTCGTTTATACCAGCAAAGACAACTCGCAGGAGGCGCACGAAGCGATTCGTCCTTCCGACGTGAACATTCAGTCTGAACAGCTGAAAGACATGGAAGCGGATGCGCAGAAACTGTACCAGCTGATCTGGCGTCAGTTCGTTGCCTGTCAGATGATGCCTGCACAGTATGACTCTACCACCCTGACCGTAGCGGCGGGCGATTTCAAACTGAAAGCTAAGGGCCGTACGCTTCGTTTCGACGGCTGGACCCGGGTGATGCCGGCGCTGCGCAAGGGCGATGAAGATCGCACCCTGCCTCCGGTAGACGTAGGTAGCGAGCTGAACCTGCAGCAGCTGACGCCAAGCCAGCACTTCACCAAACCACCGGCACGTTTCAGCGAAGCCTCGCTGGTGCGCGAGTTGGAAAAGCGTGGTATTGGTCGTCCTTCTACCTACGCATCGATCATCTCAACCATTCAGGATCGCGGCTACGTTAAAGTGGAAAGCCGTCGTTTCTATGCAGAGAAGATGGGAGAAATCGTTACCGATCGTCTGGAAGAGAACTTCCGCGAACTGATGAACTATGATTTCACCGCCAACATGGAAGATAACCTCGACAAGGTGGCGAATAACGAGGCGCAGTGGAAGGCCGTTCTGGATAAATTCTTCGGTGAGTTCAGCCAGCAGCTCGAGCAGGCGGAAAAGGACCCGGAAGAGGGCGGCATGCAGCCCAACCAGATGGTGCTGACTTCGATCGAGTGCCCGACCTGTTCGCGCCAGATGGGTATCCGTACTGCCAGCACAGGCGTGTTCCTCGGTTGTTCCGGCTATGCTCTGCCGCCGAAAGAGCGCTGCAAGCAGACCATTAATTTGATCCCTGAGAATGAAGTGTTAAATATTCTTGAGGGTGACGATGCGGAAACTAACGCGCTGCGTGCGCGTCGCCGCTGCCAGAAATGCGGCACGGCGATGGACAGCTATCTGATTGATAATCAGCGTAAGCTGCACGTTTGCGGTAGCAACCCGGAGTGTGACGGTTACGAAATTGAACAGGGCGAATTCCGCATCAAAGGCTATGATGGCCCGATCGTGGAGTGCGAGAAATGTGGTTCCGAAATGCACCTGAAAATGGGGCGCTTCGGTAAGTACATGGCCTGTACCAATGACGACTGTAAGAACACGCGTAAAATTCTGCGTAATGGTGAAGTTGCGCCGCCGAAGGAAGATCCGGTTCCACTGCCGGAGCTGCCGTGCGAAAAATCAGATGCGTACTTCGTTCTGCGCGATGGTGCGGCGGGCGTATTCCTTGCAGCCAACACCTTCCCTAAATCGCGCGAAACCCGTGCGCCTCAGGTTGAAGAGCTGCAGCGTTTCCGCGACCGTCTGCCTGAAAAGCTGCGCTATCTGGCCGATGCGCCAGCGACGGATGAGGAAGGCAACAAGGCCGTCGTTCGCTTCAGCCGTAAAACCAAACAGCAGTACGTCAGCACAGAAAAAGACGGCAAAGCTACCGGCTGGTCGGCCTTCTTCGTTGATGGAAAATGGGAAGTTAGCAAGAAGTAATCCACGCTGATTTCTCCCATTCAGGGGCAGGCCGTTGCGGTTTGTCCCTGAATGGTCACTTTGCTGATAATCTAACCGATTGTTGATGAATGTTTCCCTGCTGACGCTATACATATCCCACATTTTTGATATAGTTGTTATAGATATCCCTCTTCTTATTATTAAATCGCATTAGACCGCTAACCTGACGCTGACCAGATTTCTGGTGTCTTCTTCTGTAGGGTTTTCGGCACGTTGCTTCAGACCCTGGACGGAATGAAAAATGAAATTGCAGCAGCTGCGGTACATCGTTGAGGTGGTTAACCACAACCTCAATGTCTCTTCAACGGCCGAAGGGCTGTACACCTCTCAACCCGGCATCAGTAAGCAGGTTCGTATGCTGGAGGATGAACTGGGCATTCAAATCTTTGCCCGAAGCGGTAAGCACCTGACTCAGGTGACACCCGCCGGGCAGGAAATCATCCGTATTGCCCGCGAAGTCCTGTCAAAAGTCGATGCGATTAAATCGGTTGCCGGCGAGCATACCTGGCCGGATAAAGGTTCACTGTACGTTGCCACCACCCACACACAGGCACGTTACGCATTGCCCAATGTGATCAAAGGCTTTATTGAACGCTATCCCCGCGTTTCGTTACATATGCACCAGGGGTCGCCGACTCAGATTGCTGAAGCCGTATCTAAGGGCAATGCGGATTTTGCCATTGCCACCGAGGCGCTACACCTTTACGACGATCTGATCATGCTGCCGTGCTATCACTGGAATCGTGCAATCGTGGTCACACCGGATCATCCATTGGCCGGTAAATCGAAAGTGTCGATTGAAGAGTTGGCTGAGTATCCGCTGGTCACCTACACCTTTGGCTTCACCGGGCGCTCCGAACTGGATACGGCATTTAACCGCGCAGGTCTGACGCCGCGTATCGTTTTCACCGCGACCGATGCCGACGTGATCAAAACTTATGTGCGTCTGGGGCTGGGGGTAGGCGTTATTGCCAGCATGGCCGTAGACCCGGTATCCGACCCCGATCTGGTGCGAATTGAAGCGACGGACGTGTTCACCTACAGCACGACGAAGATCGGCTTCCGTCGCAGTACCTTCCTGCGCAGCTATATGTATGACTTTATACAACGTTTTGCCCCGCATCTGACGCGTGATGTGGTCGATACCGCCGTTGGACTGCGTTCCAATGAAGATATTGAAGCGATGTTTAAAGATATTAAATTACCCGCTAAATAATTACATTTGTTTCTAATTATCTTAAGTTCAGATTGTAACGGGTCTGAACTTAATGAAAGCTCCCGCCTTTCACTGCCATCGTTAGTTTCTTTCCTTTCTTTGCAATAAATGAAATCTCTATCACATGTTCTCCCATTGTTATTGATGAAGTGAGAAATAGTACACATTTTTCGTCGTGAATCTTTGCGAAAAATTAAGACTATTCCCATAATATATCCAACGCCAACGAGCAGAGGATTGCGTTGGTTAGCCAGGTAAAGGGGACTCTGATATCTGACAGCGCCGAGCTGAACGCCGGGGACATATCAGAGTGATAAAGTTTTTATGCTGAATGATTAACTTAAAACACCTTATTAATGTTCTTCAGTGACTTACTAATGTTTTTAAGCGTTTAGTTTAATGAAAATGACTGGATCTTGGGCAACCGGCTGATTAGGATTCGTGCCAATTACTGGTTGAAACATTGTGTTAATGAGAGTGAGTATCAATTATGGCTACTAGATTATCTGTACGGTCCAATTTCGGTCACGAGTCACAGGATGCTGAGCATAGCGGCAGCGATAACCTCAAGCGTAACGCCTGGCTGGCGCTCTTCGCGGGCTCTTTCCTGTTTTGGGTACTGGTCGTTACAATGGTCTGGAACCTTTGGAACTAACTATGCAGCTCCTGAATGGCAAGCTGGACAGCAGTAGCATTGCCGAACTCGATGACGATTTCGGCAATGATGATAAGATTTCTCAGGTGATTATTCCCGCAGCCTGGTGTCTGAATGAGATGCAGCTGAAATTTATCCAATCTATAATTGAAGATGGAAAAGCCAAATAAATCAAGCCGGGTAATGAAAATTTTCATATCCGGCTTCTGCTTTTCTGCCTGATTCTAATTATCAATAGTTACTTCTGGTAAACAATTAACGTGAAATGTAATGACTATGGGAATTATTTTTCCTCATGGTAAATAGATGCTGTTTTCGGTAAACGATAACGTGATATACCGTTATCAACAAAGATGAATACAGCTCAATAATTTCACCGAGATTATCCGCAATTAGTATTTAATTCGAATTATGAATTCTTATCATAATACCGTGCCTGTTAGCATGCTGATGCAGAATAATCGCATGAATATAAATAACCTGAGTGATTAATTTGAAGCCCTGCTGACAGTGTTGGCGGGGTGTTTTACGTTTTTCAGTTTGGCATTTTGTGTTGTTATCAAAATGTTACCTCCTTTTTGTACTATCTTTAAAGTTAACCCTGCATTGAGTCCGGTTATGCGGCAGGTAGAGCAAACACAATAATAAAGGAGGAGCAATGTCGAACACCCTACGTGAAATCAGCCAGGATACGCTGAACGTTGACGGCCAGACGTATCACATCTTCAGCCTGGTAAAAGCCGCCGCTCAACTGGGCGATATCGATCGTCTGCCTAAATCCATGAAGGTCCTGCTGGAGAATCTTCTGCGCTGGCAGGATGGCGACTCTGTCACCGAGGAAGATATCCAGGCCATTGCTGACTGGCTGAAGGACGCCCATGCCGATCGAGAAATTGCCTATCGGCCAGCTCGTGTTCTGATGCAGGACTTTACCGGCGTACCGGCGGTGGTGGACCTGGCCGCGATGCGTGAAGCGGTGAAGCGTCTGGGGGGCGATGTGGCGAAGGTTAACCCGCTTTCGCCCGTCGATCTGGTGATCGACCATTCCGTTACCGTCGACCGCTTTGGCGATGACGACGCTTTCGAAGAGAATGTGCAACTGGAAATGGAGCGCAACCACGAGCGCTACGTTTTCCTGCGCTGGGGGCAGAAAGCCTTCAATCGCTTTAGTGTGGTGCCACCGGGGACCGGGATATGCCACCAGGTGAATCTTGAGTATCTTGGCAAGTCCGTCTGGCATGAGGAGCAACATGGCAGGGAGGTCGCGTTTCCCGATACGCTGGTCGGCACGGATTCCCACACCACCATGATTAACGCTCTTGGCGTGCTGGGCTGGGGTGTAGGCGGTATAGAAGCCGAAGCTGCGATGCTGGGGCAGCCCGTTTCCATGCTGATCCCGGATGTGGTCGGATTCAAGCTGACCGGCAAGTTGAAACCCGGGATCACCGCCACCGATCTGGTTCTCACCGTCACTCAGATGCTGCGTAAGCACGGCGTGGTGGGCAAGTTCGTTGAGTTCTACGGCGACGGCCTGAAGGATCTGCCGCTGGCAGACCGTGCGACCATTGCCAATATGGCACCGGAATACGGTGCAACCTGCGGCTTTTTCCCGGTTGATGGCGTAACGCTGGAGTACATGCGGCTGACCGGGCGCAGCGACCAGCAGGTGGCGCTGGTGGAAGCCTATGCCCGCGCGCAGGGGATGTGGCGGCACCCCGGTGACGAACCGGTGTTTACCAGCAGCCTCTCGCTGGATATGGGGGAGGTGGAATCAAGTCTGGCAGGTCCTAAACGCCCTCAGGACCGTGTGGCGCTGGGCGATGTTCCTGCTGCCTTCCGTGCGAGCAACGAGCTGGAAGTTAATCACGCGCAGAAAGATCGTCAGGCTGTTAGCTATCGCGACGCCCGCAGTGGACAGCAGTATCAGCTGGAGGATGGGGCGGTGGTGATAGCCGCTATCACCTCCTGCACCAATACCTCGAACCCCAGCGTGCTGATGGCCGCCGGACTGCTGGCGAAAAAGGCCGCCGCGCTTGGACTGCAGCGCAAACCCTGGGTCAAAGCCTCGCTGGCGCCGGGATCGAAAGTGGTATCTGACTACCTCGCTACCGCAGGTCTTACGCCTTACCTCGATCGCCTGGGATTCAACCTGGTGGGTTACGGCTGTACGACCTGTATCGGTAACTCAGGACCGTTACCGGATGAGATTGAAACTGCCATCCGTCAGGGCGATCTGACCGTCGGTGCCGTTCTGTCGGGTAACCGTAACTTTGAAGGACGTATCCATCCGTATGTGAAAACCAACTGGCTGGCGTCACCGCCGCTGGTGGTGGCCTATGCGCTGTCCGGCAATATGAAATTGAACCTGCAAACCGATCCGCTCGGTGAAGATGCCAGCGGCAGGCCGATTTATCTGAAGGATATCTGGCCGTCGCCGGAAGAAATAGCCGCTGCGGTGCAGATGGTGTCGACCGAAATGTTCCATAAAGAGTATGCCGAAGTGTTTGCCGGGACGCCTGAGTGGCAGCAAATTCAGGTCAGCGAGGCGGCAACCTATTCGTGGGATAACGACTCGACCTATATCCGTCTTTCACCGTTTTTTGACACGATGGCAAAAGAACCGGAGCCGGTAGAGGATATCAAAGGCGCTCGTATTCTGGCGATGCTCGGCGATTCGGTCACCACCGACCATATCTCTCCCGCGGGCAGCATCAAGGCCGAAAGTCCGGCGGGGCGTTATCTGTTGGATCACGGTGTTGAACGCACCGACTTCAACTCCTACGGCTCGCGGCGCGGCAATCATGAAGTGATGATGCGTGGAACCTTCGCGAACATTCGCATCCGCAACGAAATGGTGCCGGGAGTGGAAGGGGGGATTACACGGCACATTCCCAGCAATGAACAACTGGCGATTTACGACGCGGCAATGCGTTACCGGGAAGAAGGCATCCCGCTGGCCATCATTGCCGGGAAAGAGTACGGTTCCGGCTCCAGCCGCGACTGGGCGGCGAAGGGGCCGCGTTTGCAGGGCGTTCGGGTAGTGATTGCCGAGTCATTTGAACGCATCCATCGTTCCAATCTGATCGGAATGGGGATTCTGCCGCTTGAGTTCCCGCAGGGCGTCACCCGGAAAACATTGAAACTCACCGGCGATGAGCTGATCGATGTTGCGGATCTCCAGCAGTTGAAACCGGGAACGACGGTAAAAGTGACGCTAACGCGATCTGACGGCAGTAAAGACGTTCTGGATACACGCTGCCGTATTGATACCGGCAACGAGCTGACCTACTACCAGAATGACGGCATTCTGCATTACGTGATCCGTAATATGCTTCGCGACTGACTGTCCGCAGTCCGCCAGACCATATCGACTGTCGGGAAAAGAAAAAAGCCGCTATCAAAAGTAGCGGCTTTTTACGTCTTCAGCAGCAATGCACTCCGTACCCGGTATTACTTCGACAGCAGATGGCCCATTTTTTCGGCTTTGGTATCGAGGTAGTGCGCATTATTCGGATTACGGCCCACAATCAGCGGAACGCGTTCAACGATATTGATCCCCGCTTCAGTAAGAATCTCCACCTTACGCGGGTTGTTGGTCAGCAAACGCACCTCGTCAACGCCCAGCAGTTTGAACATATCTGCACACAGGGTAAAGTCGCGCTCATCGGCGGCAAATCCCAACTGATGGTTGGCTTCTACCGTGTCATAGCCTTTGTCCTGCAACGCGTAGGCGCGAATTTTATTCAGCAGCCCAATGCCGCGTCCTTCCTGCCGGTGATAAAGCAGGATCCCGCGGCCCTGCTCGGCGATGTGCGTCAGCGCCGCTTCCAGCTGGAAACCGCAATCGCAGCGCAGGCTGAACAACGCATCACCGGTAAGGCATTCGGAATGAACGCGCGCCAGTACCGGTTCGCTGTTAGAAACATCACCATAAACCAGCGCAACATGATCGTGCCCGGTTGCCAGTTCTTCAAAACCGACCATGAGGAAATCGCCCCAGGGCGTGGGCAGATTGGCTTCTGCCACCCGTTTAAGCTGCATGTGACTCTCCAGAAACTTCAGGTGTACGCTATCATCAGATGGCGCAGTGTCAGTTGCCTGACGGCTAACAATACGTGCTATTTTGCCATAACCCGCGGTGCGAAGGTTAACATGTTTGAGCTATCCAGTGATAACGCACAATTATCACCGTCGCAATCTATATGTTATTATTTTTATTACTATTGTTATATCAATCCAGAGAAATAACCGAACTTTTTAAGGAAGAAAGATGCCTGAAATTCTCAGACGAACCACGATCGGGATGCTTCTGTTGTTGACAATGCCCGTGCTGGTCGCGCTTTCCGGCTGGCAGTGGCAGCCTGGTGAAATGGGCTGGGGATATCTGATCCTGTTCTGGTTTACCGAGACGGTCACCCGTCCGTGGGGCGTTATTACCAGCGTGGTGTTGTGCGGCTGGTTCCTCTGGTGTTTACGTTTCCGCTTCAAACCGGCGATATTTTTGCTGGCCATTCTGGTCGGTACTATCCTCGTCGGCCAGTACACCAAAAGCCTGATTAAAGATCGGGTGCAGGAGCCTCGCCCATACGTCTTGTGGCTGGAAAAAGCCGAGGGTGTCAGTAATGAGTACTTTTATGAATTAAAACGCAAACAGCGCAGTCACCTGGTCGAAGAGGCGGTAGAAGATAATACGCAGCTGCCCGGCTGGCTGAAACGGCACTGGGCGTTTGAAACCGGATTTTCATTCCCTTCAGGACACACCATGTTTGCTGCCAGCTGGGCGCTGCTTGGTGTAGGATTGCTGTGGCCGCGTCGGCGTTATGCCACAATTATACTGCTGCTATGCTGGGCCTCGCTGGTGATGGGCAGCCGACTAATGCTGGGAATGCACTGGCCGCAGGATCTTATCGTATCTACGTTGTTAAGCTGGCTGTTTATTACTCTGGCAACGTGGCTCGCCCAGCGCTTCTGCGGTCCGCTGAGCGTGCTGCCGCAGGAACAGCAGGAAATCAACCAGCGAGAAAATGAGTGATGTCGATTGTAAGTCAGTTTTTTGCCCCCATAACTATCAACGACTTTGCATAATGGCGTGATGGGGGCAGGGAATTAGTGCGGCGCCTGAAATCTACGAGTATCAACACAAGCATCAGGGCGTTTTTTTTGGCATAATTCATCTGATTAACATCAGATTACGGGATGAACTGTGAAATATTTGCTGATTTTTTTAGTGGTTCTGGCGATCTTCGTCATTTCAGTCACTTTGGGTGCGCACAACGATCAGGTCGTCACCTTCAACTATCTGCTGGCGCAGGGTGAATTCCGTATCTCTACACTGCTGGCTTCACTGTTTGCCGTGGGCTTCCTGCTGGGGTGGGCAATATGTGGTCTGTTTTGGCTACGTGTTCGCGTTGCACTGGTTAACAGCCAGCGTAAGCTTAAGCGATTGCAGCATCAGATCGGGCAGACGGATGCTGCCGGGACGGCGTCAAGAACGCCAGCCGTCAAGGAATAATCATTTATGTTGGAACTGCTGTTTCTGTTACTCCCCGTAGCCGCCGCCTACGGCTGGTATATGGGGCGCAGAAGTGCGCAACAGGATAAGCAACAGGAAGCAAGCCGCCTGTCACGCGATTACGTGGCCGGGGTGAACTTCCTGCTTTCGAATCAACAGGACAAAGCCGTCGACCTGTTTCTTGACATGCTTAAAGAAGACAGCGGTACGGTTGAGGCTCACCTGACGCTGGGCAACCTGTTCCGTTCCCGTGGTGAAGTAGACCGCGCCATCCGCATCCACCAGGCCCTGATGGAAAGTGCTTCTCTGACTTACGATCAGCGGCTGCTTGCAATCCAGCAGTTGGGGCGCGATTACATGGTGGCCGGGCTGTACGATCGTGCTGAACAGATGTTCGGGCAACTGGTTGAAGAAACCGATTTTCGCATTGGCGCGCTACAGCAGCTGCTGATTATTCATCAGTCCACCAGCGACTGGCCGAATGCGATCGAAGTCGCGGAGCGGCTGGTGAAGCTGGGTAAAGAGCAGAAGAAAATGGAAATCGCCCATTTCTACTGCGAACTGGCTTTGCAGGCCATGGGCAGTGACGATCTTGATCGTGCAATGAACCTGCTGAAGAAGGGCGAAGCCGCCGATCGTAACAGTGCCCGCATCTCTATTATGATGGGGCGGATTTTTATGGCGAAAGGCGATTATGCCAAAGCCGTAATGCACCTGCAGCGCGTTATTGAACAGGATCGGGAACTGGTCAGCGAGACGCTGGAAATGTTGGAAACCTGCTTCGAACACCTTAACCAGCCAAAGGCATGGAGCGATTATCTCAAGCGCTGCGTGGAGGAGAATACGGGTGCGGCCGCCGAACTCTACCTTGCCGGTATTCTGGACCGCGATGAAGGGGCTGACGTGGCGCAGACCTATATCACCCGCCAGCTACAGCGGCATCCTACCATGCGCGTATTCCACCGGCTTATGGACTTCAACCTGCAGGAAGCCGAAGACGGCAGGGCGAAAGAGAGCCTGATGGTGCTGCGCGATATGGTGGGCGAGCAAATTCGCACCAAGCCGCGCTATCGCTGCCACAAATGCGGTTTTACCGCCCATGCGCTTTACTGGCACTGCCCGTCGTGCCGCGCCTGGTCTTCGGTAAAGCCGATTCGTGGTCTGGACGGACAATAATCCCGGTATCTGCGCCGATTTATTGTCCTTTTCTGTTTCGACTTAGTTACAACATACTGATTGCTCTTTAAACTGTACGATGCCAGCAGCACTTCAGGTGCAATGCCTGGCAGGGGGAAATGGACATCCACCGCTCATCGCTAATAATTCTCAACGGGTTAACTGTGAATTTGCGCCATCCGCAGGTAAAATGCCTGCCGTTTCGGCTTTCCGTTTTCAGCTAACGGCCTGTGGTGCCCGGCTGAATTCCTGTGACTATTCTGTTTGCGCCATGCGGTGCTCCACCTAAAGAGGGTTTATTGATGCATTCACCTCAGCTTACCGGCTCACCGATTGTGGTAGCGTTAGATTATGCCGATCGCGACCTTGCACTGGCTTTTGTCGACCAGATTGAACCCGGCAGCTGCCGCCTGAAAGTAGGGAAAGAGATGTTTACCCTGTTCGGCCCGCAGCTGGTGCGTGATTTGCAGCAGCGCGGTTTCGACGTTTTCCTTGACCTCAAGTTCCATGATATTCCGAACACCACGGCACATGCGGTGGCGGCAGCGGCTGATTTGGGCGTGTGGATGGTGAATGTCCACGCCAGCGGCGGAGCACGGATGATGAACGCGGCCCGCGAGGCGCTGGTGCCGTTTGGTAAAGACGCCCCTCTGCTGATCGCCGTCACCGTGCTGACCAGCATGGATGCGGACGACCTCCGCGGTCTGGGGATCGAGTTATCTCCTGCCGATCAGGCCGAACGCCTGGCGCGGCTGACACATCAGTGCGGGCTGGATGGCGTGGTGTGTTCAGCGCAGGAAGCCAGCCGCTTTAAGCAGGTTATTGGCCAGGAATTTAAGTTAGTTACTCCGGGAATACGACCGGCTGGCAGCGATGTAGGTGACCAGCGCCGCATTATGACTCCGCAGCAGGCGGCACAGGCCGGCGTTGATTATATGGTGATCGGGCGTCCTATTACCCAGTCGGCTAATCCGGCGGCGACGCTGCAAGACATTCTTACCTCAATCCGGGAGGCATAATGGCAGACGATAACAGCAGGCTGGTCTATTCAACCGCCAGTGGCCGCATCGACGAAGTTAAAGAGAAACCGCAGCGCCCTAAAGGTGACGGTATCGTTCGCATCCAGCGTCAGACAAGCGGCCGTAAGGGGAAGGGCGTGTGCCTGATCTCGGGGATTGATATGGACGATGCGGAGCTGGAAAAGCTGGCTGCCGAGCTGAAGAAAAAATGCGGCTGCGGCGGTGCGGTAAAAGACGGCGTGATTGAAATTCAGGGCGACAAGCGCGATTTGCTGAAAACGCTGCTGGAGGCCAAAGGCCATAAGGTTAAACTCGCCGGAGGCTGATGCCCGGCCTTTTATGCCGGACATGTACTGACCCAGTTTCTGTCGGTGCTTCGAAGCAAAAAGCCCTGTTTAAGTAAGATGCTGTTTCAGCAAACCAGAGGCCGCAAAAGCGGCCTCATCTGTTTCTTCTTATCGCTGCGGCAACCAGAGATATCGCGAGCAAACTAATTTAGTCGATCTGATGCCCGATAATACCGCCGACGGCCGCGCCACCTACGGTGCCGAGTCCGCTACCGTTAGTCAGTATCGATCCGCCAATCGCACCAGCACCGGCACCGATTGCCGTGTTGCGATCGCGTTTAGACCAGTTTGAACAGGCACTGAGGGAAAGAACCAGTGTTGCCGCCAGCATCGCAGCGGTAATGCGTTTTGCAGTGTTTGTCATAGTGAGTACTCCTCAATTGCAGCGACTGATTACCCGATCAAGTATAGTGGATACCCGGATTTTCGGCCTGGAACTGTCGATTATTCCGGCGTTCCTGCTAATAGTTAGTGAGCTGACTCTCACTACAGCTTGCTATCTGTCTTAATTTTAGAAGCTACTGCTGTACTGCCCAGGTAAAAATTCCGAATATTTCCGCGGACCGGCTGCACAGAACGCCGTGGACAGCCGGAAACTGCCTTTATCCAGCTATTGTCTCCATACCCGCATTTATCGCCTGCGCCGACAATGACTCACGGATCTAATCGGAGAGTCAACGATGCTTGAACAACTGAAACAGCAGGTACTGGAAGCCAATCTCGCGCTACCGCACTACGGCCTGGTTACGTTCACCTGGGGCAACGTCAGTGCCATCGATCGCCAGCAGGGACTGGTGGTGATTAAACCTTCCGGGGTGAGCTACGAGCAGATGCAGCGTGACGATATGGTGGTGGTGGAGCTGGAAAGCGGCAGGGTGGTTGAAGGTACTAAACGGCCATCTTCAGACACCGATACTCACCGCGCTTTGTATCTGGCCTGGCCAGATATCGGTGGAATTGTCCATACACATTCCCGCCACGCTACAATCTGGGCACAGGCCGGCCGGGACATTCCTGCCTGGGGTACGACGCATGCCGATGACTTCTACGGTGCCGTCCCCTGCACACGCAAGATGACCGATGCTGAAATCAAAGAACGGTACGAGTGGGAAACCGGGCAGGTCATTATTGAAACCCTGCGCGACCGGGAAATCGATCCGCTGGCTATACCCGCCGTATTGGTTAACTCGCACGGTCCTTTCTGCTGGGGTAAAAGCGCAGACGATGCCGTACACAGTGCCGTTGTGCTGGAAGAAGTGGCCTATATGGGCATCTTCAGTCAACAACTTGCGCCCGAGCTGCCGGTGATGCAGCAAACCCTGCTGGATAAACACTATTTGCGTAAGCACGGTGCCGGAGCCTACTACGGCCAGAAGTGATTTTTAACGTCGGGAGTTTCTTACCATCGGCGGCTATTTTATCCGGGTGTTTATTGTCACTTTTTGTCTGAAAATTTACTAATTTGCTTTAATAATCAAACAGCCATTTAGTGTAAACATCCTGTCGATTAGGCTGGAGCTGCGTACTGAACGCATGACTAATCGAGGATAATAATATGACCGTTGTAAACCAGACTACCTGCAGACTGTTCAGTGAAGCCGGACAGATGACCCAGCTCTCCGCATACTATGAGGAGGAGCGCCGGACCATGTGGATGCTGCTGCGTGCGCAGCCGCGCCCGAGCTTCAACCACCAGCTGATAGAGGAGATCATGAATCTCAGCTATGCGGCACAGCGGTCGGGGCTGGCTATCGATTTTTGGGTTACCGGCTCACTGGTCCCCGGCATGTTTAATGCCGGAGGCGATCTCAGCTTCTTTGTGGAGTCGATCAAAAACGGCCGCCGTGAGGCCCTGCGGGCTTATGCCCGTGCCTGTGTGGACTGCATTCACGCGGCGGCAAGAGGATTTGATACCGGTGCGGTAACCATTGCGATGGTTGAGGGCAGTGCGCTGGGGGGCGGATTTGAAGCAGCGCTGGCGCATCACTTTATTCTGGCGCAGAACACCGCGCGGATGGGCTTCCCTGAAATTGCTTTTAACCTGTTCCCCGGGATGGGCGGCTACTCGCTGGTTGCCCGCCGGGCAGGTATGAAGCTGGCAGAAGAACTGATTTGCGAAGGTGAATCACACACCGCAGAGTGGTTTGAAACGCGCGGGCTGGTTGACCGTCTGTTCCAGCCGGACGAGGCTTACCACAGTACGCGTACCTTTATTGATACGCTGCGGCCGAAGCTGAACGGCGTGCGGGCAATGCTGAAAGCACGCCAGCGCGTGCTTCAGCTGACCCGCGCCGAACTGATGGACATCACGGAAGACTGGGTTGATTTCGCCTTCAGCCTGGAACCTAAGGATATTGCCTATATGGAACGTCTGGTTAACTTACAAAATCGTCACAGTGCTCAAACCTTGCTGAAAGCGGGTTAAGTGCGTTTATCAACCATAATCAGGCTTTAACAAGGTAGTGCGCAAGCCAGTGCTCAAGCTCATCAACGGGCATTGGCTTCGCGTACAGATAGCCCTGGCGCACGTCAACGCCGCAGGCCAGTGCGAACGCCTCTTCTTCCTCGGTTTCAATTCCTTCGGCAATCACCTGCAAATCCAGCGCCCGGGCAACGGCAACAATGGCCCGTACCAGCGATTGCGAAACGGCTTTTTCGTCGACGTTACGAATAAAGCTCTGATCGAGTTTAATGGCATCAATCGGCACGCGCGCCAGCTGCGACAGCGAAGAATAGCCGGTGCCGAAGTCATCAAGATGCACCGATGCACCTAACTGCTGGAATTCGCCCATCAGCACCAGTGCCTGGCTTTCATTTTCCATCAGGCAACTTTCGGTCAGTTCGATATCAATCGGACAGCTTTCCAGCCCGGCTTCATCCAGCGCCAGCTTGAGGTCGGTATAAATACTCTGATCGATGAGCTGCCGTGCGGAAACGTTGACCGCCACACGCAGGAAAATCCCGCGTTTGCGCCATTCGAGGATCTGTTCCAGCACGGTCAGCATCACCCAGCGGCCCAGCGGAACAATTAACCCCGATTCCTCGGCGTAGGAGATAAAACGATCGGGGCGAAGCAGGCCGCGTTCCGGAGATAGCCAGCGGACCAGCGCCTCAACGCTGCTGACGGTGCCGTCAACGTCCAGCTTTGGCTGATAGTGAATGACCAACTGGCTCAGTTCCAGCGCCTTGCGCAGGTTCGTGTCCAGCCAGAGGTATTCAAACACCCGCTGGTTCATTTCGGTAGAGAATACGCTGAACTGGCCGCGACCGTTTTCTTTCGCTGTATACATCGCCGTGTCGGCGTTGCGGATCAGGCTGTCGCGATCCTCGCCGTGCTGTGGGGCAATGGCGATACCGATTGAACAGCCGGAATACACCTCAATCAGACCGATACGGAAGGTCTGCTTCAGCCGGTCGATAATGCGGGAGGCCATCGCTTCCAGCGCGGCCTGAGACGTATCTTCTGCCAGCACGATAAACTCATCACCGCCGAGGCGTGCCAGCGTTTGATTTTTCTCCAGGCAGCTGAGGATCGCCAGCGACACGGCCTGCAACAGCTGATCGCCAAACATATGTCCGTAAGCATCGTTAACTTTTTTGAAGTTATCCAGATCCAGATAAACAACGCCGACCTGCTCGGTGTCGCGGGTTTCCAGTACCTCGGCGATGCGATCATTAATTGCGGCACGGTTGGGCAGACCGGTAATCGTATCGGTATTAGCCAGCACCCTCAGCCGTTCCTGAGCGCGGCGCTCTTCAGTAATATCCGTGCCCGAACAGATCAGATAAATTTCATTTTTACCGCTGCCGCTGTGGACAAATTTATTGCGGAACAGGAACAGACGCTGTCCCATTTTCGTTTTGATCCAGCGTTCAACTTCATACGAACTGCCTTCACGGAAGAAGGTGCTGATATTGCGACGGGAGGAGGCCGCTTCCTGTCGAGTCATAAACAGCTGGTACACATTGCGACCAATCACTTCCTGCTCTTTCAGGCCGGTATACTCTTCGCTCAGGCGGTTAAAGCGCTGAATATTACCGTGCTGATCGAGGATAACGATCACCGAGTTGGCTTCCGAAACCACCTGCTCGGCAAAAGAAAGTCCTAAGGCTAAGTCACGCGCAACTGCGGAGGTATCTCCCCAGGCTGAAGCGGTACCTGCCCAGTCAGTCAGGCTGGTTTTACGGCCAACCAGATGCATTGAGATCGGGGTGCCGTAAAGCGACAGCGTGAGGTTAATGCTGGACGTGACCACCGTCATCTCGCGAACCATTCTGGCCTGTGCGGCATTCAGCGGTACGGCGATATTGGTTTCGCCATTCTCTTCCTGAGCGAAGTGCAGTGCATCGCTGTCGGAGCGTAAATGCCAATAAGGGCTACTGGTGCCAAACCAGGCGTATAGCAGCGTTTGCCCCTGTTCATCGGTCATTTATTCTTTCTCCTTGGTGATGCAGTGCAGATGGTATCTTCTTATTTTAGCAACAGTATTAGCCGGTTGCAGAATCCCGAGACACAATAGCAATTAATCCAGACTGATTAAATCAGGATAAATAAAAAATCTCCCCGACCGTTCGATCGGGGAGACTCATTAGTAACAATAACGCAATAGTTGGATTGTGTAACATGCCCTAAGAAAAATAATGTAACAAATGCCGGGCATGGACAGCGTTTTGGCCGCTAAAGTCAGAAACGATTCACCGTACTCTGTGCCATTTCACCACGCAGAACAATCTCGCTTTCGTGCGTGGTTGGCTGGCTGCTTTGCAGAGCGCGGCAGATCACGAAGAAAGACGAAATCAACATAGTGACAGCAACCAGCATAAAGAAGCCGCATAGCGCTGCGTTAATCTGGTTACTCATTACGATGGTCTGCATATCCGCGATGCTTTTTGCCGGGGCAATCACCACGCCCTGATCGATACCGGTGGAGAATTTCTTCGCCTGGGCGAGGAAACCAATCGACGGTTTTTCGTGGAAGATTTTCTGCCATCCGGCCGTCATTGAGGTGACGAACAGCCAGGCGGTCGGCAAAATAGTCACCCAGGCGTAGCGCTGTTTTTTCATCTTAAACAGCACCACGGTACCCAGAATCAGCGCCATCGACGCCAGCATCTGGTTGCCGATGCCGAACAGCGGCCACAGGGTATTAATCCCGCCCAATGGATCGATAACGCCCTGGTAGACGAAGAAGCCCCAGCCGGAAACGGCCACCGCCGTGCCGATAATATTGCCGAACCAGGAACGGTTATTCGCCAGCGCCGGGATAGCGGTACCCGCCAGATCCTGCACCATAAACCGGCAGGCACGAGTACCGGCATCAACCGCCGTCAGGATAAACAGCGCTTCAAAGAGAATGGCAAAGTGATACCAGAAGGCCATCATCGCCCGACTGTTAAATACCTCGGTGATGATATGCGCCATGCCAACGGCAAAAGTCGGAGCGCCACCTGCGCGAGAAAGAATCGAGGTTTCCCCTACGTCGCGGGCAATCGCGGTCAGCACCTCCGGCGTGATGACAAAGCCCCAGCCGTTAATCGCCTGCGCGGCGCTTTCTACCGTGGTGCCAATCAGTGCCGCCGGGGCATTCATTGCAAAATAGATACCCGGGTCCAGCACCGAAGCGCAGATCAGCGCCATAATGGCGACAAAGGATTCCATCAGCATTGCGCCGTAGCCGAGCATACGAATATGGCTTTCGCGCTCCACCAGTTTCGGCGTTGTGCCACTCGAAACCAGCGCGTGGAAGCCTGAAATGGCACCGCAGGCAATGGTAATAAACAGGAACGGGAACAGTCCGCCGGAGAACACCGGCCCGCTGCCGTCAATAAAACGCGTCACCGCAGGCATTTTCATTTCCGGCATGGCAAAGACAATACCCACCGCCAGACCGACGATCACCCCGATTTTCAGGAAAGTAGACAGATAATCGCGCGGTGCCAGCAGCAACCACACCGGCAATACTGAAGCCACGAAGCCATAGATCACCAGCACCAGCGTCAGGGTGGTGCCTTTCAGGGTAAAGAACGGCCCCCAGAAAGGATGCAGGGCGATATCACCGCCGTAAATAATCGCGGCCATCATTAGCACGAAGCCGATCAGCGACACCTCGGCGATATGACCGGGGCGGATAAAGCGCATGTACACACCCATGAACAGGGCAATCGGCAGGGTGGCGGCGATGGAGAACATGCCCCACGGACTGTTAGTTAGCGCTTTCACTACCACCAGCGCCAGCGCGGAAAGAATAATAATCATCACGCCAAGCGCACCGAGCATGGTGATCACCCCGGCAAAAGCGCCCAGTTCCTGGCGGGCCATTTCCCCCAGTGAGCGTCCGTCGCGGCGTGTGGAGATAAACAGAATCAGGAAGTCCTGTACTGCACCGGCCAGCATTACGCCAATCAGAATCCACAGTGTTCCGGGCAGGAAGCCCATCTGGGCGGCAAGGATCGGTCCGACCAGCGGCCCGGCACCGGCGATAGCGGCAAAGTGATGCCCGAAGAGCACCCATTTGTTGGTGGGAACGTAGTCCAGACCGTCATTTTTACGCTCGGCGGGCGTCATACGCCGATCGTCCAGCTCAAAAATATTGCGGGCAATAAACAGACTGTAGAATCGATAAGCAATGCTGTAGCAGGCAACGGCGGCCACCACCAGCCACAGTGCGTTAACCGGTTCGCCTCGGTTCAATGCCAGCATCGCAAACGCGCAGGCACCAACGATGGCCACGGCAATCCAGATCAAACTTGCCTTGACGTTTTTCATCACATTACTCCTTGTAAGAACCGCAAAGGGGAGAAGGAATCAGCAAGTTAAAAATAGTGTAATGAAATGTAATAGGAAGGTAATCAGTCAGGAAGTGTGAACTGTCGGGGATTTTTTACGCAGGGAAGTAGAGAGAAATAATGCGGGATAACCTGAGTCGTTATCCCGCATTGAGTTTTATGCTGCCGGGCGAGCCACCACGCTGCGGGTTTCCATGCGCACTTCGGCGATGGTGACCTCAATAACGTCGGTAACGCGATAAGCTACTTCGCCTTTGATCATCACGGAGCCGTTTTCATTGCTGCACACCAGCTCGTCACGCACAGCGTGAATAAACGGAGCCGGGATAAAAGCGACCGCGCCGTTGTCCAGCAGTCGAACGCGCATGCCGCCACGCGAGACGTCGATAATCTCGGCGCTGAAGCGCTGGTCGGTTCCCACCGCTTTTTGCAGGAAACGCGAGTAGAGCCAGTCGCCAACATCGCGTTCTGCCATGCGGTTCTGGCGGCGGCGTTCGGCCATTTTCACCGTCAGCTCATCAGCAGGGCGTTCAGCCGCTTCACCTTTAATAATCGCTTTCAGCAGGCGATGGTTGATCATATCGCCGAACTTACGGATTGGCGAAGTCCAGGTTGCGTATGCCTCAAGGCCCAGGCCGAAGTGCGGGCCGGGTTCAATGCTGACTTCGGCAAACGACTGGAAGCGGCGAATACGGCTGTCGAGGAACTGGGTAGGCTGAGCATCCAGCTCACGACGCAGCTCGCGGAAGCCTTCCAGTGTGGCAATCGCCGCAGGGTCGGCGGTAATGCCGTGGTTGGCCAGCACCGCAGCGGCCTGCTCGGCGTTAACCAGGTCGAAGCCTAAATGCACGTTGTAGACGCCGAAGCCCAAATTATCGCGCAGCACGGTCGCAGCACAGATATTGGCCAGAATCATGGATTCTTCAACGATGCGGTTAGCGATGCGGCGATGTTCAGCGATGATATCTAGCACTTCGCCTTTTTCACCCAGCAGGAAGCGGAAGTCAGGGCGATCTTTGAACACCAGCGCATGGCTCTGACGCCATTCGCTGCGTGCCAGGCACAGACGATGCAGCAGACGGATCTGCTGAGCAATCGCTTCGCTATCCGGCTGCCATTCACCGGCACCGTCGTTTTCCAGCCAGTCGGAAACGTTATCGTAAGCCAGCTTGGCTTTGGATTCGATCCAGGCGGCGAAGAACTGAATGTCGCTGGCAGGCGTACCGTCTGCGGCAATTTTCACGCGGCAGGCCAGCACCGGGCGGCGTTCGTTCGGGCGCAGCGAGCAGATATCGTCCGACAGCTGGCGCGGCAGCATCGGGATATTGAAGCCCGGCAGATAGTTAGTGAACGAACGTTCGGCGGCGATTTTATCCAGCTTGCTGCCCGGCAGCACATAGGCCGTCGGATCGGCAATGGCAATGGTCAGCAGCAGTTCGCCATCGCTGGTTTCTTCCACGTACAGCGCATCGTCCATATCTTCGGTGCTGGCACTGTCGATGGTGACGAAATTCAGGGCGGTGAGATCTTCACGCTCCAGCTTTTCATCCAGCATCTCTTCCGGCGTGGCGACATCCGGCGCTTCACGCTCCAGATTGTGGCGTGACAGTGTCACCCACCACGGGGCGAGATGGTCATCACCGGTGGTGATAAATTCGGTCAGCTCGGCGTAGAAAGTGCGGTCGCCTTTCAGCGGGTGGCGGCGCATCTCGGCCACTGCCCAGTCGCCGTTCTGGAAATCATGTTTCACGCTACGATCGGCGCGACACTGGATAGCATCCTTGAGCAGAGGATGATCGGGAATAATGGACAGACGGTCGTCTTTGTCCTTCCGCTGCACCCGGCCAACAAAACGGGTGAGGAACGGCTCGATCAGGGTTTCCGGATCGGCTACTTCGCGATCTTTATCGGTTTGCAATACCGCTGAAACGCGGTCACCGTGCATCACTTTTTTCATGAACGGCGGCGGAATAAAGTAGCTTTTCTGAGCATCGACTTCCAGGAAGCCAAAGCCTTTTTCCGTACCTTTTACCACACCCTCAACGCGAGGTGTCTGGGAGTGGAGTTTCTCTTTAAGCTGCGCGAGCAGCGGGTTATCCTGGAACATAATTTCAACAGTTTTCGTGGCCTAAGAGCGGCAGACAGTTTTACGCGATTAACCGCCTCGCGGCAAGTCCGGTATGAAAAGGGCGGCCATTTTCCGGCCGCCCCCGCACTTACGCAATCCGCAATTCGTGCTTGATAGGTGACAGAGAAATTTTCACCGGCACCGACTTCGAGGTTGGCGTTCCGCTGATATCACCGAAGCTGGATAATGGCACCAGCGGGTTAGTTTCCGGATAGTAGGCGGCCAGATTCCCGGCAGGAATGTTGTACGGCACCAGTTTGAAGCCATGAACTTTACGGGTAATGCCGTCGTTCCACACGGTTTCAATGTCGACATTATCACCAGCGGCAAAGCCCAGTTTTTCCATATCCTGCGCATTGATAAACAGCACCTCGCGCTGGCCGTAAACGCCACGGTAACGATCGTCCAGACCGTAAATAGTGGTGTTGTACTGATCGTGCGAACGCAGAGTTTGCAGCGTGAACGGCACCTCGTCATCCAGCTCAGGGAACAGGGAGACGGGCAGCGCCGCGTTGCTGAACTGCGCCTTCTCATGCAGGGTATTAAACCGCAGTTCCGCCGCGGCGTTACCGAGATAGAAGCCGCCCTTGATATCGCATTTCGCATTGAAATCCGCGAAGCCCGGTATGGTGGCAGCGATATGGTCGCGGATCAGATTGTAATCCGCCGCCAGACCCAGCCAGTCGACCTTCTCGTTGCCCAGCACCGCGTTGGCGATACCGGCGACAATCCAGGTTTCAGAACGCTGGGTATCGGCAATCGGCTTGCCCACGCCTTCTGAGGCATGCACCATGCTGAACGAGTCTTCCACGGTAATAAACTGTGGACCGGTAGCCTGAATATCCTGTTCGGTACGGCCCAGCGTAGGCAGGATCAGTGCGTCTACTGCACCCGGGCAGAGGTGGCTGCGGTTGAGCTTAGTACTGATCTGCACGGTCAGGCCACAGCGGCGCAGCGCTTCTTCGGTACGCGGGCTATCCGGCGCAGCGGCCGCCAGGTTACCGCCCAGGGCGATCAGTACCTTGATTTCATCGCGCAACATCGCTTCCAGCGCTTCAACGGTGTTGTGGCCGATTTCACGCGGTGGCTCGAAGCCGAAATGCTGGCCCAGACTGTCGAGGAATGCCTTAGGCGGCTTCTCGTCAATGCCCATTGTGCGGTTGCCCTGCACGTTACTGTGTCCGCGCACCGGGCAAAGGCCCGCACCCTTTTTACCCAGCTGACCAAACAGCAGCTGCAGGTTAACGATTTCACGCACCGTATCCACGGAGTGTTTGTGCTGAGTGATACCCATCGCCCAGGTACAAATCACCCGGTCGGCGCTCTGATAAATCGCCGCCGCTTCGCGGATTTGCTGCTCGCTAAGGCCGGACTGCTGGACGATCTGCGACCATTCGGTGGCATCCACTTCGGCCAGATAGGCCTCAACGCCTTCGGTTTTTGCATTGATAAACGCTTCGTCAAACAGGCCTTTTTCACCGGCGGCAACCAGCGTGCGGTGATTTTCCGCCAGTACTTTCACCATACCGCGAACGGCGGCCATATCCCCGCCCAGATTCGGCTGATAGTAAGTAGAACTGATCTGTCCGGCCATGCTGGTCACCACTTCCAGCGGTTTTTGCGGGTCGGCAAAACGCTCCAGCCCACGCTCGCGCAGGGTATTGAAGGTGACAATTTTAGCGCCGTGATCGGCGGCGTGGCGCAGGCTGTGCAGCATACGCGGATGGTTGGTACCCGGGTTCTGGCCAAAGACGAAAATCGCATCGGCATGATCGAAGTCATCAAGGCGAATCGTACCTTTACCGACACCGATACTGCGCTTCAGGCCGCTGCCGCTGGCCTCGTGGCACATATTGGAACAGTCGGGGAAGTTGTTGCTGCCATTCAGGCGGCCAAACAGCTGGTAAAGCCAGGACGCTTCATTGCTGGCGCGGCCAGAGGTGTAAAGCTCCATCTGGTGCGGATTGTCCATCGCCTTGATGTGGCGGGCGATCAGGGCAAACGCATCGTCCCAGCTAATTGGCTCGTAGCGGTCGGTCTGGCGGTTATAGCGCAGGGGCTCGGTCAGGCGACCCTGATACTCCAGGAAGTAGTCGCTTTGCTGATAGAGGGCGCTCACGCTGTACTGCGCAAAGAAGTCGGCACCAATATTGCGGCGGGTGGCTTCCCAGGTGACCGCTTTGGCCCCGTTTTCGCAGAAGCTGAAGGTACTTTTATTATCATCGCCCCAGGCACAGCCGGGGCAGTCGAAGCCTTTTGCCTTGTTCATACGCATCAGGTTGCGCATGTTTTTTAATACTTGTTTGCTGTCGAAGACAAAACGGGTGGTCGCTTCCAGGGAACCCCAACCACCGGCCGCGGCCTGGTAGGGTTTAATCGCTTCTTTAAATTTCATGATATGCAGGCTTATGTTGAAATGATGTTAAGAAGTTATGACTCCTTTTGCATAAGTGTGATAGCCAGTGTGGGAATTGTCTAATTGATTGCAGCGATGGAGCGATAGTTAGTATTTATCGCGGAATTGTTAAAACTGTGACGCTGTTCAAAAAATAGCCTGACGTTTTCCCCTGTGGTACGGCGATCCCTCCGCTGTCGTCTAATACTTAGCGTTCACCAAGCCGGGCGGGAGAGGCCAGATGAAAAAGTTTGCCAGCAGCGTTCATGCCTTTGGTAAAGCGCTGATGATGCCGATTTCGGTCATTGCCGCCGCCGGGATTTTCCTTGGCGTGGCGGCGGCAATGCAGAATCCGGCGATTACCGGTGAAGCGTTTGCCGCGATGCAGGTGCCGCAGCTGATTATCGGTTTTATCCGTAAGGTGGCCGGTGCGCTGTTCGCTAACCTGCCACTGTTGTTTGCCGTTGCCAGCGCGATTGGGTTGGCTAAAGCGGAAAAACCCACAGCGGCGTTTGCCGCGACGATTGGCTTTATTACGATGCACGTTGGCGTCAGCGCCACGCTGGCGGCGAAGGGGCTGACCGCTGCCACCACGACCGCCCAGGCGCTTCAGGCGCAGGGCATGGACCAGACTCAGGCGATGATGACGGCGGCGGAATATATCCAGATGCTGGGCATTTTCACCTACAACATGAGCGTGCTGGGCGGGGTGATTGCCGGGCTGCTGACCGCCGTCATCCATAATCGCTGCTACACCGTTCAGTTGCCCACTGCCATCAGCTTCTTCGGCGGGCGGCGCTTTGTGCCGATTGTCACTGTGCTGGTGCTGCCTCTGGTGGGCGTACTGCTGGCGGCGATCTGGCCAACCATTGGACTTGGCATTGCATGGGTCGGCGAACTGATTGGTAAAAGCGGCCAGTACGGCGCGTTTCTTTACGGCACCAGCGAGCGCTTGCTGATCCCGACCGGGCTGCACCACATCCTGAACGAAACCGTGCGTTTTACGCCGATTGGCGGCATTGCCACCGTTGACGGCCAGACGCTGGTGGGAGCGTTGAATATCTTTAACGCCTCGCTGACCCATCCCGGCAGCGTGCCCGATGAAACGGTGCGGGAAGCTACGCGTTTTCTTGCCCAGGGCAAAATCCCAGTAATGATGTTTGGCCTGCCCGCCGCCGCGCTGGCGATTTACCATGCGGCACGACCTGAACATAAGCAGCGCGTCAAGGCGCTGATGCTGGCCGCCGCGCTGACATCCTTCACCACCGGCATCACCGAGCCGCTGGAGTTCTGCTTTATCTTCGTTTCACCGGTGCTCTACATCCTGCATGCGCTGCTCAGCGGCCTGTCGTTTATGCTGATGTCGCTATTTCATCTGATGATTGGCAACGTGCAGGGCGGGGCGATCGACCTGGTGGTGTTCGGTATCCTCGGCGGCGAAAAAACCGCCTGGTGGTGGAGCATCGCGCTGGGGCTGATTTACATACCGGTCTATTACTACAGCTTCCGCTTTATTATTCAGCGCATGCGGGTAGAAACCCCGGGACGCGAAACGGAAGAAGAGGACGCGACGCCGCAGGTGGAAGCCGCAGAGCGGATCAAAGTGATTATCAGCGGTCTGGGCGGTGCGGAAAATATTGAGGATGTAGACTGCTGCTTTACCCGCCTGCGCGTTCGGGTAAAAACGATGAAAGAGGTGGTGGATGCCACGCTGATGAGCACCGGGGCCAACGGCGTGAACCGCGTCAGCGATACGGATGTGCAGGTGATCTATGGCCCGCAGGTGGAGAAAATCGCCGGAGAGGTGAAGAGCGCGCTGGGCATCGCCTGAAACTCAGGCATCATTAACCGGAACGGTTGTGTTTGTACCTGGAATATGAGCTCGTTATAATTTCGAATAATATTTAGTCTTAACTCTTTGTGGAATAGAAAAAATAGACATTAAGCAGTTAATTTACCTCTGTAATCTGGAGCGCGAACGCCACTTTGGCCGCGCTGCCGAGGCCAGTTTTGTCAGCCAGCCGACCCTTTCAATGCGCCTGAAAAATCTGGAGCGCGAGCTGGGTCTTTCGCTGATCAACCGCAGCAATAATTTTGACGGTTTTACGCCAGAGGGCGAGCGTGTGCTCTCGTGGGCGCGGGAAATCGTTTCGGTTTATCAGGGGCTGAAGCTGGAAGTGGAATCGCTGAAGCACGGTGTCAGCGGTACGCTGCGCATCGGCGTGGTGCCGCAGTGCAGTATTTCCCTGCCGCAGCTGCTGAAGGCGGTATCCGATCGTTATCCCCAGCTGGATTATCGCATCGCGGTGCTTAGCGCCGACCAGCTGCTGGAAGCGCTGAACAGCCACACGGTGGATGTCGGCATCGGTTTCTTTGAGCTGGCTACACTGCGTGAACTGCACTTCCAGGCGGAGATGCTCGACGATCGCGGCGTTGAGGTTATCTGGCATCCGCAGCATTTCCCTCAGTTGGCGGGGGATACGCCGCTGGTTCTGGACGATGTGGTTTCGCTGCCGCTGTGTCTGGCCGACCGTACGCGCTATTTCCGCCGCTATCTGGACAGCCATTTCCTTGCTGCGGGGCTGAATCTGCGTGTGGTAATGGAAACAACCTCTATCTTCCAGTTAATTCAGGGTGTGCAGGTGGGGCTGGGCTGCCTGATTTCCCCGGTCGGGCATCTGATCCCGGAAAGTACTGGTGAACTGTGCCGACGTCCGCTGCTGATGCCGCCGATGTCGCGCCACGGTGCGGTGGTCATCGCTGAGCCGGGGCGCGCCACGCCGCTGGCGCAGCACTTCTTTGATGAAGTCCGGCACCTGCTGGTCAGCTGAACGCAGACCGGTAACATCGCTTACTGGATTTCAGCGTGCTATCAGCCCGGAAATGTCTCCTGCTGAACTTCGGTACGGATATCAGGTCTGCGGCATCTGGGGTTGAACACAACGATCGCCATCAGACCTGCATCAATCCTCTGAGATATCAATGATTCTCAACGCTAACCGTGCCCAGGCTCTGCATCAGGCGGTTTGACCAGGCGGCGGCGGCCACGCTCAGGATCACATCGAAAATCCCGGCGGTCGATAAACCGGCCTCGCGCAGCGGCTGCAAATGCGCCGCGCTAAAACGTTCGGGAACGCGCGTCAGCTGGGCGGCCAGCAGAATGATCGCTTTCTGCCGCTCAGTGGCGATGCTTAATGCCTGGTCTACATTTTCCCACAGCGCATCGCGCAGTTCTCCTGCAGGATAGTGAGCAAAGCAAATGCTGCTGCCGTTGATACGTGCGGTGACCGCGGCGGCAAGGGCGGTATCGTCCGACGCGTCCTGTTTTTCCAGCGCAGAGAGCAGATGTCCCCAGCCGTTCAGCACATCGCCATCCTGCGCCAGCAGCCAGACAAAGCTTTCAGGCTTAATCAACGGTAGACAGAATGTCAGCGCTTCCAGCTGATCGGCGGCAGCGTAGCGCGGTTCCAGCGGCGTTAGCGCGGGCTGCCATGCTCCGGACGGAAGCAAAGCCGCATCGGGCGGCACGCTAACACCCGGCATCCAGCGTACCGGCAGCGCCATCAGCGCGTGAATACCCGCCACGACCCGCGCCTGGTAGCTGACGAAGCCGATAATCTGGCTGAAGGTAATGATGTCGGGTGCGGTTAATCCCACCTCATCAAGACGCTGAAGCGCCGCAGAGTCAATCAGCGTCGGCTGTCCGGCAAGCTGACGGGCGTATTCGGTGATCTGCGTTAAGCGACGATTGCTTTCGCGTGATGAATCCGGCCCAGGCAGCGGATTCAGGCGCGCCGCATAGTGGTTGCACAGGCGCTGAATGCCCGTCACCTGCGCGACGGTCAGCGCGGTGCTGATGCGATCGTACAGCGTCAGGGTATGCGTCAGGCTGGTGGACAGCTGGCTCGGAAACAGCAGCTGATACAGATCGCGCGACGCCAGATGCAGCGGCTGCGCGCGCTGCACGATAGTCTTTAATTCTCCTTCCGCCTGCTGGGTCAGACCAAGTAAAAAACGGTCTGTAATATCGGCGGCCTCAGGCACCAGCGCGCTACGCTGAGCGGGCAGACTGGTCTGGGTTTCATGATACCAGTGGCTGTTGCCGGGAAAACGGCGTTGTTCCATGGTCATTCCTTTTCAAGTTAACTGACCGTCGGTGCCGTTAAGGTCAAACACACCGCCGATCTGAAGGGCATGAATATCCTGACGTAAGCGCTATGGCGAGCAAAATAATGATCGGTGCTATTAAATAGCTGGAAGATATAAGGGCTTAGAAACAGCAGGGACACCGGAGCGGCGCGGCAGGCCCACCGCGCGCGTCCGAAACGTCTTTTATGAAAGGGAAGATGAAGACTTAACGATCTTTGCGCCAGGCGTCAGCGGTCAGCGGCTCACCAAAATGGCTGGTGATAAGACGCTTAGTCAGTTCATGCAGCGGGCAGGCCAGCACGTCGGCGGTGCTGCCGCGCTCAACCACTTCACCCTGATGCATCACCAGTACCTGATCGCTGATGTGTTTCATCATGCCGAGGTGCTGAGTTACATAGATGTAGGCGATGCGATGCCGGTCCTGCAGTTCCAGCATCAGATTAATCAACTGCGAACGCATCGACATATCCAGCGAGGCCAGCGCCTCATCGGCAATAATCACCCGGGGCTGGAGGATCAACGCGCGGGCCAGGCCGATACGCTGCTTCTGTCCCGGGGCCAGCATATGCGGGTAGTAGGCGGCGTGATCGCGCAGCAGACCGACCTGACGCAGCGTGGCAATAATTCGCTTCTCCCGCTCTTCGGCATTCAGTTCGGTATTGAGCCGCAGGGGCAAATCCAGAATCTGGCTGATGCGCTGACGAGGATTCAGCGAGTTAGACGGGTCCTGGAATATCATGCGAATACGCTGGCTGCGATAGCCGTAATCGCCGTACTCCAAGGCATGATCGTCAATCATCATTTCGCCGGAGGAGGGTTCAATCATCCCGCTCAGCATTTTAGCCAGCGTTGACTTACCCGACCCGTTTTCACCGATAACCGCCAGCGTCTGTCCCTCGCGCACGGTAAAGCTGACGTCTTTCACTGCCTCAACGTGCTGTCGGCGAAACAGCCCGGTGCGATAGCGGTAGGTTTTACTGAGGTTGCGCACTTCCAGTAGCGTTTCGTCCATTACTGTTGCTCCGTATTCAGCGGGAAGTGGCAGGCGTACAGATGATTCTTTGAGCCGCTCAGCCGTGGCGTTTCAATACAGGTGCGCTGCGCGTAGGGGCAGCGCGGGCCAAGACGGCAGCCAATCGGCAGATGCTCCAGCGACGGAATGGCACCCGGCAGTGTATTCAACCGGCTTTTGTGCGGTAGCGAGCGGCCAAAGTCCGGCATCGCGCGGATCAGCGCCTGCGTATAAGGATGGTGGGGAGCGCTAATCAGCTCTTCGCTGACCGCCGTCTCCACCGTCTGACCACAGTACATCACGTTAATCTTATCGGCCCAGTGGCTCAGCATCTGCAGATCGTGGCTGATGAGCAGAATGGTGGTGTTGTTATTCTGATTCAACCTGGAGAGCAGGCGGAAAATCTGCGCCTGGGTGGTTGGCTCCATGGCGTTAGTGGGTTCGTCGGCAATCAGCAGGCGCGGCTGGTTGGCAAGCGCGATGGCGATCATCACCTTCTGACACTCGCCGTCGGTCAGCTCGTAGGGGAAGCTGCGCATAATATCTTTATGATCTTTAATACCGACCCGGTGCAGCAGCTCAATCGCCCTGTAGTGACGCCAGCGAAAACGCTGGTACCAGCGTCCTTTCCATGTTGAACCGGGTATTGCCTGCTTGAGCTGTCTGCCGATGCTTTCAGACGGATCGAGGCAGGACTGCGGCTCCTGAAAAATCATCGACACATTCTGGCCAACGATTTTACGTCGCTCGCGGGGGGAAAGATGCAGCAGATCGATATCATCAAAGCGCATACGGTCCGCGGTAATGCGCCAGTTATCCTTGGTCACGCCGCAGATAGCCTTGGCGATCAGGCTTTTACCCGAACCTGATTCGCCGACCAGCCCGCGAATTTCTCCTTCGGTCAGCGTAATGCTGACGCGGTCGACCGCCTTGACCGGGCCGTCGGCGGTCATAAACTCAATGGTCAGATTTCGAATATCGAGCAGCGGCATTATTCGACTCCCGCAACGATGGCCCGGCGCACGCCGTCACCCAACAGGTTGACGATCAGTACACAAAGCATAATCGCTGCGCCGGGTAACATCACGGTCCAGGGTGCAACATAAATCAATTCGAGGGAATCCCCCAGCATTGCTCCCCATTCCGGCGAAGGCAGCTGTGCGCCGAGGTCGAGAAAGCCCAGTGCAGCAATATCAAGGATGGCCATCGACAGCGCGCGGGTAAACTCGCTCACCAGCAGCGCAAGAATATTCGGTAAAATCGCGTGCCACAGAATATCCAGGTTGCTGGCTCCGTCGAGCCGGGATGCCACCACGTACTCTTTTTCCAGCTCATCGTGAACCGCGCTGTAAATAGCGCGTACCAGCCTCGGCAGGATCGCCAGAAACACCGCCAGCATGGCATGTTCCAGCCTTGGTCCCATAAACGCGACGACGATGATCGCCAACAGCAGTGAAGGTATGGAGAGCAGGGTATCCAGCACGTGGTTCATCACCGCCGAACGCAGTCCGTGCGTTAACCCCGCCAGTACCCCAAGCAGCATGGCGCACACTGCGGCGGCCAGGGTAATGACAATCGCCGATCCCACGGTGGGTGCCGCGCCGCTCAGCATGCGGCTGAGCAAATCACGGCCCAAATCGTCGGTGCCGAGGAAGAAGGAGACGTCGCCGTAGCGCGACCAGGACGGCGGCAGCAGCTGATAGCCGAGGAACTGTTGGTCGATGCCGTAAGGCGCAATCAGATTGCCAAAGATGCACAGCAGCAGTACGGCACCAAAACTGTACAGGCCAATCATCGCCGTGGTGTCGTGATAGAACAGCCGCCACGTGTGGCGCAGCGGGCTGGGTGGGCGCTTCTCGGCGTAGATATTATCGGCGGGCATGAGTATCCGCTGGCGTTTTTTTGCGCGAAGTTAAATTAAACTCTATTTTCATATCATCATCTTACGTTGAAATCACGCTTAAGGCACACCCATTCTGGTGACATTCTATTGCAGAGTAAACCCGTACATTTCAGCATAGATGATTATCCGTCTATTACAGTGTCACAAGCAAGGGACGGGACGTTATTCCTCCAGAAATCCGCGGTGCGGTAAGAAGACCCGACAAGACGCGAAGCGGATAAACAGATGACTGCGATGCTCCTGCTTATCGGCCTGTTTGCGACAGAGTTCGCTAACAACGAAAGCATGGGCTTCAGGAAATGAATGGCTAAATGTCAGCGCAAAGGAAGATTTTAAACGATTAGTTATTGAATTTCGCCTATATTAGCGGGATTCAATAATGATTTTAATTTAGGTCACGTTATTAAAATCTGAAGTTAGGAATATAAATCCCTCCTGGATACATAATGCTGGAGGGTGTTCCCGGTTTCCAGCAGCTGTTTGCTGCATCGATCCATGTGCCCATTTTTTTTCCGCGAAGATCTACAACATTCGTTGACTCCCGGCCACCTTGCCAGTTCATTCCACCAGACACTTTTTCGCTTGATTGAGTATTTAATATTTCCATATTGACTCTCCTTTAATGACATCCATGGGTTTTTATACTATGAATTATGCTGCCTAAACTTTCCCTTTGTAGTATATCCCCCCTTAATACTGTCACCATTTTTTTCATGAGTATTTCATCGGGGTTGATATCATTCAATAGGTTTTTTTCCAAAGTCCACAGGCTGCATAAGCCTTGCTCTCAGGCGTTGAGTCAGGGTTTTCTATTACTTTTTTAAATATTGAATCGGAGTTTTTGTTTTCAAGAGCCTCCTCATAAATAAGTTGCTCTGGCATTTTTTTTGCTATGAATCCATTGAAGCCCATAGAGAAAACCTCAACCGAGGCTAGCTTTTTTTCTATGTTCATCGGGGTCGCATGAACAGATAGACCCGTCAGCGCAATAATGCCTGGTAAATAAATTTTTTTCCATTTCATTCTACTCTCCTGTAGCGCGCTTAAGTCATCATACTATTAGTATAGGTAAATCGGTTTCGCGACTATTCCCGTTGTGCTGAAAATTTTTATTTTAATTAGTGGAGGTGAGTGTGTTTTTATTGTTAGTACGGTTGTTCAATCCAGCGTAGAGTATATCAAGTTCTACACACTTAATGGCTCGCTGTAAAATTAGATGTAGCTTTCTGAGGGATCGTAGGCTGGCGGGAATTGAACCCGCCGATGAAGTTTATTCCCTCTTATTCCATGAGAAATAGCTCGGAACCAATCTACTACCTCAGGGCATACCATTCCTTATGCTTCAGCGGGTTGGTCATCGCACCAAGGATATCCGCCAGCACGTTCACCGCAATCACCAGTGCGCCAACCACCATCACCCCGGCAGAAATCGCCGCGTAATCCTGCTGGCGAATGGCGTTAATCAGCCAGCGGCCCAGGCCAGGCCAGCTGAAGACCATCTCGGTGATCATCGCCAGCGTCAGCATCGTAGAGAACTGCAGCCCGAGACGCGGGATCACCGGCGGTACGGCGTTATGCAATACGTGGCGGCGAATAATGGTGAACAGCGACAGCCCGCGCGTGGCGGCTGCCTTAACGTAGTTCTGCTCCATCACTTCGCGGGTACTGATGCGCAGCAGGCGGATCACCTCGGTGGTGGGAGCAACTGACAGTGCGGCAACCGGCAGGATCATATGGGTGAGGGCGCTGATAATCATCTCATGTCGCCATGGTGAATCCGAAAGAAACGCATCAATCAGCGCGAAGCCGGTAATATTTTTCACCGGGTAAAGCAGATCGAAACGCCCGGACACCGGCAGCCAGCCGAGATTGAGCGAGAAAAACAGCGTCAGCAACAGCGCCAGCCAGAATACCGGCAGGGAGAAACCCAGCAGCGCAAGGGCGCTCAACAGCTTGTCCTGCCATTTGTTACGCATCACACCGGCAACAATACCCAACGGGATACCTATCAGCATGGCTAGTGCAAAAGCCATAAAACACAGTTCCAGCGTGGCGGGAAACACCTCGCGCAGCTGCTGGTTAATCGACTGGCCGTTAATGCTGGAAACGCCAAAATCCAGATGCAGAATACCTTTAAACCAGAAGGTCCAGGCATCGATCAGCGACGCGCCCTGTAGCGGCGCATGGGGGGTAAAATAGCTCAGGCTGAAGCCGATCAGCGTCAGCATAAACAGAGTTACAATAAACAGCACCAGCCGGCGCAGCGTATAAATTATCACGGTGAAGTCTCCTCACCGTTGTCGCGATGGACGCCGGCGAATGACGCATTGCCAAACGGACTGAGTACCAGTCCTTTAATATCATAACGATAGGCTTGCAGGCGGAGTGAATAGGCCAGCGGCAGCACCGGCAGCTCTTTTGCCAGCAGCGCCTGGGCGCGATCGTAGTAGTCGATACGGGTGGCGAGCTGCTGGGAAAGCAGCGCCCGGTGCACCAAATCGTCGAACTCAGGATTACACCAGTGAGCGTAGTTGGTTTGCGATGCGATAGCCGCACAGCTCAGCAGCGGCCGGAAGAAGCTGTCGGGATCGTTACTGTCGGTAGACCAGCCTGTGAGGGTCAGATCGTGGTTCATCTCCATCAGGCGGGCTTCCTGGAAGCGGCCATCAACCTGAACAATGGTGACCCGCACGCCGATCTGCGCCAGATCGGCCTGGAGCAGTTCCGCGGTTTTCATCGGGCTGGGGTTCCACGCCTGCGATGCGGAAGGCACCCACAGATTGAGATGCAGATTTTCGATCCCCAACGCTTTCAGCTCTTCGCGGGCTTTTTGCGGGTTGTAGGGGGTAATGCGTGCATCGGTGTCGTAGGCCCAGGAGGCGCGCGGCAAAATCGAGGCTGCGGTTTCCGCCGTACCGTAAAAAATCGACTCCATCAGGCGTTCATTATTAATTCCCAGCGCCAGCGCCTGGCGCACTTCAGGGCGATCGAGCGGCGGCTTGCGGGTATTAAAGGCCAGATAGGCGGTATTCATCCCCGGGCGCAGCGTCAGGCGCAGACGCGGATCGTCACGCAGAATGGACAGCTGGCTGGCGGCGGGATAGGCCAGTACATCACACTCGCCGGTCAGCAGCTTGGACAGACGCCCGGTGCCGCCAGCGCCGAGATCGATCACCACCTGCGACATGCGCGGGGTGCCTTTCCAGTAATTTTCGTTACGCTGCAGGCGAATGTACTGCCCGGCGCGATACTCGCTGAGCATAAACGGCCCGGTGCCGACCGGCTCGCGGTCCATCTGCTCCTGGCGGTCGCTTTTGGTCAGCTTATCGGCGTATTCCGCCGAAAGGACGGGTGCATAGTGGGTGGCGAGATGCCACAGAAACGAAGCATCCGGGCTGTTCAGGCGGATCTCAACGGTATTTTTATCCAGTTTCTTTACGCTTTGTACCGCGTCGGAAAATTGCAGACTGTCGAAGTAGGGATAGCTGCCGCCGTTAACGTTGTGCCAGGGGTGCTGGCGATTGAACACACGATCGAAACTGAAGACCACATCATCGGCGTTCATCGGCCTTGTCGGCGTAAACCACGCGGTTTTCTGGAAGTCGACCTTCTGGCGCAGGTGGAAGCGATAGGTCGCGCCGTTATCCAGCACTTCCCAGCTTTCGGCCAGCTCGGGGATGAGCCGATAGGTATAAGGGTCAACATCCAGCAGGCGGTCGTAAAACTGCGCGGCCAGCGTATCCACCACCAGCCCGCCGCTGGCCATCTGCGGATTAAAGGTGTTCATAACGCCGTTAACGCAGTAGACAAACCCGCTCTGGCGGATATCGCCGGGCGTTGCCGACCACGCCTGGGCACTGAAAACGCCGAGGCTGAGTAAGAGGGTGGAAAATAGTTTGCGCATAATTCGTCTGATATTTAAGGCATAAGCAGAGTGTACCGCACTCTCGCCGTAAGGCTACAGGCCGACAGGATAACTGACGGCTAATTCGCCAGCAAAAGAGCATACTGTTATCAGGGGTGTTCAAAATACACCCAATATCACTGCGGTAATGAGAAAAATTCTCAACAAAGTGCTTTACAGAAAGAAGTGAGAATGATTATTATTGCCCTGCGCTTCACCGGTGGCTCTACCGGAGAAGAGCACGACATTGCTCACATTGCTTCCAGTATTTTTCAGCCCACCTTGAGTGGGCTTTTTTTTGTCCGTTATTCATCCCCGCTGATAGCGTGCTTCTTCAGCATTGCACGCAGCTGATGGTAGCTGACCCCCAGCAGCTCTGCCGCCCGGCGCTGGTTAAACCGCGCCTGAGCCAGACTTTTTTCAACCAGCGCGCGCTCCTGGCGCAGCTGCCAGTGACGCAGGTCAAAAGGCAGGTCGGGCAGGGTATCGCCTTCGCTCGCTGCAACCTGATCCACCGGCGTTGTTTTACTGAACGGGTTGATAATGATGCTATCCAGCAGCCGTTCGCTGTCCGCATGGCGATACACCGAACGCTCCACTACGTTTTTCAGCTCGCGTACGTTGCCGGGCCAGCCGTAAGCCAGCAGCTCCTGCTGCGCGCCGGAGGAAAAACCGGGGAACAGCGGCAGGCCGAGTTCGCGGCACATCTGCATAGCGAAGTGCTGCGCCATCACCAGAATATCGCTGCGGCGCTCGCGCAGCGGCGGTAGCTGCACGACGTCAAACGCCAGCCGGTCAAGCAGGTCGGCGCGGAACTTGCCTTCCTGCGCCAGCTGCGGCAGATCGTCGTTGGTTGCGCACACCAGCCTCACGCTGACCTGAAGCGGCTGACTGCCGCCAACGCGCTCAAGATGGCCGTATTCAATTACCCGCAGCAGTTTTTCCTGCACCAGCATTGGTGCCGTCGCCAGTTCATCCAGAAACAGCGTGCCGCCGTCGGCGCGCTCAAAGCGTCCCAGATGGCGCTTCTGCGCGCCGGTAAACGCACCGGCCTCGTGGCCAAACAGTTCGGAGTCCAGCAGATTTTCATTCAGCGCCGCACAGTTCAGTGAAATAAATGGCCCCTGCCAGCGGGCTGACAGATAGTGCAGGCGGCTGGCTATCAGCTCTTTCCCCGTACCGCGTTCACCCACCACCAGCACCGGTTTATTCAGCGGTGCGAGTCTGGACACCTGCTCCAGCACTTCCAGAAAGTTGTTTGACTCACCCAGCAGGGTATCGGAACGATCGCTCATAATGAAATTCACCAGAATTTAGCGAGATTAACCAATCTAAAGTTTAGCCTGTCGACTGTAAATACGCCTGGGCATTAAAAATCAATAACATAAAAACTGGCACGCCTTTTGAATAGTATATCCCCGTACCGCACGATCAACGTGTTTAAACGGCAGACGCCGGGATCTTATTGAAGAGGATTTTATTATGGGAATTTTTTCTCGTTTCGCCGACATCGTGAACGCCAACATTAACGCGCTGCTGGAAAAGGCCGAAGATCCACAGAAGCTGGTTCGCCTGATGATTCAGGAAATGGAAGATACGCTGGTGGAAGTGCGTACCACCTCTGCGCGGGCGCTGGCCGAAAAGAAACAGCTGCTGCGCCGCATTGACCAGGCGGAAACCCAGCAGGCGGAATGGCAGGATAAAGCCGAGCTGGCACTGAGCAAAGATAAAGAAGATCTGGCGCGCGCCGCGCTGATTGAGAAGCAAAAACTCACCGACCTGATCGCCGTGCTGAATCAGGAATCCAGCCAGGTGGAAGAGAGCCTGACCCGCATGAAAGGCGAGATTGGTGAACTGGAAAACAAACTGAATGAAACCCGCGCGCGCCAGCAGGCGTTGACCCTGCGTCATCAGGCGGCCTCTTCTTCTCGCGACGTTCGTCGCCAGCTGGACAGCGGTAAAATTGATGAAGCGATGGCGCGCTTTGAGTCGTTCGAACGCCGCATCGACCATATGGAAGCGGAAGCCGAAAGCCACAGCTTTGGTAAAAAGAAAACCCTCGACCAGCAGTTCGCTGAACTACAGGCGGACGATGAAATCAGCCAGCAGCTTGCGGCCCTGAAAGTTAAAATGAACCGCAGCGAGTAAGCCAACCGTCAACGGGCCTGTATTAAGGAGAATCAATGAGCGCGTTATTTCTTGCCATACCGTTAACTATTTTTGTGCTGTTCGTCGCGCCGATCTGGCTGTGGCTGCACTACAGCAACCGGCAAAACCGCGGCGGCGATTTGTCGCAGGGCGATCTGCAACGACTGCAACAGCTGACCGGCGATGCGAAAAAAATGCGTGAGCGCATTCAGGCGCTGGAAGCGATTCTCGACGCCGAGCATCCGAACTGGAGGCAGCCATGAACCACCGCCATAAGCTTTACCGTATTCCGCAGCAGGGCAAACTGAAGGGCGTCTGCGCCGGGATTGCCAACTATCTGGATATTCCGGTGCGGCTGGTACGGGTGATTGTGATGTTGTCGATGTTCCTCGGGCTGTTTGTCTTTACCCTGGTGGCCTATGCCGCGCTGGCTCTGGTGCTGGATGAAATGCCGCAGAGCGAACTGGACAACCAGCCGCCGCTGAATGCCTCTCAGCTGCTGGATGAGCTTAGCCGCGAACTGCGCGGCGGCGAGCAGCAGCTGCGTGAGGTGGAGCGCTACGTCACGTCAGAAACCTTTACCGTGCGCAGCCGCTTCAGCCAGCTTTGATCGTGTCTACTCACGTGGAGAAAACTATGCGTCACGGGAAATCGACCCTGCGTCATCAGGCCGCACCCACGCTTAAAAAGGCGGGGAAATTTATTCTGATTAGCGCCATCACCTACGGCCCGGCAGGCCTGAGCGGCTGGGCGGTAAAATCCGTGGCGCGTAAACCGCTGAAAATTCTACTGGCGTGGGCGCTGGAACCGCTGCTCCGCCGCGTGATGCGGGGAGCTGTAGCAAAATGGGTGAAACCGGCCCGCTAGCGCCAGTGTGTTAAACTAAGGACAATCAAACACCTGAGGTAAGCTGGCCCCTGATGAAACGACTGCAAAATGAATTGATGTCGCTGGTGAATCGCGGCGTGGATCGCCATCTGCGCCTCGCCGTTACCGGCCTGAGCCGCAGCGGTAAAACCGCTTTTATCACCTCGCTGGTTAACCAGCTTCTGAATGTGAATACCGACGCCCGATTGCCGCTGTTTACCGCCGTGCGCGAGCAGCGGCTGCTGGGCGTGAAGCGCGTGCCGCAGCGCGATCTGGGCATTCCCCGCTTTACCTATGATGAAGGGCTGGCGCAGCTGCACGGTACGCCGCCGGACTGGCCGACGCCAACGCGCGGGGTCAGCGAAATGCGACTGGCGCTGCGCTACCGCTCGCGCGATTCGCTGCTGCGCCATTTTACCGATGCCTCCACGCTGTACCTTGAAATCGTCGACTATCCCGGCGAATGGCTGCTCGATCTGCCGATGCTGGCGCAGGATTACCTTAGCTGGTCACGGCAGATGACCGGGCTGTTACAGGGTGACCGTGCCTTGTGGTCGCAGAAATGGCAGCAGCTGTGCAGCGGTTTGGACCCGCTGGCCCCGGCGGACGAAAACCGGCTGGCGGAGATCGCCGCAGCGTGGACCGAATATCTTCAGCGCTGCAAGCAGGAAGGGCTGCACTTTATTCAGCCCGGCCGCTTTGTGCTGCCCGGCGAAATGGCCGGTGCCCCTGCGCTACAGTTTTTCCCCTGGCCGGAAGTCGCAGAGGGCGGTGAAACCCGACTGGCGCAGGCGGATGCCGCCAGCAACATTGGCATGCTGCGCGCGCGTTATCAGTACTACTGCCAGCACGTGGTAAAGGATTTCTACAAAAATCACTTTCTGCGCTTTGACCGCCAGATTGTGCTGGTTGACTGTTTACAGCCCCTGAACAGCGGCCCGCAGGCGTTTAACGACATGCGCCTGGCGCTGACTCAACTGATGCAAAGCTTCTCCTACGGCCAGCGCACGCTGTTCCGCCGGATGTTCTCCCCGGTGATTGATAAGCTGCTGTTCGCCGCCACCAAGTCCGATCACGTTACCGCCGATCAGCACGCCAACCTGGTGTCGCTGTTGCAGCAGCTGGTGCAGGACGCCTGGCAAAACGCGGCGTTTGAAGGTATCACCATGGACTGCGTGGGCCTGGCCTCGGTGCAGGCGACGCAGAGCGGCTACGTTGAGCATCAGGGCGAAAGCATCCCGGCATTACGCGGTCACCGGCTGACCGACGGTGTTCCGTTAACCGTCTATCCGGGCGAAGTACCGCCCCGTCTTCCCGGCAACGCCTTCTGGCAGCAGCAGGGTTTTCATTTTGAGCAGTTCCGTCCGCAGGCGCTGGATATCGACAGACCGCTGCCACATATCCGTATGGATGCCGCGCTGGAATTTTTACTGGGAGATAAGCTGCGATGAATACACCGATTAAACCGCGCATGGATTTTGCTGAACCGCTGGCCAAAGAGCAGGCGACGGTCCTGCGGCAGCAGCAGGAATTTGCTGAACAGCAGGATCGGTTTATTGCCGTTGAGCCGGAAGTTGACGTGCAGGAAGAGAGCGCTGGCGAGCTGGCGGTGGAAGCCGCGCTGCGGCCAAAACGCAGCCTGTGGCGTAAAATGGTTACCGCCGGGCTGGGCCTGTTTGGTATCAGCGTGGTGGCGCAGGGCGTGCAGTGGACCCATCAGGCGTGGATTGCGCAGGACTGGATTGCCCTCGGTGGCAGCGTGGCTGGCGGGCTGATTGTCGCCGCCGGTGCCGGTTCGCTCATCGTGGAGTGGCGTCGGCTTTACCGCCTGCGCGAGCGGGCGACCGAGCGCGATATCGGCCGCGAATTGCTGCACAGCCGCGGCATGGGTAAAGGTCGCGCTTTCTGCGAAAAGCTGGCACAGCAGGCCGGGCTGGACACTGGCAACCCGGCGTTACAGCGCTGGCAGGCCTCGCTGCACGAAACACATAACGATAGTGAAGTGGTGGCGCTCTATGCCCGGCTGGTGCAGCCGCAGCTGGATCGCCAGGCGCGGCGAGAAATCAGCCGCTGCGCCGCTGAATCGACGCTGATGATTGCCGTCAGCCCGCTGGCACTGGTGGATATGGCCTTTATTGCCTGGCGCAATCTGCGGCTGGTGAACCGCATCGCCCAGCTGTACGGCATTGAGCTGGGTTATTTCAGTCGTCTGCGCCTGTTTAAACTGGTGCTGCTGAATATTGCATTCGCCGGGGCATCGGAGCTGGTGCGGGAAGTGGGTATGGACTGGATGTCGCAGGATCTGGCGGCCCGGCTTTCGGCGCGTGCCGCACAGAGCATCGGTGCGGGGCTGCTGACCGCGCGCCTCGGCATTAAAGCCATGGAGCTTTGCCGCCCGCTGCCCTGGCTGGAAGATGATAAGCCGCGCCTGGGCGATTTCCGCCGTGAACTGATAGGCCAGCTAAAAGAAAGCCTGAAGCGGTCGCCCGATCGCGAAAAATGACACGGCTGATTACAGTCGCTGTCAACTTTTCCTGACAGAATGCTTCTGAGTGGCCGCGGGATAGCGTATTATTGTGACAGTGCCAGACACCGCAACAATAAGGGTTTACATCCATGCGTCTCGAAGTATTTTGCCAGGACCGAATTGGTCTGACCCGTGAACTGCTGGATCTGCTGGTAGAACGCAGCATCGATCTACGCGGTATCGAAATTGCCGCTATTGGCCGCATCTACCTGAATTTTTCCACCATCAGCTTTGAACAGTTCAGTCAGCTGATGGCGGAAATCCGCCGCATTCCAAGTGTAACCGACGTACGTACGGTCGCATTTCTGCCTTCCGAGCGCGAGCATCGAGCGCTGAGCGCGCTGCTTGTTGCTCTGCCCGAGCCGGTATTCTCCATTGATTTAAAAAGCAAGGTTGAACTGGCAAACCCGGCGGCGCAGTCATTATTCGATCTCAATGAAGAGAAAATGCGTAATTACAGCGCGGGTGCACTTATCCCCGGCTTTAACTTCCAGCGCTGGCTGGAAAGTGAGCGCATTGAGGCGCAGGCGCACCATGTCGTGCTACAGGGGCGAGACTTCCTGATGGAAGTGACGCCTATCTATGCCCGTGACGATGAAAATAATGCCACCACGCCTGCCGGTGCGGTGGTTCTGCTGAAATCGACAGCACGCATGGGGCAGCAGCTGCAAAACCTGGCGGTGAACGATGACAGCGAATTCCAGCATATTGTTGCCGTCAGCAGCAAAATGCGCCAGGTCATCGATCAGGCGCGCAAGCTGGCGATGCTGGACGCACCGCTGCTGATTGTTGGCGATACCGGCACCGGTAAGGATATGCTGGCCCGCGCCTGCCATCTGCGCAGCGCTCGCGGTAAAAAGCCGTTCCTGGCGCTGAACTGCGCGTCGCTGCCGGATGATGTGGCTGAAAGCGAACTGTTTGGTCACGCGGCCGGCGCCTATCCAAACGCGCTGGAAGGGAAAAAAGGCTTCTTCGAGCAGGCCAGCGGCGGTTCGGTGCTGTTGGATGAGATCGGTGAAATGTCGCCGCGTATGCAAACCAAACTGCTGCGCTTCCTGAACGACGGCACCTTCCGCCGCGTGGGCGAAGAACATGAGGTACACGTGGATGTGCGGGTGATCTGCGCCACCCAGCGTAACCTGATGGAGCTGGTTCAGCGCGGGGAATTCCGTGAAGATCTGTTTTACCGGCTGAACGTGCTGACGCTGAATCTGCCGCCGCTGCGCGACCGCCCGCAGGATATCCTGCCGCTGACTGAAATGTTCGTTGCCCGCTTTGCCGATGAACAGGGCATGGCAAGGCCGAAGCTGTCGCCGCAGCTGAACGGGTTCCTGACGCGTTATACCTGGCCGGGAAATGTGCGTCAGCTGAAAAATGCGCTGTACCGCGCACTGGCCCAGCTGGAGGGCTATGAACTGCGACCACAGGATATTGCGCTGCCGGAATATGCGATGGAAATGCCGCTGGGTGATGATGCGATTGAAGGCTCGCTGGATGAAATTACCAGCCGCTTTGAACGCTCGGTGCTGACCCGTCTTTATCTCTCCTATCCCAGCACGCGCAAGCTGGCGAAAAGGCTGGGCGTATCGCATACCGCGATTGCTAATAAACTGCGTGAATATGGCCTGAGTCAGAAGAAAACGGACAGCGAGTAGTCGGGGAACAACAAGAAGGCCAGCCGGACGGCTGGCCTGCAACACAGTTACTTCAGTGCAGCCAGCGCCGCATCGTAGTCTGGTTCGGTGGTGATTTCATTCACCAGCTCGCTGTACAGCACGTTGTCCTGCTCATCCAGCACCACTACCGCACGGGCAGTCAGACCGGCCAGCGGACCTTCAGCAATTGCCACGCCGTAGTCTTTCTTGAACTCGCCGCCGCGCAGGGTGGACAGAGTCACCACGTTGCTCAGGCCGTCAGAACCGCAGAAGCGGGACTGAGCGAACGGCAGATCGGCAGAAATGCACAGCACCACGGTGTTGTCCAGGTCGTTAGCCAGCTGGTTGAATTTACGCACTGACGCCGCGCAAACGCCGGTATCAATACTTGGGAAGATATTCAGCACCTTACGTTTACCTGCGTACTGCGAAAGAGAGACATCGGCAAGGTCTTTCGCGACCAGGGTAAAGGGTTTCGCGCTCTGGCCTGGACCAGGGATTTGGCCGTCAACGGAAACCGGGTTACCCTGAAAATGTACGGTCTGAGACATAGACTATCCTTTTAATGTTAATGGTGTTTAAACGCTTTCAGTGTATGTCATGCTGAAGCTATGAGACAGTAAAAAACGATAACAAAATTAAAAGCCCAGGGCATATAAGGACATGAGCATGAGAGCAGTGAAGGTGTACCCGGAAAGCTGGCCGTTGCATACGCCGTTTGTGATCGCCCGCGGCACCCGCAATGAAGTGGGGGTGGTGGTCGTTGAACTGGAAGAGCAGGGCGTCAGGGTGCAGGGTGAGTGTTCCCCCTATACGCGCTACGGCGAGAGCGAAGCATCGGTGCTGGCGCTGATTAGCGGCATCATACCGCAGATTGAGCAGGGTATGACCCGCGAACAGCTTCAGCAGGTGCTGCCCGCAGGCGCGGCGCGCAACGCCGTCGACAGCGCGCTGTGGCAGCTGGAATCACAGCTCACCCAGCGCAGTCTGTGGCAGCTGACCGCCGAGCCGGAACCGCAGGTCATCGATATGGCGCAGACCGTCAGCATCGACGTGCCGGAAATGATGGCCAGCAGCGCGCTTGCCCTGTGGCAAAACGGGGCAAGGCTGTTAAAAATCAAACTGGATAATCATCTGATTGCCGAGCGCCTGGTCGCCATTCGCGCCGCGGTGCCTCAGGCCACGCTGATTATTGACGCCAATGAGTCCTGGCATGCCGAAGGCCTGGCTGCGCGCTGCCAGCTGCTGGCCGATCTCGGCGTGGCGATGCTGGAGCAGCCGCTGCCCGCAGGTGAAGACGCTGCGCTGGAAAACTTTATTCATCCGCTGCCGATTTGCGCCGATGAGAGCTGCCATACGCGGCAGGATCTTCCGGGGCTGCGCGGCCGCTATGAGATGGTCAATATCAAGCTGGACAAAACCGGGGGCCTGACCGAAGCGCTGGCGCTGGCGGCGGATGCGCGCCAGCAGGGCTTTGATATTATGCTCGGCTGCATGCTCTGTACCTCACGCGCCATTCGTGCCGCGCTGCCGCTGGCCCCCGGGGCGCGATTTGTCGATCTCGACGGCCCGACGTGGCTGGCGGTGGATGCAGAGCCCGCGCTGCCGTTCAGCTGCGGGCGCATCACGCTGTCAGCGGTGCCAGCGAAGTAGCGCCACCATCGCCGCCAGATAACGTTCGGTGGCTTCATCGGCTGAAATCGGCGGCAGTTCGGCGGTAATGCAGGGCAGGTTAAGGTCGGCGCACCAGCTGCCAAACGAACCGGGGGTGGCATAGCCGACGCTGGTCACCAGCGGCAGTTCGGTCTGTTCCGCCAGCCAGTGCCCCAGCGGGCTTTCATGCGGATCTTCAATGCAGGCGAGCGGTTCGTGGAAGGTGACGATCCACTGTGGCTTCAACTGATGGATGAGCTGGCACAGCGCCTGAGTTTCAGGTTCTGAACCGGCGCGATCTCCGGTGGATAGCAGTACGTCCCGTTCCTCCGCCGCGCTGTTCCAGCGATAAACCGTGTCGCCATTTTGCCAGTTGGCCGCCGGGAAATTTCGGTTAAGGTCAACGCCATTGGCATTGGCGCGTAGCCCCAGCTGGCAGCCGTCCGGATTCACCGCCAGCACCACGTGATGGCGGCGATGCTGGTCCTGCAAAGAACGCATGGCGCAGGAAAGGGTGACCACGGCGGCGGTTTCGTCACCGTGGGTGCCAGCAAGAATTAACCCGCTCTCCTCATCGGCGGCCGGGGCAGGAAACCACAGCAGAGGCGCGCCGAGCAGCGACTGTCCGTATTGTTTTCCGTTGGTATCCAGGCGACCACGCAGCGGGCGGGGGTGAAGTAACGACATAATTGGCTCCAGAAAAAAGGCGTCATGCTGACACTATACTCAAATCAGCGTAGCAGAGAGTGGGTGGCAGGCAGTAAAAGAAAAAAGTGAGGCTTTTGACACAGCCCGTTGAAAAATATGCCTGTTCCACGACAAACTGCGCTACAGTTTCTGCAATATTTCAGACCTGCCGCTTATCGTCTGCTGCTGACAGCTAAGGATGTCTTTATGAAGAAGGCTTTTTCCGTTCCCGCGCTCGCCGTTCTGGCGCTGTGTATCTCCTCTGCCGCGCGCGCTGCCGACGTGCCGCCCGGGACCCAGCTGGCGGCCAGCCAGGAAATTGTGCGCCATATTAAAGATGAACCGGCGTCGCTGGACCCGGTCAAGGCCGTGGGACTGCCTGAAATCCCGGTGATCCGCGATCTGTTTGAAGGGCTGACTAATCAGGATGCCAGCGGCAAAATCATCCCCGGCGTCGCCACCGGCTGGCAAAGCAACGATAACAAAACCTGGATTTTCACCCTGCGTAAGGACGCCCGCTGGTCCAACGGCGATCCGGTTACCGCCGACGATTTTGTCTACAGCTGGCAGCGGTTGGTTGACCCGAAAAATACCTCAACCTTTGCGTGGTTTGCCGAGCTGGCGGGCATTGAAAATGCCGGTGCTATCGTCAAAGGCACCATGACGCCGGACAAACTGGGGGTGACGGCAACCGATGCTACTCACCTGAAAGTGACGCTGGATAAACCGGTGCCGTACTTTGTCAGCCTGACCGCCAACTTCAGCCTGTTCCCTGTACCGAAAAAAGTCGTGGAGCAGTTTGGCGATCAATGGACTCGCCCCGGCAACCTGGTCGGCAACGGCGCGTATCAGCTGGAAAGCCGGGTGGTAAATGAAAAGCTGGTTCTGGTGCGTAATCCGAACTACTGGGACAACGCTCACTCGGTGCTGAATAAGGTCACCTTTGTGCCGATCAGCGAGGAGTCGAGCGCCACCAAACGCTATCGCGCCGGGGATATCGATATCACCGAATCCTTCCCGAAAGAGCTGTATGGCCTGCTGAAAAAACAGCTGCCGGGCGAGGTGTATACCCCGGATCAGTTGGGTACCTACTATTATGCCTTTAATACCCAGAAGGGGCCGACCGCCGACGTCCGCGTGCGTCAGGCGCTTTCGTGGAGTATCGATCGCAAAATCATCGCTGAAAAGGTACTGGGCACCGGGGAAAAACCGGCCTGGCACTTCACGCCGGACGTGACCGCCGGGTTTACGCCGAAGGAAAGCTTCCTGCAGCAGCACAGCCAGGCGGATCTCAATGCGCAGGCAAAATCTCTGCTGGCGGCGGCGGGTTACGGGCCGTCGAAACCGCTGGACCTGACCCTGCTGTATAACTCATCGGAAACGCACCAGAAAATCGCTATTGCCGTAGCGTCGATGTGGAAGAAGAACCTGGGCGTTAACGTTAAGCTGCAAAACCAGGAGTGGAAAACCTACATCGACAGCCGCAACAGCGGTAACTTCGATATTATCCGCGCCTCCTGGGTTGGCGACTATAACGAGCCGTCTACCTTCCTCAGCCTGCTGACCTCGGCGCACAGCGGCAATATCGCCCGCTTTAAAAGCCCGGAATATGATGCGCTGATGGATAAAGCCAGCCGGGAAACCAGCGCGAAAGCACGCAACGACGACTATAACCGCGCCGAGCAGATGATTGCCGAACGTGCGCCGATTGCACCGATTTATCAGTACACCAACGGACGACTGATTAAACCGTACGTGAAGGGTTATCCGATTACCAACCCGGAAGACGTCGCCTACAGCCGCACGATGTATATTCTGAAGCACTGATCCGCTAAATCGGGAGTTGTATCACAATTCGGTAGCCAGGAACTTGTGAGTCGTAATCTATCCATTATCGTAGCGGGATTGGATTGTTACTGTAATCATACAGGCAAAACCTGATTGTCGGATTTTCCGGCGGTCAGGTTTTTTTGTTTTCGGGCCGGGAAATGAAAATAGCGAAAGTGTTAAATAATAACGTGGTTATCGTTCACGACGAACACGGCAATGAACAGGTGGTGATGGGGCGCGGTCTGGCGTTTAAAAAACGCGCGAACGACGAACTGGACCCGCAGCTGGTGGAGAAAACCTTCGCCCTGAAAAGCCGCGAGCTGACCGGGCGTTTAAGTGAACTGCTGTCCGAAATCCCCATTGAAGTGGTCATCACCAGCGAATGCGTGATCGCACTGGCGCGTCAGCAGCTGGGGACCGCGCTGCATGAAGGGCAGGTGGCGATTGCGTTGACCGATCATATTCATTTTGCGCTGGTCCGCCATCAGCAGAATCTGCCCATCCGCAACGTGCTGCAGTGGGAGATCCGCAGCCTGTATCCGAAGGAGTACGGCATCGGCCTGGCCGCGCTGGATATTATTGAAAAGCGCCTGAAGGTAAGGATGAGCGACGATGAAGCGGGTTTTATAGCGCTACATCTGGTTAACGCTCAGCTGGACAGCGAAATGCCGGCGGTGATGCATATCACCAAATTTATGCAGGAGATCCTGCACATTGTGAAATACCAGCTGCAGCTGGACTACCAAACCGACTCTCTCAGCTACAACCGCTTTGTCACCCATCTGAAATTTTTCTCCCAGCGTATGCTCGGCAAGCAGGGCGTTTACAGTGACGATGAATCGCTGCACGACGTGGTTCGCGATCGCTATCCGCAGGCGTATAAGTGCGTGGATAAAATCGATCGCCACATCATTAAAAACTACCAGTACAAGCTGGGCAGTGAGGAGCGCATGTTCCTGACCATTCATATTGAACGGGTGCGCAAAGAGACGCTGGCGCTGGGTGAGAGCGACGACGAAGCCTGATACAAGCGGCGAAACGAAAAAGGGTGCTGGCAATCATACCAGCACCCTTTTTTATGTCTCAGATACGGACCGGGTCGATCAGAAGGTGACCACCGTTTTCAGCCCGGTGACCCACGCATCCTGAGTTTCTTTCAGGCCGCCGGGGCGATGCCAGTACTGCAGTGCGGGCTGCAGCTCCAGCCAGGAGGTCACGCGCAGACGGTAGTACAGCTCGGCGTTCACCGAGTGGCCAGGGAGCGGGCTATACAGCGGGTTGCCGTAGTCATCCACGCCCTGAATGTCGTTCAACGCCTGCTGATTGTCGCGATAGTGATCGCTCATTTTGATATAGCTGGCACCAAAACCAATCCAGTCATCCGGGCGCGCGTCGAACAGACCGTGATAGCGCAGGGAACCGGCCAGCGTGGCATGCATGTAGTTGCTGCGCTGGTCGCTCAGGCCGAGACTCCATGAGGTGCTCAGCCCGCGCGTGGCGTCATCGGCGTGGCGGGTCAGCTGCTGATTAAAGCCGGTGTAGAGGAACCACGTGCGGTTATAGCTGCGGTAGCCTTCCGGGTCATCGGCACCGCGCGACTGCGATTTCCCTTCGGACAGATCGTACTGCTTCGCATTGGTAAACAGCACGCCGACGTTATAGATCCCCGGCAGGTCGTTGACGTGGGTTTTCAGCTCCAGTTCAAGCGGCAGCAGCATCCCCTTGCTGCCTTTGGTTGACCAGCTCCACGCGTGACTGCGGGCGGTGGCGTCAGGGTTCTGTTCCATGATGCCCCCCTTGATTGTCAGCTCGTCGGTCAGCTTATATTGCAGGGTGGTTCCCCAGTAGTGGGCATTCCAGTTATACCAGGTCATCGAGTTAGCGGATTTACCGCCGCACTGCGACAGCAGCTGGAAGTCGCAGGGGATAATCTGGTCGAAGTCCTGGTTTTTATTCATCATACCGATACGCCACTGCAGGCGGCGATCGTCAAAGGTACGCGAGAAGGTCAGCCAGCCCAGACGGGTAATGGACTGGCCGCCGTAGCTTTCCTGTGAAATATCGTTGAAATTAACCCGGTCGTCTTTTAAGCGCTTATTGGTCAGGCTGTCGTTGTGGTTACGATTAACGATATTTCCTTCAATTTTAGCATCGGGAATACCGGTCAGCTTTTCTAAATCCTGAGCGAAAGTTAAAGAGAACTGGTCGATATAAGCGGCATGCTTATCGTGATTATATCCGCCACCGGCGTTATAGGAGACCTGGCTTAAATAACCTAAATTATAATGGAAGCCGTTCTCTTCCAGAATAGGGCGAATCCCCAGCATATCGCCCAGCAGCCCTTCCTGCGGGGCCTGGAAACCCAGCGCGGTGCCGTTCCACTCCTGCGCGTACGCGGCTGAAGCACTCATCCCAACGGCGAGCGCGATCAGCGCCAGGCGGTTCTTATTATTTAAACACAGAGAGATATTGTTCATTTTTTATATTCATTCTGAAGGGTTAGGGCACGACAACGCCCCCTGTTCCCGTTATTGCGGAACAGTTTTTTATGGGGCGTTAATTAATCGGGCAGCGTCACTGCCCGGATAGTTTATTTCAGTGATTCGCCGTGAGTTTTAATCACGTCCTGATACCAGAAGAAACTTTTCTTACGGGTGCGGGTGAGGGTGCCGTTACCCTGATCATCGCGGTCAACATAGATAAAACCGTAGCGCTTGGAGAACTCGGCTTTTGAGGCGCTGACCAGGTCGATAGGCCCCCAGCAGGTGTAGCCCAGCACTTCTACGCCGTCATTGATCGCTTCGCGCACCTGAACCAGGTGATCGTTAAGGTAGGCGATGCGGTAGTCATCGTTGATAGAGCCGTCGGCTTCCACGGTATCGCGGGCGCCCAGGCCGTTTTCAACGATAAACAGCGGCTTCTGATAACGGTCGTACAGCACGTTGAGCAGATAGCGCAGTCCTTCCGGGTCGATCTGCCAGCCCCATTCGGAACTCGCCAGATGCGGGTTCGGCACCATATTGAGAATGTTTCCACGCTCTTTCTGGTTCAGCTCTTCGTCGGTGGTGACGCAGCCGGTCATGTAGTAGCTGAAGGAGATAAAATCGACCGGCTGGCGCAGGTCGATTTTGTCCTGCTCGGTAATATCCAGCGTAATGCCGTTTTCGCGGAAGAAGCGGGTCATATACGACGGGTAGTAGCCGCGGGTCTGCACATCGCCGAAGAACAGCCAGTCGCGGTTCTGCTGTAGCGTTTCCATCACGTCAGCCGGGTTTGGCGTCAGCGGATAGAGCATCGCGCCCAGCAGCATGTTACCGATTTTCCCTTCCGGGACGATCTGATGGCAGGCTTTAACCGCCAGCGCGCTGGCCACCAGCTGATGGTGGATAGCCTGATACACCGCCTGCTTGTTGCTCTCTTCCGGCAGACCGACGCCGGTAAACGGCGCATGCAGCGACATATTGATTTCGTTGAAGGTCAGCCAGTGCTTAACCTTGTGCTTAAAGCGCTCGAACACCGTTTCCGCATACTTCACGAAGCAGGCGATGGTAGTACGGCTGCCCCAGCCGCCGTACTTTTTGATCAGGCCGTACGGCATCTCGTAGTGTGACAGTGTCACCAGAGGCTGAATATTGTATTTCGCCATCTCGTCAAACAGACGATCATAATAGGCCAGTCCGGCTTCGTTCGGCTGCGACTCGTCGCCTTCCGGGAAGATACGGGTCCAGGCGATCGACGTGCGCAGGACGGTGAAGCCCATCTCGGCGAACAGTTTGATGTCTTCCGGATAGCGGTGATAGAAGTCGATGGCCACATCTTTAATGCCTGAGTCGCCAGCCTGGCGTTCCACGCGCTCGCCGAAAATACCCTGTGGCTGAAGATCCGAAGTCGACAGGCCTTTACCGTCGGTCTGCCAGGCACCTTCAACCTGGTTAGCGGCAACCGCGCCGCCCCAGAGGAAATCTTGTGGGAAACGTTGAGTCATGATGGTTCTCCTTGTGAAAAATTATTTAATCAGCGCCAGCAGGGGATCGCCTGCGGTCACTTCGCTTTGCTGGCTGGCAACCAGAACGTCGATATAGTCATCACTGTTGCTGACCAGCACCGGCGTGGTCAGGTCATATCCGGCGGCGCGGATCGCGTCGATATCAAACTCCAGCAGCAGATCGCCGACGCTTACCCGGTCGTCCTGGCTGACGTGTGCGGTAAAGTGCAGGCCGTCAAGTTTTACCGTGTCGATGCCCACGTGGATCAGCACTTCCGCACCGTTATCGGCCTCAAGGCCAATCGCATGACGGGTGCGGAACAGCGAGGCAACGGTGCCGTTAACCGGTGACAGCACGCGGCCCACCGTAGGCTGAATACCCACTCCTTTGCCCAGCAGGCCGCTGGCGAAGGTTTCATCCGGCACCTGCTCCAGCGCGACCACTGCACCGGTCATCGGGCTGGCGAGCTGGGTTTTTGCCAGTAGATCGGGATTGACTACTGCCTGCGGTGCCGGGGCCGGAGCCTCTTCTGCCTTCGCGGCAGGCAGGCCAAACAGCCAGGTCGCGACGGCGGCAAAGACCAGAGCAATGATGGCACCGGCAAATGAGGCCATCACGCTGGCGTCAAAACCGGTTTTCGGCACCACCTGGCTGAAGGTGAAAATTGACGGCATACCGAATGAATAAGAAGTGGTGTGCCAGAAGCCCAGCACCGCTGCACCCAGTGCGCCGCCGATGCAGCCGAAAATAAACGGACGGCGGTTCGGCAGGGTGATGCCGTAGACCGCTGGCTCAGTAATACCAAACAGGCTGGCGCTGAAGGCGGAGGCCGCAATTCCTTTGGTTTTGGCATCACGAGTACGCAGCATCACGCCGAGCGTGGCACCGGCCTGGCCGAGTACGGCGGGCATCAGCAGCGGCAGCAGGGTATCTGAACCAATCACGCTGAGGTTGTTGATCATGATGGGCACCAGGCTCCAGTGCAGGCCGAAGATCACGCAGACCTGCCAGAACGCACCGATAAAGGCGCCGGCAAAGGTTGGACTGAACTGATAGATCGCCAGATAGCCGTCGGCAAGCAGATGGCTCAGCCAGGTTGCCGCCGGGCCAATGACCATAAAGGTCAACGGAATGGTGATAACCAGGCACAGCAGCGGGGTGGTGAAGTTACGAATTGCACCCGGCAGGCGGCTGTGTACCGTGCGCTCCACCAGGCAGGAAAGCCAGGCGGCAAATATAATCGGGATCACCGAAGAGCTGTAGTTGATCAGAATCACCGGCACGCCGAAAACATGCAGCGGCGCGGCACCGCCCTGTTCGGCATTAAAGGCCGCCAGCATCAGCGGATGCACCAGCGCAGCACCGATAACCATGGTGGTGAAGGCGTTGCCGCCGAACTTCTTGCCCGCGCAGTAACCCAGCACCACCGGCAGGAAGTAGAACAGGGCATCGCTGGCGACAAACAGGATTTTATACAGGCCCGCGTCTTCGCTAATCAGGTTCAGCGCCAGCGCCAGGGAGAGTAACCCCTTCAGGATACCGGAGGCGGCCATCACGCCGATAAACGGAGTGAAAATGCCGGAGATGACGTCAGTTAAGCGGGCAAACAGCGAGCCTTTCTCCCCGTCGCCGCTGGTGTCGCTGCCGTCGCCCAGGCCCGCTACGGACAGCAGCGCCTGATGGACATCACCTACGTGATTGCCGATCACCACCTGATACTGTCCACCGCTTTCCACCACCATAATCACGCCCGGGTTGTTCTTCAGCCCGGCGGTATCGGCTTTACTGCTGTCCTTCAGTTTAAAACGCAGGCGGGTTGCGCAATGTATCACCGAACTGATATTTGCCTTGCCGCCAACCCCTTGCAGGATCTCTTCTGATAACGCCTGGTACTTCATCGTATGCTCCTGGTTCTGACATCTTGTCAACGGGCCGTTACTGAATTCAGGCCAAAAAAAAACCTAAACAGCTTCAGACGGACCACGGTCCATGAAAAGCTGTTTAGGTTTTGCCTGAAATTCAGTAGCAATCCTGATTTGTTGACGCAAATAGTTCCTCAGTTACGGCAGGCTGACAAGGGGGGGAAACGGCAAAAACTGGATTTCGTGAGCGGGCTCACCTTTTTCCAGTCTGAGCCGTTGTTGGTCAACCTGCGATGCTGACGAACACCAGGCGGCAGCGTCATTGAGTTATTTTATTAATATAAACGAATAAACTTCGTTGATAAAAATGGCAGGGGTTAAAACAGTTCCATTCTTTTTATCTGGTGTGGTGATGATATTTTCTTTGTTGTCTGAGCCACATGCTTTGTTATAAGTGCCAGTATGAAAACCCATTGATAGCGATATTCATGCACCGATTTGGTGCCGGTTGTTATTTATTGGTGCGCATTTTTAATTCCGCAGTTAAATAATTTATTTTCAGGAGAGATCCAGCCGCAGAATAGCTGAGTTTGTCATGAAACGTAAAAAGATGGCCCGCTAATTGCTTGATACAATCGGCCCCAAAGATGTGGCCCGCCTTTCAAATCTGTGCAGACAGCGCCGTCTGCGTGTCTCTGATTGCTTCTGTCCGTAACCCGGAAATCTTCTTATTAACATAACTACTTCACTTCGAGGGTGCTATGGCTATTAGTCGTCGTTCATTTATTCAGGGATCTGCATTATCTGCGTTGGGCATGGCAGCAGGCATTGCGCCAAAATTCAGCCTGGCGGCTGACGGGAAAGAGGCGATTAAAGTCGCCAGTATTCTGGACCTGTCCGGCGGTCTTGATATCTACGGTAAACCGATGTCGGATGCCATTAATCTTGCGGCCGAAGAAATTAACGCGGCAGGCGGATTACTGGGGCGTCCGGTACAGATCATTAATTACGATGCGCAGTCCAACATGCAGCTTTATGCGCAGTATGCCCAGCAGGCGGCATTAAAAGATAAAGTTGCGGTGGTCCACGGCGGCATTACCTCCGCTTCTCGTGAAGTGATCCGCCCGGTACTGGACCGTTTCCGTTCTCTTTACTTCTATCCCGCGCAGTATGAGGGCGGCGTCTGCGACCGCAACTATTTCTCTTCCGCCTCAACGCCTGCGCAAACCGTGGAAAAACTGGTGCCCTACGCGATGAAAAAGTGGGGGAAAAAAGTCTATATCCTCGCCGCGGATTACAACTACGGGCAGATCGTCTCGGCGTGGGTGAAAAAATTCGTTAAAGAAAACGACGGTGAAACCGTTGCCGTGGAGTTCTTCCCGCTGGACGTCACGGATTTCGGTGCCGCCATTTCAAAAATCCAGAGCGCCAAACCGGATATGGTCTGGTCTGCGCTGGTCGGCGGGGCCCATATCTCATTCTACCGCCAGTGGCACGCCTCGGGCATGAGCGGCAAGATCCCGATTGCTTCTACCGTGTTTGGCGGCGGCAACGAACATATCATTCTGTCGCCGGAGGAAAGCAACGGCATTCTGGTCTGCGCCAACTATATGCAGGAAATTCCAACGCCGGAAAACAAAGCCTTTGTAGAAAAATTCCAGGCCCGCTACGGCAGCAGCGTGCCGTACATCAGCGATCTGGCGATGGGGGCCTACCAGGGCATGCTGATCTGGGCGGAAGGGGTGAGAAAGGCCGGGGATATCGACCGCATGAAGGTGATTGAAGCGCTGGAATCCGGCATTTCATTAACTTCGCCGAGTGGCCAGCTGATCGTCGATCCGGTGACCCATCACTGCACGCTGGATGTGCATATTGCCGAAGTGGAAAATCATCAGATGAAGATTCTGGAGACCTTTACGCGCCAGGCGCCGGTCGATACCGCCATGGTGTGCGACTTGAAGAAAAATCCGCGTGACACCAGGCAGTATCAGATTGAGTTGTAAGGAGAACGGCTATGGATTTGTTGATTATCTACGGCATTGAGGTTCTCAATGCCATTGCCGTGCTGGTGGTGATGAGCCTGGGGCTGGCGGTGGTGTTTGGCATGATGAAAATCGTCAATATGGCCCACGGCGAATTTATGATGCTCGGCGGCTACAGCGCGATTCTGGCCACCAACCACCTTGGCGTTCCGATCTGGCTGTCCATGCTGGTGGTTGCGCCCCTGACGGTAGGCATCTTCGGTATCGTCATCGAGCGCATTATCATCCGCCATCTTTATGGCCGGATGATCGATACCATGCTGGCCACCTGGGGGCTGAGCCTGGCGCTGATTGGTGCGGCGACAATGGCATTCGGTAACACGACGTTGGGGATCAGTGCACCGCTGCCGGCGGTGAGCGTGGGCAGCTACACCACCAGCGGCTATTCGCTGTTTATCATTCTTTTCGCGCTGTGCCTGATTGGTGCCCTCTGGCTGCTGCTGCGGTTTACCACCCTCGGGCTCTGCGCCCGAGCCACCATGCAAAACGCGCGGATGGCCGCCGCGCTGGGCAGTAATCCGGGAAAAATCTACAGCCTGACCTTTGGCCTGGGCGCGGCACTCTCGGGGCTGGGCGGCGCGTTGCTGGCACCGATCACCGGGGTGATCCCAACCATCGGCGTCAGCTTTATCGCCAAAGCGTTTATCACCGTGATTGGGGGCGGTAGCGCGATTATTGCCGGTACGCTCTCCTCTTCCACGCTGTTTGGCACCATTTCGCAGCTGGTGACCTACCTCTCCACGCCGGTGTTTGGTGCCGTAGCGCTACTGCTTAGTGCCATTGTGCTGCTGCGCCTGCTGCCGCAGGGCATCACCGGCCGTTTCTTCAGGAGATCGCTGTAATGAAAATGCTTGCTGAAAAGCTACAGATCGTGGTGACCGCGCTGCTGGTGGTGCTGGTCGCGTTCTGGCTGTCGGGAGTGATTGAGCTTTACACTTTGCTGTCCCTCACCGTGTTTCTGGTGATGGGGCTGCTGTCGCTAAGCCTGGCCTTTATCTGGGGATACGGCGGCATTCTGTGTTTCGGTCAGGCGGCGTTCTTCGGCATCGGGGCCTATACCTATGCGGTCTGCGCCATCAACTGGGGGGATTCCACCTGGGCGGTGGTGATGGCCGTGCTGTTGCCAACGCTGTTCTCCGTGCTGCTGGGCTATGTGATTTTTTACGGCGGCGTCAGCGACGTTTATCTGGGGGCGATCACTCTGGCGGTAAGCCTGGTGCTGTTCAACTGGGTCAACTCCACGTCGGGCAGTGAATATCATATCGGCGAGGCGCTGCTGGGCGGCTTTAACGGCATTCCCTCGGTGCCGACGCTTAACGTCCCGTTCCAGCCGGACGCTATCTTGTCCCCGGAAGCGTTGTTTATCGTCACCGCAGCCTGCCTGGCGCTGTGCTACGCGCTGTTGAAATTCGTACTGCTCAGTCGCTTTGGCAAAACGGTGGTCGCGATCCGCGAAAACGAACAGCGGGCGGGCCTGCTGGGCTATAACGTTCCGGCCCACAAGCTGGTGACCTTTGCCATCGGTGCCGCCGTGGCGGGGCTGGCAGGGTGTCTGTACGTTAACTGGGGCGCGTTTGTCAGCCCCGGCGTGTTCAGCATCAGCCAGTCAGCGCAGATCATTATCTGGGTGATCGTCGGCGGCCGCGGAACACTGCTCGGCCCGGTGATCAGCTGCATGCTGCTGCAGTGGATGGTAACCCGGCTGGGCGCGCAGCAAACGGTTGATGTCAATCTGGTCCTTGGCGTGATCCTTGCCCTGTTCGTGCTGTTAATTCCCGGCGGCATTCTGCCCGGCCTGCAGCGGATCTGGCGGCGCAAGCGTCGGCCTGCCGCACCGGCTTCCTCCGTACAGGTGAAAGAGGTGAAACCATGACCGTATTACTTCAGACGCACCAAATGGGCGTCAGCTTTGGTGGTGTTCATGCGGTAAAAGCCGTGGACTTCACCCTGAACGAGGGTGAACTGCGCTGCCTGATCGGCCCTAACGGCGCGGGGAAAAGCACCTTTTTTAAAATGCTCAGCGGCCAGGTGACGCCCACGCGCGGGGAATGCCGCTATCGCGATCGGATCATTTCCGGTAAACGGCCGTGGGAAATCGCCCGGCTGGGTATCGGCATCAAAACTCAGGTCCCCAGCGTGTTTGAAGGGTTGAGCGTGGCGGAAAACCTGTGGCTCGCCGCCGCGAACAAAATGGATAAAGCGGCGGTCGCGGGCGAAGTCGATCGGGTGCTGGAGGATATCGGCCTCAGCGATAGGCAGAATGACATCCTCTCCGAAATGGCCCACGGCCAGCGCCAGTGGGTGGAGCTGGGGATGATCCTGATTTCGCGCCCGCAGCTGGTGCTGCTGGATGAGCCCGCCGCCGGAATGACCCACCATGAAGTGCGTAAAACCGCCGCGCTGATACAGCGGATTAACCAGCAGAGTACGGTGGTGGTGGTTGAGCATGATATGGATTTTATCGGCATGATCGCGCAGCAGGTGACGGTGTTTAATCAAGGGGAAGTGCTGGCCGAAGGCACCTTCAGCCAGGTCACTCAGGATGCGCGCGTCAAAGAAGCCTACCTTGGCAATCTGGAGATTAAACATGCTTGAAATGAAACAAACGGTCTCCGGCTACAATAAAATTCCGGTGCTGCACCTGTCCGAGCTGTTTATCGGTGCCAAATCCTTTACCGGCGTGCTGGGTCGCAACGGTATGGGTAAAACCACGCTGCTGCGCACCATCATGGGGGAGCTGCCCGCCTGGCAGGGCACCATCGCGCTAAACGGTATCGATATTACCGGCTACCAGCCGCATCAGCGGGCGGCGGCGGGCATCGGCTTCGTTCCGCAGGGGCGGCAAATCTTTCCGCAGCTGACGGTAGAGGAAAATCTGCGTATGGGATGCGTTAAGCAGTTCTCGCGGGCTGAAGAGACCATCGGGCAGATGCTGGATATTTTCCCGCGCCTGAAGCGGCTGCTGGCACAGCCGGGCGGCGCACTGTCAGGCGGTGAACAGCAGCTGCTGGCGCTTGCCCGCTGCCTGTGCGGCAGGCCGCAGCTGGTGCTGCTGGACGAACCGACGGAAGGGATACAGCCGAATATCTGCGAAGAAATTATCGACACGTTCCAGCGGCTGCGCCATGAAATGGATATCTCGATTATCCTGGTTGAGCAGGACATCGAGTTCCTCTACGCGCTTTCCGATCGTATTCACGTGATTGAAAAGGGGCAAATCGTTCGCCAGATCGACCCGGCAACCACGCCCAGCGCCCGGGTAGCGGAACAATATCTGGGGTTTAATGCCTGAGTCGGCTGCTGCCGGTGGCCATCCTTCTGGCTGATCGGCAGCCTGCCGCTGTCCCAAACGACACAGCGGCAGGCAGAGCAAACAAAGCGCTGGCCTGTCGGGTTGCTTATTGTGAAGCATCACTATCCCGGACAAGACAGGGCGATTCATGATTGAGCAATCCTTACTTGCCGCGCTTTCCGGCGTTCGGCTGCATCTTTTCCATCCTCATACTCAGGGTATGCGGGCCTTTTGTACCTCGCTGACTCAGCTTGGCTGCCACGTGCGGCACGACTGGCCGATCCCTGCGAGCCTTCCTCCTGAAGCTGACCTGGCGATTATTGCTGTCGATCGCCACCAGCAGGCATCGATCGCACCGCTGTTTCGGCACTACCGCAGCGTACACACCCCGGTGCTTGCCCTGGCCGACTGCCACGACGGGCAGCTGTTTCCGCTGCTGTTGGCACTGGAGCCGGATGCGATTTCAGCGCGCGAGGCCGATCCGTTCTCACTGATTATTCAGATCGTTGCAAGGCTGCGTGCGGCGCAGGAACAGCAGACGCTGCGCGAACGGCTGCAAAAGCAACAGCAGGCCAGGACACGGCAGGATTGTCTGGCGCAGGCGAAAGGCGTGCTGATGCAAACCTTCGGGCTGGATGAGTCGGGGGCCTACGGCTTTATGCGTAAAGAGGCGATGAACACCCGCAGCAGTCTGGAATTTACTGCGGAACGGGTGCTCAATAGCCTGCAAAAATAATCAGCTGCCGGGCTGGCCACTGGCCGGATGCAGCAGGCTGCTTGGCGTATAGCCAAAGGCCTTGCGAAAGGCGAGGCTGAAATGGGACATATCGCTGAAGCCGTGATCGAGCGCCACCTGGGTGATGTTTCGCGCTTTGCCTTCCGCCAGCGCTTTATGGCAGGCCAGCAGGCGCTCGTGCCAGACGCAGTTCATTGGCGTGGTGCCGTTGGCCGCAAATACCCGGCTAAGGGTGCGCGGAGAAACATGATGGGCATTGGCGATCTGCGCCACGGACAGATCGTGATCCTGCAAATGCTGGCGCAGATAGTTCATCACGCGGGAATAGAGAGTGGGTTTTAATCCCTCGTCGCTTTTTTGCAGATTCAGGCCGACGGAAATCACGGTAAACAGCGTATTGGCGAACTGCTCGGTCAGGCAGCTGCCTTCTTCGGCGGCATTAAAACGGAAGGCCTCATCAATCATATGCCTGAGCGCGACCATGCCCGGTCGGGAGAGATCCAGCGAGGTCCCGGACATCGCCGCAATCGCCGGGGCTTCTTTTTCAATCAGATGGCGCGGCAGATGGATGATGTTCATCGACACGTTTTCCATGGCGAAATGGAACGGCGAGCTGGCGTCGTAGATCACCATATCCCCGGCGCTGACCTGCGTTTCATTGTTATTCTGCCGCAGGCGGCCGCTGCCTTCGCAAATATAGCCGAGATAAAAATCGGGGTTCGGGTGGCGGCGAATGCATTCGGGCGTTCTCTGCCACATCATCGACGCCTGCGAAACGTGATTGGCGATATCGAGCTGGCCCAGCATGCCGTAACTGAAGCGGCCGGAAAACATGCCCGCCTGCACCTGCTTTGCCTCTGCCTTGATCAGGCGAGAACAAACGGCATCGCGCCAGGCGTCGAAGCGGTGCCGGTTCTCTAAATTCTCCGTGGTGAAATTTTCTCTCATCGTCAGATCCCCCGGACGTGGCGTAAAAGGTGAAATCAGCAGAAAACATGCAAACTCCAGACCATTCCTGCCGGAGTACCGCCCCTGACGCAGGGGCGGTAAAGGATGGGGGTTACAGCGCGGGGTGCTGCTGATGCCAGTCGGTCACCTGCTGATACGCCCAGGCAGCCTGAATCATACTGACTTCATCAAAATGCGCGGCAACCAGCTGGAAGCCGATCGGCGCACCGGCAGCGGTTTTGCCGCCGGGCAGCGTAATCGTCGGATGCCCGCTGGAATCGAATGCACTGGTATAGCGCAGCACGCCATTAAACAGTGCTTTGTCAGTCCCAAAGCGGGTCATGGTATCCCAGGTTAAACCGGCATAGGCGGTGGCGGGGGCGATAATCAGATCAACCTGGCCGAACAGGGCAGAAATCGCGCCGCGCAGTGCAGCGCGGTTCAGCAGCAGCCGCTGGAATTCCAGGGCGGTGACGCTGTGGCCAAGATCCAGCAGGCCCGCCAGTCCTGGCCCGTATTGATCTTTTTGCGAGGGATAGGTCTGCTGATGCGCGAAGGCCGTTTCCACCGCACACAGCGGGCTCCACTCTTCGGCCGCCTGCTCGGTATCCGGCATGGTAATATCCACGAAGGTTGCGCCAAGGTCGCTCAGCGTGGCGATAGCCTCCTGCAGCACCCGGCGCGTATCCTCATCCACTTTCTCCAGCGCCCAGTTTTTATCCAGACCGATGCGCATTTTGCCTATGCCGCGCGTCATCAGAGCAAGGTAGTCTGGCACCGGCTCGATGCTGGAGGTGGGGTCCTGCTCATCGCGACCGGCAATCGCCTGCAGCATGGCCGCGGCATCGGCGGCGGATCGCGCCATCGGGCCGATATGGTCGAGGGAGGCGGCCAGCTCGAAAGCACCGTGCCGGGTGACGCGCCCCCAGGTTGGCTTAATACCGGTCAGACCGTTGGCATTGGAGGGGAAGCGGATCGAACCGCCGGTATCGGTGCCGATTGCACCAAAACACAGTCCGGCCGCAGTGGCAACGCCGGAACCGCTGGAAGAGACGCCGGTCCACAGCGCGGAACCCCACGGGTTAACCGGGCGAACAACCTCCGGGTGATGATCGGCAAAGGCGCTTTCGGTTTGTTTCAGTTTACCGAGGATCACCGCCCCGGCGGCGCGGAAACGCGTGACGATGGAGGAATCCTCCGTGGGATAATGCGACTGGTGGATCAGCATGCCGTGGCTGGTGGGGGCATCTTTGGTCCAGATCAGATCCTTCAGCGCGATGGGCACGCCGTGCAGCGGGCCGCGGATGATCCCCTGCGCGATTTCACGATCGGCTTCTGCCGCCTGTTGCAGGGCACTGTCGCGCATCACGTAAAAGTAACTGTGCAAATCGGCATCCAGCGAGGCAATGCGATCCAGCAGAGCGGTGGTCACTTCAACGGAAGCAATCTCTTTCGACTGAATCAGTCGGCCTGTTTCCAGCAAGCTTTTATAATGCAGGTTTTTCATCGTGGCCTGGTCTCCTGAAGGGAATGATGCCTGCGAAAGCAGACAATATGCTGATCACCAACGTAAATCAGGGCGACAAAGCTGGCTATGCTAAGGCGGACAGAGGGTGTGCCAGAAGTGCCAGCGCGGCGACGCCTGAGCCGATCGCACAAAACGTTGCTGCTGTCATGTTTTCTAACCATTGTCTCAGCGTGCAACATTTTGCAACTGCTGGCCCGCGCGCTAGACTGTATCGTATTGATTATGTTGAAAGCGGGGCAAAAGGTGGACGCTATAGCAGGTAAATCCTTACAGGTATCGGATGCGATTATCTCGTGTCAGCTGGATGGCCATGGCGGGATGATCCCGATTGCCGACAGTGAAGTACTTACGTGTGACCATCCATGCTGGTTGCACCTGAATTACACCCATCCCGAAAGCGCCGAATGGTTGACCACCACGCCGCTGCTGCCGGACAACGTGCGCGATGCGCTCGGCGGCGACAGTATGCGGCCGCGCGTCAGCCGTCTGGGCGACGGTACGATGATCACCCTGCGCAGCGTCAATCTGAACAGCGAATCGCGGCCCGACCAGCTGGTGGTGATACGCGTGTTTATCAACGACAGGCTGATTGTTTCAACCCGGCGGCGGAAGGTGTTTGCCATTGATGAAGTGCTGACCGATCTGCAAAACGGCAACGGTCCGCATAACGGCGGCAGCTGGCTGGTGGACGTTTGCGACTCCCTGACCGACCACACCAGCGAGTTTATCGAGGATCTGCACGATAAAATTATCGAGCTGGAGGATGCCGTTGTCGACCAGCAGGTGCCGCCGCGCGGTGAGCTGGCTTTAATCCGCAAACAATTGATTATTATGCGCCGCTATATGGCCCCGCAGCGTGATGTGTTCTCGCGGCTGGCCAGCGAGCGGCTGCCGTGGATGAGCGATGACGACCGCCGCCGCATGCAGGATATTGCCGACCGACTGGGGCGCGGGCTGGACGATCTGGATGCCAGCGTGGCGCGAACCGGGGTGCTGTCCGATGAAATCAGCTCGGTGATGGCCGAAGCAATGAACCGCCGCACCTATACCATGTCGCTGATGGCGGTGGTGTTCCTGCCGACCACGTTCCTGACCGGGCTGTTCGGCGTAAACCTTGGCGGCATTCCGGGCGGCAGCTGGCGATTTGGCTTTGGCCTGTTTTGTCTGTTGTTAGCCGTACTGGTGCTCGGTGTTGCGTGGTGGTTACGGCGACGTAAATGGCTGTGAAGAGAGCAAATTTTTGTAGCATAAAGGCGTTTAAAACTGATCGACGTCAATAACTGGCGGCGATGTTAAGGGCAAAATCTCTTCCGCAGGTGAATGCAACGTCAAGCGATGGGCGTTGCGCTCCATAATTGTCTTACTTCATTTTTAGAATTAATGCATAGCACATTTAATTCGTACGACGCCGGCTCCGAGCCGGCTTTTTTTTGCCCGTTTGCCAGCCCGCCAGGATGTCCTACGCTTAACGTTCACGCGTTGAAAACAGAGGGGACAGCAAAATGACTAAGCAGCCTGATGCTATTCGTGGTTCTGAACCACTGAGCGATCCCGTACCCGTTCCCGGGCCGATACCCACGCCGCAGCCAATGCCCGATCCGCCGCCGGTCGACCCCGATCCGATTATCGATCCACCTGCGCATTATTAACGTCTGACTATTGAGCGGGCCTGTCCGGGAACTGCTGCTCGCGCCACTGCTTGATCAGCGCGGCACGGCGGCGGGGATAGCGGGTTGCGTTTAATTCCAGGGAGATAATGCGGTCGGTGCGGAAATGGCGGAAGTCGCCGCGCAGCTCGCACCACGCGCCGAGAATATGCAGGTTATCGAAATAGCCCAGCAGGAACGGCCAGATAACGCGGCGGGAAGATTGATCTTTGCCGTCGCGATAGGTGAGGGTCGCCGTCAGTTCGTGCCTGATTGCCCGCCGGATGGAGACAAAATCCACGCTTTCAGCAAGCGGACTAGCGGAGGGCGCGGCCATCAGACCGTTACTGTCGAGGCTGTGGCGCAGGTCTTCAGGCAGCACGGCGGCTATTTTGCTCAGTGCGCTTTTGGCCGACTGGCTCAGCCCGGTGTCGGTGCGGCTGGCAACCCAGCGCGAACCCAGCACCAGCGCCTCAATTTCTTCTTCGCTAAACATCAGCGGGGGCAGGGTAAATCCCGGTTTCAGCACGTAGCCCATGCCCGGCTCTCCGGTGATATCGGCTCCCTGCTGTTGCAGGGTGGCGATATCACGGTAGAGCGTACGCAGGCTGATGCCGAGCGTGGCGGCGAGCTGAGCGCCGGGAACGGGGAAGCGGTGATTGCGCAGTAGCTGCAGCAGATCCAGCAGGCGTTGCGATCGCGACACACTTCCCCCGTGAAACGTTGAGCTTAGCCGACCTGAAGGATATCAAGACGAACGGGCGCGTCGTCTTCATCTTCCGGCTGCCAGCCGGCGGGCTGCATCGGTAGGGTTTCGCGATCGAAGGCCAGATCGCCACCGCCAACAACTTCGCTGCCGTGGACGATGCCTTTGAAATCGAACAGTTCGGTATCAGCAAGATGCGAAGGCACCACGTTCTGCATGGCGCTGAACAGGGTTTCGATGCGGCCAGGATAGCGTTTATCCCAGTCGCGCAGCATATCGCCAATCACCTGACGCTGCAGGTTAGGCTGTGAACCGCACAGGTTGCACGGAATGATCGGATATTCGCGGGCGATGGCGAAACGCTCAATGTCCTTCTCGCGGCAGTAGGCCAGCGGGCGGATCACGATATGCTTACCGTCGTCGCTCATCAGCTTCGGCGGCATGCCTTTCATTTTCCCGCCGTAGAACATATTGAGGAACAGCGTCTGCACGATATCGTCACGGTGATGTCCCAGCGCGATCTTGGTGCAGCCCAGTTCAGTCGCCGTGCGGTACAGAATGCCGCGGCGCAGACGGGAGCAGAGCGAGCAGGTGGTTTTGCCTTCCGGGATCTTATCTTTAACGATGGCGTAAGTGTCTTCTTCGACGATCTTATATTCCACGCCCTGGGCTTCCAGGTATTCCGGCAGAATATGCCCCGGGAAACCCGGCTGTTTTTGATCGAGGTTCACCGCCACCAGCGAGAAGGAAACCGGCGCGCTCTGCTGCAGGTTGCGCAGAATTTCCAGCATGGTGTAGCTGTCCTTGCCGCCGGAAAGGCACACCATAATCCGGTCACCCTCTTCGATCATATTAAAGTCAGCAATCGCCTGGCCGACGTTACGGCGCAGACGCTTCTGCAGCTTGTTGAGGTTGTATTGCTCTTTTTTACTGGTTTCCGGATTCGGTTGCATTTATTAGCTATCTCGTATTGCAGAAGTGGGCGAGAACATCGGCAGGCCCGGCATGAAAACTGACTGGCGTGCTATGGTACGGATTCCGACGACGAATGCCAGCTTGTTTTACATGTGTATTGTACAAACTTTACGCAACAATAACTGTGCGAAGCCTCAAACCCTGCCGCTGCGCCGTCTTGCCCCTGAAAGTAACGTTTCCAGCGGATTATCTGCTACAATCAGCGGCAAAATTCCCGCCCGATTTATCAGAGATTATACCCGTGACTGCTTTTTCTACCCTGAACCTGCTGCCCGCCAGCCAGATTGAAAACCTTAATGAACTTGGCTATCTGGCCATGACGCCGGTACAGGCCGCATCGCTGCCGGCGATCCTGGAAGGGCGTGACGTACGCGCGCAGGCAAAAACCGGCAGCGGCAAAACCGCCGCGTTTGGCCTTGGCGTGATGCACCGGCTGGACGTCAGCCAGTATGTCACTCAGTCGCTGGTGCTGTGCCCGACGCGTGAACTGGCTGATCAGGTGTCGAAAGAGCTGCGCCGACTGGCGCGTTTTACCGCCAATATCAAAATCCTGACGCTGTGCGGTGGCCAGCCGATGAACGCGCAGCGCGATTCGCTGGTGCATGCACCGCATGTGGTCGTCGGTACGCCGGGGCGTATCCTGGAGCACCTCAAGCGTGAAACCCTTAAGCTGGACGGCGTGGCTACGCTGGTGCTGGACGAGGCCGACCGTATGCTGGAGATGGGCTTCCGCGATGATATCGATGCGATAATCAGCTACTGCCCTCAGCAGCGCCAGACACTGCTGTTCTCCGCCACCTGGCCTGAGGACATCGCCCGCATCAGCCAGCGCGTGCAGCGCGATCCGCTGACGGTGGAAACCGGCGACGTTTCCGATCTGCCGTCCATTGAGCAGACTTTCTATGAAACCAGCGCGCGTGAAAAAATGAGCGCGCTAATCGGTTTGCTCAGCGATCGCCAGCCCGCCTCCTGCGTGGTGTTCTGCAACACTAAACGCGAATGTGATGACATTGCCGCCTCGCTGGGAGATGCGCAGATCAGCGCGCTGGCGCTGCACGGCGATCTGGAACAGGCCGAACGCGATCGCGTTCTGGTGCGCTTTGCCAACGGCAGCTGCCGGGTGCTGGTGGCGACCGACGTTGCGGCGCGCGGGCTGGATATCAAATCGCTGGCGATGGTGGTGAACTACCAGCTGTCGTTCGATCCGGAAGTTCACGTCCACCGCATTGGTCGTACTGCTCGCGCAGGCGCAGAGGGCTGTGCGGTCAGCTTCGTTGCGCCGGATGAAATGCAGCGCGCCCACGCGCTGGAAGATTTCCTGCAGCAGCGCCTGGCGTGGCGTAACGTCAGCGAGCTGAAGTCCGTGGCACCAAAACCGCTGCGCGCGGAGATGACCACCATCAGCCTTGACGGCGGGCGTAAAGCCAAGATCCGTCCGGGGGATATCCTGGGGGCGCTGACCGGTGACGGCGGGCTGAGCGGCGATCAGGTGGGTAAAATTGATATCGCACCTACGCTTGCCTACGTGGCAATTCGTCAGGAGCTGGTGCGCAAGGTGATGCAGCAGCTTACGCAGGTGAAAATTAAAGGGAAAACCTGCCGCGCCCGCATCGTCAAGTAAAGCCGTCAGCCGCACAAAACAAAACGGCCCCCGGGGTGAAATCCGGGGGCCGTTTTTTTATCCGATCGAAAGGGCGATTAAATTTTGGTAATCACCGGCGGCGCGGCGAGCAGGGATTCAACGCCGGCAATCAGGTTCTGGAAATGCGGCTGCTTTTCATGTTCTTCGATAGCCGCATGGCTTTTCCACGTTTCGTGGAACAGGAACGAATCCGGGTTTTCTACGCTGCGGTACAGATCGTAATGCACGTTACCGGCCTCAAGGCGGCTCGGGGCCACACAGGGGTTCAGCACGTCAAACAGCGCATCGCCTTTGCCCGGCTTAGCGGAAAATGTGGCGATAATCAGTACGGATTTCTCAGACATTATAATCTCCATTTAAAAAACGTTGCTGGCGCAGGGCCAGACACAAACAGGCCTGGCTGTAAGAGTAACCGTTTCGGCTTTTTTTGCCATGAGCATTTATGGCTAATGAATTTCCAGCGACTGCACGCCGTTTATCTCCAGCAGTACGTCATACATTTTTTCCGGTGCCACCTTTCGTGACAATGTCACATCCACCATCATTTCACACAGTCCGGTTTCGCCATCGCGGTGGGCGAGGATGACTTTGCCGGTGCGTACTTCCCGACGCTGTAGGGCAATCAGCACAAGCGGCACGCTTTTCGGCTTGAGCTGGAAGATTAGGGTAAGATTACGGCCGATAAACCGGTAGCTGATGCGGCGGAAGGTTTCCAGCACCACCAGTGCCAGCAGGGTGCCGTAAATGCCGATCTCATACATGCCGCTTCCGACAACCAGCCCGATAGCCGCCGTGACCCACAGCCCGGCGGCGGTGGTCAGCCCCTTGACCATCTGTTTTTGAATGATGATAGTACCGGCACCAAGGAAACCCATGCCGCTGACGACCTGAGCAGCGATCCTGCTGGGGTCCAGCTCAATATGCGAGGCTCCCAGGATATCGCTAAAGCCATATTTAGACACGATCATAAACATCGCGCTGCCAATCCCCACCAGCACGTGGGTGCGCAGCCCGGCTTCTTTCGAGCGCAGCTGCCGCTCCATACCGATCAGACCGCCAAGCGCACCGGCAAGCGCGATGCGCAGTAATAAGTCGAAGACCACTATCTATCCTCCTGTATTGTAGAGATTTTCCTTGATTTTTTCTTATCGATTGTAAATTAAGACCTGAGGGTATTGATATTTTATCAATTTTGATTTTGTAAAATTGGATGACAGCTATCGACCTGTCGCAAAACCTGGCATATGCTGGCTGGCGCCTTTGACCCTTCACCGATCGGAGTTTACACAATGAAAGCAGCCACTTTTTTGCTTGCAGCGGCAACGCTGGTGCTGTCGGCCTGTAGCAGCGACAACGAACCGCCGCAGCAGGCAACCGCCGCTCACGTCCCGGCAAGAGTACAGATGGCCGATCTGGCAGCGAGTAATTGTGAAAATGCAGGAGGAACGCTGGCGCTTTCACGTCAGCTGGATGGATCTTCGGTAGGAATGTGTCAGCTGGCGAACGGCCGTCGCTGCGGCGAAAGTGCATTACTTAACGGCACCTGCGCGCGGTAAACCCCCGCTTATCGACAGCGGGGGCAATAGGCGGATCAGAGCTGGTTAGCGCAGGGCTCGCCTTTTTCCAGCTGCCGCAGATTCTGCAGCGTGGTCTGTGCGATGCTGGTCAGCGCTTCGGCGGTCAGAAACGCCTGATGGCCCGTAAACAGCACGTTGTGGCAGGCTGACAGACGGCGGAAAACGTCGTCCTGAATCACGTCGTTCGACTTATCCTCAAAGAATAAATCCCGCTCGTTCTCGTAAACATCCATCCCCAGTGCGCCAATCTTCTGCTTTTTCAGCGCGTCGATTGCTGCCTGCGAATCGATCAGGCCGCCGCGGCTGGTATTAATAATCATCACGCCATCTTTCATCTGAGCGAAGGCACTCTCGTTGAGCAAATGATGATTCTCCGGGGTCAGCGGGCAGTGCAGGCTGATCACGTCCGACTGGGCAAACAGCGTTTTCACATCCACATATTCCGCACCCAGCTCCAGCGCCAGTGGATTAGGATAGGGATCGGAAACCAGCAGGCGCATGCCGAAACCCTTCAGGATGCGCAGGGTGGCGATGCCGATCTTACCGGTGCCGATGACGCCAGCGGTACGGCCATGCATGTTAAAACCGATCAGGCCTTCCAGCGAAAAGTTGGCATCGCGGGTGCGCTGATACGCGCGGTGAATGCGGCGGTTCAGCGTCATCATCATGCCGACGGCATGCTCAGCTACCGCTTCAGGCGAATAGGCCGGCACGCGAACCACCTGCATTCCCAGCTCTTTTGCCGCATCAAGATCGACGTTGTTAAACCCGGCGCAGCGCAGCGCAACAAACTTTACCCCCAGTTCCGCCAGCTCTTCCAGCACCTTACGGCTGCCGTCGTCGTTGACGAAAATACACACGCCGTCACATCCCGTGGCGTTCTTCGCGGTACGTTCGGTCAGCAGGAAGTCGAAAAATTCCAGTTCGAAACCGAAATCCTGATTCACCTGTTCCAGGTATTTCCGGTCATACTGTTTGGTGCTGTACACCGCAAGTTTCATCGTTATAGTTCCTTTTACCGCTGCAGAATGAATAGCTGCAGTTTATCAACTATTCTCAGCGAGCGAGAACCTGATGGTGGCTACTGCTGTAAAAAGCATCGAATCCACCGTAAAACGGTGAAAAACTTCACGATGAAGCGATTCCGTGCCATCATTTCGTTGATAATCACGGACCGAACAGGATTTTGCTGCCATGAACAGGGGCTGGAAACGCGCGCTTGCCGCGCTGCTGGCAGCGATCCTGCTGCTGACAGGACTTTTACTCACGGTAACGCAGTGGCTACCGAGGCTGGTAGGGCTGTGGCTGCCGAATGATACCTTCATTTCCATTGATGGCGGACCGCGCTGGCAGCACGGTGCGCTTAACCTGCCCGGCGTCCACTACACTATCGGCGACTGCGAACTGGCGGCGGTGAAAAACGTCTCGCTCACCTACCGCCATCAGCGCTGGTTGGCCAACGCAGACAGCGTGATTATCGACAGCAAGTGCGCGGCCAAACTCCCGGCCAGTGACAGCCAAGATGCTCCCCGCACGCTGGCCGAATGGCAGCAGATGCTGCCCGGTGCCAGCGTGACCATCCGCCAGCTGACCCTCAAACCCTGGCCGCAGTGGGCGGGGCAGCTCCAGCTTGATTTCGAACCCGACAGCCAGCAGCTGCACTATAAAGGTGACAATCTCTCTCTTGAGGCTGAACTGCGGCAGCAGCAGCTGACGCTAAAAACCCTGACCGTACTGGCACCGGGTATCGCTCAGCCGGTCACGCTTGACGGTACGCTGACGCTGCCGCGCATTCCTGATGCGCTGCCGCAAAGCGGCGTGCTGCATGGCAATCTGGCGCTGGACGGCATTGCGGAGCCGCTGAATGTGCAGCTTGACTGGCAGCAGCAGAGCGGCACGCTGCGGGTCAGTGCAGCAAATCAGCCGCAGCCGCTGCTGGACCTGCCATGGCAGATCACTCCGCAGAATATTCAGATACAGCAGGGCAGCTGGAGCTGGCCGTGGGGCACCCAGCCGCTTTCCGGCGGGGTTTCGCTGCTGGCCGAAAACTGGCAGGAGGGGCTGACCGCCACTCAGCTTAACGGCCGCCTGAACCTGCTGACCTCGGGGCGCGGCGGCAAAGGCAACGTGGTGCTGTCGGTGGGGCCGGGGCATCTTGGCTGGCAGGAAAGCAGCCTGCCGCTGCGCCTTTACGGCGAAAGCAAACTCGATGCGCTGCAGTTTTACGCCAGCCTGGTGGGCGAACTTCGCGGGCCGCTGGCCGATCCGCAGCTGGCAATGCTGCCCGGCGCGCTGCTGCGGATGAAAGGCCGCCTGCTATCGACGCTGGAAGTCGATGAGGCCCGCTGGCCGCTGGCCGGGGTGAAGATCTCTTCAGCGGGGATCGACGGTCGTCTGCAGGCGATACTAAGTGCGCACGACGTGCAGATGGGCAATTTCCGTCTGCATCTTGACGGGCGGGCCAGCGATTTCTGGCCGGATAAAGGTGAATGGCGCTGGCGCTACTGGGGCGACGGGCGGCTGAAGCCGCTGGCGGCAAAGTGGGACGTGACCGGCACCGGGCGCTGGCAGGATTCGCTGATCGAACTCTCCACGCTTTCCACCGGCTTCGATCGCATCAGCTACGGCAGCGTGAACATGGCTGCGCCGCGCCTGACGCTGGTGAAACCCGTCAGCTGGCAGCGCGATGAGCAGAATCCATCCTTCGACGGCGAGCTGGCGCTAAAAGCGCGCGAAACCCGCTTCAGCGCCGGGGGCTATCTGCCGCCCTCAACGTTAACCCTGGTGGTAAAGGGCCGCGATCCGGCCGCGTTTCTGTTTAACGGTGCACTCCAGGCGCAAAAAATCGGTCCGGTTCAGGTACGTGGGCGCTGGGACGGCGAACGCCTGCGCGGCCAGGCCTGGTGGCCGGAACAGTCGCTTCGGGTCTTTCAGCCGCTGCTCAGCCCGGACCTCAAACTGTCGATCCAGAGCGGCACGCTGAAGGCGCAGGTGGCATTTTCAGCCGCGGCCGATCAGGGACTGGAAGCCGGTGGCCACTGGCTGGTGCGAAACGGCCGCGCGCTGCTGCCGGATAATGAATTCAACGGCGTGGATTTCTCGCTGCCGTTCCGTCTGCAATCCCACCGCTGGTACTTTGGCACCCACGGCCCGGTTTCGCTGCGCATCGGCGAGATCAAAAACCAGTTTGCCATGCAGAATGTTACTGCGGATCTGCGCGGCTGGTATCCGTGGAGCGAAGCGGAGCCGCTGAGCCTGAGCAATGTCAGCCTGGATATGCTGGGCGGTACGCTGAGCCTTGACCGTTTACAGATGCCGCAGACCGAGGCGGCGAAAATCCGCGTGCAGCATCTTGCACTGTCGCAGCTGATTACGGCGATGAAGCTCAAGCAGATTGCGCTGTCCGGCCATATCAACGGCGAGCTGCCGCTGTTCCTTAATAACAGCCAGTGGCTGGTGAAGGACGGCTGGATCGCCAACAGCGGGTCTCTGACCGTACGCATGGATAAAGATATGGCCGATGCCATCAGCAGCAATAATATTGCTGCCGGTGCGGCCATCGACTGGCTGCGCTATATGGAAATTTCGCGCAGTTGGGCGACGCTCGACCTTGATAACCTTGGCTGGATGAGCCTGACGGCAAAAGTCGACGGCACCAGTCGATTTAGCGACCGCGATCAGCGCGTTACGCTGAATTATTCCCAGCGGGAAAACCTGTTTCAACTCTGGCGCAGCCTGCGCTTTGGCGATAACCTGCAATCCTGGGTGGAAGATAACGCCACCCTGCCGTCGCAGAAGGAAAAACGTGATGAAAGCCCTGAATAGCCTGCAGATGGCTGGCGCGATGCTGTTGCTGTGCGGATGTATTCCGCGCATTGAAGTGGCGGCGCCGAAAGAACCGATCACCATCAATATGAACGTTAAAATCGAGCACGAGATCCATATCAAGGTCGATAAAGACGTGGAAGCGCTGTTAAAAAACCAGAGCGGCCTGTTCTGAGGATAAAACAATGAAACTGCTGAACAGAGCACTCCTGCTGGGCTGTCTGATGATATCTTCCGGTGCCATGGCGCTGACGCTTGACGAAGCGAGGCAGCAGGGCCGGGTGGGCGAAACGCTTAACGGCTATATTGCCCCCAGACAGACTGATGCGGAAACTCAGGCGCTGGTAAAACAGATCAACGAAGGCCGCAGCAGGCAGTATCAGCTGCTGGCGGAGCAGAATAATATGACGGCGGCCGAGGTGGCCAGAATCGCCGGACAAAAACTGGTGACGCGGGCAAAACCGGGTGAGTACGTGCGCGGGATCAACGGCCAGTGGCTGAAAAAACAGCCGTAGCGAAAAGTATGACCGTAGCGAAAAGTATTGCTATGGCCTAAAAAAAACGCGATGCAGCGGGCATCGCGTTGTTATTACGCTCCGGCAGCGATTTGCCACCGGTGATTAAAATCAGGCTGCAACGATTTTAGAGATAGCGTCTTTTGCATCGTTAGCGGCTTTCTGTGCCACTTCCGGACCGTAACCGATACCTTCAGCGAACACGAACTGCACGTCGGTCATCCCCAGGAAGCCCAGGAAGATGGTCAGGTACGGCGTCAGCAGATCGTTCGGGGTATCTTTATGGATGCCGCCGCGGCTGGTCAGAACAACCACTTTTTTACCTTTCACCAGGCCTTCAGGACCGTTTTCGGTGTAGCGGAAAGTGATGCCTGCACGGGCAACCAGGTCGAAGTAGTTTTTCAGCTGAGTTGGGATGTTGAAGTTGTACATTGGTGCAGCGATAACGATGGTGTCGTGCGCCTGCAGTTCTTCAATCAGCTCGTTGGACAGCGCCAGCGCGTCCTGCTGACGGGCAGTCAGTTCAGCGTCGGAAGGGCGCAGTGCGCCAACCAGCTCACCGTCCAGCACCGGAATTGGGTTTGCAGCTAAATCGCGGATGGTGACTTCATCACCAGGATGAGCGGCTTTCCACTCTGAAACCAGATGATCGGCCAGTTGGCCTGACTGAGAATAACCGGCGAGGATGCTTGATTTCAAAACGAGTACTTTGCTCATGTCTTCATTTCCTGTTGAGTCGCGGAATGCTGTCCGCCTGATGTGAAACACTCTACTGCGATATGCCGATGAGTGTAAGTGCGAGTTTTTGTTATCTATGTTCGAAAATATTGAATAAGGATAGCCGCGCAGGTAAAACGCTAAGTTCTTGTCTGTGCTACTATACGCAAAATTTTTTATCACAATACATCCATGTTGTCGGTTAACCGCGCAACAAAGTGAGTTTGACCTATGTCTGATACACCACAATCTGCCCTGACCGCGTTCTGGCCGCGCCTGGACTCGCTGATGCTGCGCGACAGCCAGCGCCTGCAGCGTCGTCTGCACGGGGCAAAAAAAGTTAAAAGCCCGGCCGCACTTCAGGCGATTACCGAAGAGCTAAACCAGGATTTTACCGCCGCCGAGCTGCGAATTGCCCAGCGCCGCGCCGCCGTACCGACCATTAACTACCCTGAAAATCTGCCGGTCAGCCAGAAGAAGCAGGACATCGCCAATGCCATCCGCGATAACCAGGTGGTGATTGTCGCCGGTGAAACCGGCTCGGGGAAAACCACCCAGCTGCCGAAAATCTGCATGGAGCTGGGCCGTGGCATTCGCGGCCTGATCGGCCACACCCAGCCGCGCCGCCTGGCCGCGCGCACCGTTGCCGACCGTATTGCCGCCGAGCTGGAAACCTCGCTGGGCGGCTGCGTGGGCTACAAAGTTCGTTTTAACGATCAGGTCGGTGACACCACCCAGGTGAAGCTGATGACCGACGGTATCCTGCTGGCGGAAATCCAGCAGGACCGTCTGCTGATGCAGTACGACACAATCATTATCGATGAAGCCCACGAACGCAGCCTGAACATCGATTTCCTGCTCGGCTACCTGCGCGAGCTGCTGCCAAAGCGCCCCGATCTGAAAGTCATCATCACCTCGGCGACCATCGATCCGCAGCGTTTCTCGCGCCATTTCAACAATGCGCCGGTGATTGAAGTCTCGGGCCGCACCTATCCGGTAGAAGTGCGCTATCGCCCGGTGGTGGAAGATGCCGACGATACCGACCGCGACCAGCTACAGGCAATCTTCGACGCGGTGGATGAACTGGGTCAGGAGAGCCGTGGCGATATTCTGATCTTTATGAGCGGCGAGCGTGAAATTCGCGACACCGCCGACGCGCTGATGAAGCGCGATCTGCCGCATACCGAGGTGCTGCCGCTCTACGCGCGACTGTCGAATGCCGAGCAGAACCGCGTCTTCCAGTCGCACGTCGGGCGGCGCATCGTGCTGGCCACCAACGTGGCGGAAACCTCGCTGACCGTGCCGGGCATCAAATACGTGATCGACCCGGGCACCGCGCGCATCAGCCGCTACAGCTTCCGCACCAAGGTGCAGCGCCTGCCGATTGAACCGGTATCGCAGGCGTCAGCCAACCAGCGTAAAGGGCGCTGCGGCCGCGTTTCTGAGGGGATCTGTATTCGTCTGTACTCCGAAGATGATTTCCTCAGTCGCCCACAGTTTACCGACCCGGAAATCCTGCGCACCAACCTGGCCTCGGTCATTCTGCAGATGACCTCGCTCGGGCTGGGAGATATTGCCGCCTTCCCGTTTGTGGAAGCACCGGACCAGCGCAATATTCAGGACGGCGTGCGCCTGCTGGAAGAGCTGGGTGCGATTACCCTGGATGATAACCAGCACTATAAACTGACCTCATCCGGCCGATCGCTGGCTCAGCTGCCGGTAGACCCGCGCCTGGCAAAAATGGTGCTGGAAGCGCAGAAATACGGCTGCGTGCGCGAGGCGATGATTATTACCTCCGCGCTGTCGATTCAGGACCCGCGCGAGCGTCCGGCCGAGAAAAAGCAGGCATCGGACGAGAAACACCAGCGATTTGCTGACAAAGAGTCGGATTTCAACGCCTTTGTTAATCTGTGGAACTATCTTCAGGAGCAGCAGAAAGCGCTGTCATCCAGCCAGTTCCGCCGCCAGTGCAAGCTGGACTATCTTAACTATCTGCGCGTGCGCGAGTGGCAGGATATCTATACCCAGCTGCGCCAGGTGGTGCGTGAACAGGGACTGCCGGTAAATAGCGAACCGGCCCCGTTCCGCGAGGTACATACCGCGCTGCTGACCGGCCTGCTGTCGCATATCGGCCAGAAAGACAGCGACAAGCAGGAGTACACCGGCGCGCGCAATGCCCGCTTTGCCATCTTCCCCGGTTCCGGGCTGTTTAAAAAACCGCCGAAGTGGACGATTGTCGCCGAACTGGTGGAAACCAGCCGCCTGTGGGGGCGTATTGCTGCGCGCATAGAGCCGGAATGGATTGAACCGCTTGCGCAGCATTTGCTGAAGCGCAGCTACAGCGAGCCGCACTGGGAGAAAGCGCAGGGCGCGGTGATGGCGATGGAGAAAGTGACGCTGTACGGCCTGCCGATCGTCGCGGCGCGCAAGGTGAACTACAGCCAGATTGACCCGGTGCTGTCGCGCGAACTATTTATCCGCCATGCGCTGGTGGAGGGCGACTGGCAGACGCGCCACGGCTTCTTCAAGGCCAACCTTAAACTGCGTGAAGAAGTGGAGGAGCTGGAACATAAATCCCGCCGCCGCGATATTCTGGTGGATGACGAGATCCTGTTCGAGTTCTACGACCAGCGCATTCCTCACGACGTGGTATCCGCCCGCCATTTCGACAGCTGGTGGAAAAATGCCAGCCGCACGGAGCCGGAACGGCTGAACTTCGCCAAAGAGATGCTTATCCGCCAGGGTGCGGAAAACGTCAGCAAACTGGATTACCCGAACTTCTGGCATCAGGGCAACCTGAAACTCAAGCTCAGCTACCAGTTTGAACCGGGCGCGGATGCTGACGGCGTGACCGTCCACGTGCCGCTGCCGCTGCTGAATCAGGTGGAAGAAAAAGGCTTTGAGTGGCAGATCCCCGGCATCCGCCGCGAGCTGGTTATCGCGCTGATCAAATCCCTGCCGAAGCCGTTACGCCGTAACTTTGTTCCCGCGCCAAACTACGCCGAAGCCTTCCTCGGCCGCGCTGAACCGCTGGTGCTGCCGCTGCTGGAATCGCTGGAGCGCGAATTCCGCCGTATGTCCGGCGTGACGGTGGACCGCGAAGCCTGGCAGTGGGATCAGGTGCCCGATCATCTTAAAATCACCTTCCGGGTGATCGATGAAAATAACCGTAAGCTGGCGGAAGGCAAAGACCTCGATGCGCTGAAGCTGCAGCTGAAGGGCAAGGTGCAGGAAACGCTATCGCAGGTGGCCGACGACGGCCTTGAGCAGAGCGGTCTGCATATCTGGAGCTTCGGCGATTTGCCGGACCACTTCGAGCAGAAGCGCGGCAGCTACAGCGTGAAAGCCTGGCCGGCGCTGGTGGATGAAAAAGACAGCGTGGCCATCCGGCTGTTTGACTCGCAGCATGAACAGCAGAAAGCGATGTGGCGCGGCCAGCGCCGCCTGCTGCTGCTGAACGTGCCTTCGCCAATCAAATACCTGCACGAGAAGCTGCCGAACAAGGCCAAGCTGGGGCTGTACTTTAACCCGTACGGCAAGGTGCTGGATCTGATTGACGACTGCATCGCCTGCGGCATTGATAAACTGATTGCCGAACACGGCGGCCCGAGCTGGCAGGAATCTGGCTATACCCGGCTGCACGATGTGGTGCGCGCCGAGCTGAACGACACGGTGGTGGAGATCGCCAAAATGGTCGAGCAGATCCTCACTGCGGTGTTCAACATCAATAAACGGCTGAAAGGGCGCGTAGATATGACTATGGCGCTGGCGCTTTCCGATATCAAAGCGCAGATGGGCGGGCTGGTGTATCGCGGCTTTGTCACCGGCAACGGCTGGAAAAAGCTGGCGGACACGCTGCGCTATTTGCAGGCGATTGAACGGCGCATGGAGAAGCTGGCGGTGGACCCCCACAGCGACCGCGCCAGGATGATCAAGGTGCAGAACGTTGAGCAGGCGTGGAACACCTGGTTCAACAAACTGCCGCCGCAGCGACGCGACGATGACGACGTGCAGGATATTCGCTGGATGACTGAAGAACTGCGCGTCAGCTTCTTTGCGCAGCAGCTGGGCACGCCGTATCCCGTTTCGGAAAAGCGGATTACCCAGGCGATGGAACAGCTGGTCATTTAGCCATAAAAAGAGAGCGGTCGTTCCGGCGATCGCTCTCGAAACGTTTGCCGGGTTTAATCATGCTTTGCGCCGTATGACCGAGCACGAGACGGCTGATGAAAACGAGTACTATTCAGTTGTATGGCTTATAGATAAATTACGATTTTATGGATATTTTGCGCTCCGTACAGGCTTCACAAACCTAAATACATTAATATTTGTTTAAGTTTGTTTGTACTTAATGGAGCTGTAACTTTTGGCAAGGATCGCAAATGCCCCCCGGTGTCGCCATATTATTCTGGCGACGCTTTCTGTAATTACCTGTTTTCACTTCACCGCTCAGGCTGCCCCGTTTATCGATCAGCAGCAGCAGCACATTAAAACCCAGCAGTCGGCGAAAGAGGCGCAGTTAACCCCGGATGCGCCGGATATTACCCTGACTGAACAGCCGCAGCCCGATGCCGAAGGTCCGTTTCCGCAGGAAACGCCCTGTTTTCCGATCAACCACGTTCAGCTGATGGGCAAAGAGGCCTTTCCACACTGGTTTCCGGCACAGCGGGTGGCTGACGGTGCAAAAGGACACTGCCTCGGCGTGATGGGCATCAACCAGCTGATGAGCCGGCTGCAAAACCGGCTGGTCGATCGCGGCTGGGTAACATCGCGGGTGCTGATCCCCGAGCAGGAACTCAGCAGCGGAACACTAATCGTTGCCCTTGTGCCGGGCATGATTCGCCATATTCGCTATGCCGACGGTTCCGATAAACGCGCCGTGCTCTATACCTCTATTCCCGCCCGCGAAGGCGCACTGCTGGATCTGCGCGATATCGAGCAGGGGCTGGAGAATCAGCAGCGCCTGCCGACGGTGCAGGACAATATGGAGATTGTCCCCGGCGATAATCCCGGCGAAAGCGATGTGATCATCAGCCGACAGCAGAGCAAAATCTGGCGGGTTAATCTGTGGGCCGATGACTCCGGCACGAAGAGCACCGGGCGCTATCAGGGCGGTGCCATGCTGGCGCTGGATAATCCGTTCGCCCTCAGCGATCTGCTGTATGTTTCCGCCAGCCACGATCTCGGCTTCAAAAGCCACGAACAGAGCAAAAATATTAACGGCCACTACTCGCTGCCGCTGGGCTACTGGCTGTTTGAGGTCAACGCCGGGCAGTACAACTACGTGCAAAACGTGGCGGGGTTCAATGGCGACATTCGCTATTCGGGTAAGAGTAAAAACCTGAACGTTGGCCTGAGCCGGGTTATTCAGCGCAACGCCAGCGGCAAAACGACGATGCGCGGCAGCGTGCTGGTTCGCGAGATCCGTAACTACATCGATCGTACCGAAATTGAGGTTCAGCGTCGGCGCACCAGCGCTTGGCTGCTCGGGCTCGATCATCGTCATTACTTTGGCGACGTGACCGTTGACGGCGGCGTCAGCTTCCAGCGCGGCACCCGCTGGTTTGGCGCGCTGCCCGCTTATGAAGAGCAATATGAAGACGGCTACGATGCTACCGAAAAAAGTAAAATTTTCACCCTGACGGCGGGCCTGAACTGGCCGTTTACGTTGGGAAATCAAAACTTTTCTTATCAGGTTAACTACCTGCAGCAGGCCAGCTCCACCCCGCTGACCTCGCCCGATCAAATCGCTATCGGTAACCGCTGGACGGTGCGCGGCTTTGACGGTGAACGCACCCTCAGCGCCAGTCGTGGCTGGTATGTACAAAATACGCTGGCATGGCGTACACCGCTGCCGCAGCAGGAGTTTTATCTCGGCGCAGACTACGGCGAAGTGAGCGGGCGCAGCGACGGTTCCACGCTGCTGGGGCACCAGCTGGCGGGCGGCGTGGCGGGCCTGCGGGGCAACCTCGACTTATTGGGCGCAAGCTATGACGCCTTCAGCGGCATACCGATCTATAAGCCACAGGGTTTTAAAACCGACTCGGTGACCTTTGGCTTCAGCGTCAGCTGGCAGTATTGATACAGGGATGAATCATGAACAAACACTGTTACCGCATCATTTTTAATCGCGCCCGTCGCATGCTGATGGTCGTTTCCGAACTGGCCCGCTGCCGCGCTGGCGATTCGGCTCGAGGCCCGGGCGGCATTGCTTCCTGCGTGGCCGTTCTGCGGCCTCTTACCGTGGCGTTATGGCTGGCCGGGGGGCTGGTCAGCGCCGCGCAGGCTGGCACGATTACCGCCGATCGCGGCGCGCCCGGCGGGCAGCGACCAACCGTACTGCAAACCGGCAACGGTCTGCCGCAGATCAACATTCAAACCCCTAACGGCCAGGGGCTTTCCCACAATAAATACAGCCAGTTTGACGTTGGCGAGCGGGGGGCGATTTTAAATAACAGCCAGCACAGCACCCAGACCCAGCTGGCCGGTCAGGTAGCGGGTAACCCGTGGCTGGCGAAGGGATCGGCCAAAGTTATCCTCAACGAAGTCAACAGTATGAACCCCAGCCAGCTCCACGGTTTTGTTGAGGTGGCGGGCAAGAAAGCGGATGTGATTATCGCTAACCCGGCGGGGATTACCTGTAGCGGATGCGGTTTTATTAACGCCGGGCACAACACCCTGGCGGCCGGGCGCGTACAGGTGAAAAACGGCCAGGTGGCGGGCTATGACGTCGATCGCGGGCGGATCATCATCAGCGGCGGCGGTATGGACGGCAGCCGTCAGGATTATACCCATCTGATTGCCCGCGCGGTGGAGGTGAACGCCCGATTACAGACCGGCGATCTGCAGGTGACCACCGGCCGCAATCAGACGGATGCCAACGGCAACGTCGTGGTAGTGAAAGCTGACGATCCTGAAGGGCGGCCGCAGTTTGCGGTGGATACCTCATCGCTGGGCGGCATGTACGGCAGGCGCATCACGCTGGTGGGAACCGAGCGCGGCGTGGGGGTGCGCAACGCCGGAGAAATCGGCGCGATGCAGGGAAAATTCACGCTCAATGCGCATGGGAAAATCTCCAACAGCGGCACGCTTTATGCGCAGCAGGATCTGGCGCTGAAAGCATCCCAGCTCGATAACCAGGGGCATATCTCGACCGGCAGCAACCTGCAGATTGCCAGCCAGGGCGATGTGACGAATAAGGGGGCGCTGAGTGCCGACGGTCATCTGCGACTGGACAGCGGCGGAAGGCTGCACAGCCAGGCCGGATCGGCGCTGACGGCGGGTGGTAACGCCACCGTGACGGCCCGCAGTATAGAAGCGGATGCAGGCAGTGCGATGGGGGCAGGAGTCGACAGCAGCGGAAAAGCAACGCGCACCGGGCAGTTGACGGTCAAGGCGGAACAGCGTCTTGCCAGCCACGGCACACATCTGAGCCACGACGGCTTTATCGCCTCCGGTCGCGAAGTGGATCTCTCCGGTAGTCAGAGCCGGGCAGCAACGGTTACCGTGACCGCCCGTGAAGGGGATATCAACGCTGACGATACGTTGATTGACGCACGGCAGGCCACGCTGAGTACGGCGCATACCTTAACCACGCGGCGGAGCGCTATCGCTGCGGACCAGCTGAACATCCATGCGGCTGAAAAGATCGATAACACGGGCGGAACGCTGATTTCACGCGGCGATCGGGGCCTGGCGTTGAACAGCCAGCGGATAGATAACCGTGGCGGCACGCTGGCCAGCGCCGGGGACTTTTCCCTCAGCAGCCATTCTCTGGACAATACCGGTGGCGAGCTGGGCTCCGAAAACGGCAGTGTTGCGATCCAAAGCGATGATATCAGCGGCGCGCAGGGCAAAATTCTTGCCGCTAAGGATCTGACGATTGGCGGCCAGCAGATCCTGCTGGACGGCGGTCTGACGCAGGGGCGGCAGGTTCGCGTACAGGGAACGTCGCTGTCGATACAGAACGGCCAGCTACTGCAAACCGGTAAGGGCGAGATGCAGATAAAGGCGACCGGCGATCTTCACGCTCGCGAGGGCGTGATTGAGAGTGCGGGAGCCATCGATCTGCGTGCGGCCAGCCTGGACAATAGCCAGGGTCGCATTGCCAGCAACAACGCGCTGCGGGTGGCGACCGGTAATCTTAACAACGCTTCAGGAACGCTGCTTGGCGAGCATCTTGACGTCCGCGCGGACGTGCTGAACAACCGCGAAGGCACGCTGGAAGCGCTTCAGTCGCTCAATATTACCGCCGGTTCACTGGACAGCCAGCAGGGCTTTATCAGCGCCGATAACGGTGATGCGAATCTGTCCGTCAGCGGGGAGATCGACAACCGTGGCGGAAACCTGCAAAGCGCGAAAAATCTGCACCTCAGCGCGGCGCAGCTGGCTAACCAGGACGGCAGAGTGCTGGCGGCCGACGGCAGGCTTCAGGGGGATTTCAGCGGCAGCGTAGATAACCGCAGCGGTAAATTTATTGCGCAGCAGCTGGCGATACAGGCTGCCGATCTTAACAACCAGCAGGGCGCGATCGGTGCCGTTTCCGGCGAGGGTAAGCTGGACCTCTCGGGCGCGCTGGACAATCGCGGCGGAACTCTGGAAGGGGGAAGTGAGCTGACGCTGGCGGCTTCCTCGCTGGATAACACCGCCGGACGCATCGCCACACCGGGAGCTATCCGCCTCGATCTGCGCGGCGGCGAGCTGATTAACGCGCAAACTAACGCCGACGGGCTGGGTATTCTCAGCGGAAAGGCGCTGGCGCTTAACACCGGCGACCTCAATAACCGGCAGGGCAAGCTACAGGCGCAGAGCCTGGATCTCTCCGCCGCTCATATCGATAACCAGTCGGGTGTACTGGCGGCCAGCGACCGGCTGAACCTGAAAGGCAGCTCGCTGAATAATACGCAGGGTATGGTGAGTGCCGATAACGGGGCGGCATCGCTGGCGCTGTCCGGCCAGCTGATCAACCGGCTGGGTACGCTGCAAAGCCAGCAGGCGCTGACTCTTCAGGCCGCCTCGCTTGATAACAACGGCGGCACCGTGCTGTCTGCCACGGCGCAGATTATCGGCCAGCTCAGCGGCGCGCTGAGTAACCTGGCGGGAAACCTGCTGGCAGGCACCTCGCTGGAACTGCATGCCGGATCGGTTGATAACCAGAACGGGGTTATTGCTGCTACCAACGGAGACAGCTCCCTGAATGCGGCGGGCCAGATTAATAACGAGGGCGGCGATATTGAAAGCAGCCAGCGCTTAACCCTGGATGCCGCGAGCGTAAAAAACAGCCAGGGCCAGCTTCTGGCCGGTGACGCGATGCAGATTTCCACCCGAGAGATAAACAACGCAGGCGGTCTGATCCAGGCCAGCGAGGCACTGGATATTAACACCCACGGCGGGGCGCTGATTAACACTGATACGCTCACCGAAACCGGCGGAATTCGCGCTGGCGGTGCGTTGACGCTGAGCGCTGGCAACGTGGATAACCATAACGGTTTAATCAGCGGCGATACGTTCACAGGCCAGGGTCTGGCGTGGAACAACCTTGCCGGGGAGATCGACAGCCTTCATGCGCTGAGCCTGAGCGGAACCACGCTCGGTAACGGCCAGGGGCTGATTAGCGCCGGAGACGGTGACCTGACAATATCGCTGAGCCAGGCCCTCGATAATCAGCAAGGCACGATGCAGAGCAGCCAGGGCCTGCACGTTACGGCCGCCGCGCTCAATAACACCAGCGGTTCTCTGCTGGCGGCGGGTAGCAGCGCCAGTGTTAAGGTGCAGAACGTGTTAACTAACCAGCAGGGTAAGCTGCTGGCGAAAGACGATCTGCTGCTCAACGCTGGCAACATTGATAACGGTAACGGCCAGATGGTATCAACCAGCGGATCGTTAACCCTCTCAGCCGGAACCCTGAACAATCGGCTCGGCAGCCTGGCGGCGCAGAAGGATGTGCAGATTGGCGCTCAATCGCTGGACAACCGTGAAGGGACCATCACCAGCGTGGACGGTGCGCTGAATGCCCGGCTGGATGCGGGGATTGATAACCAGCACGGCGTGCTGCAAAGCGGAAATAGCGTCACGCTTACCGGCGCATCGCTGGATAACCGCAGCGGTAAAGTGCTGGCCGTGGCCGGGAAAAATCAGATTACCGTAAGCAACGAGCTGAATAATGCGCAGGGGCAGATTGTCAGCGGCGGGGCGACCGAGCTGCACGCTGCATCGCTGAGCAACCAGGACGGTGCCGTCAGCAGTAAAAACGGCGCGCTCGAGGTTAAGGTTAACGGCGCGATCGATAACCAGCGGGGATCGCTGGAGGCCGCGGGACCGGTACAGATTAGCAGCACCAGCCTCGACAACCGTGAGGCATCAATCCTCTCGGCAAACGAATCGCTGACGGTCAGCACCGCACAGAACCTGAACAATCAGCAGGGCCACATTGCCGCCCGTAAAAACGTGACGCTGAGCGCCGACGGGCTGAATAATCAGCAGGGGACAGTGACCGCCGTTGACGAAACGCTGACGGTTCACGGCGGGCAGAACCTGGACAATAGCGACGGAACGCTGCAAAGCAGCGGCGATCTGTCACTTGATACGCTCAGCCTGACCAACGCGCGCGGAACCATTCAGTCCACTCAGGGAGACGGGCTGCTGACGATCGCTGGCTCGGTGGACAACCAGCTGGGCAGCATTGTCGCCAGCGGGGCGCTGACCTTGAACAGCGGCGATATCGATAACCGCAAAGGGGTGCTGCTGGCGGATTCCCTCGATCTGAGCAGCCAGCGGTTAACTAACCAGGCGGGATTAATTCAGGGCAGCGATGGCCTGCGTATTGATACCCACGGTCAGCAGCTCGACAACAGCTACACTAACGGTGAGAAAACCGGGCTACGCAGCGGCGGTGCGCTGAATCTGATCGCGGGCGATGTGATCAACCAGGCCGGGCTGATTGCCGGGAAACTGCTGGATCTTAACCTCAGGAGCCTGAATAACCGCGCGGGTGCTATCGGCAGCGCTGAAGGCAGCAAGATCGCCAGCGGCGCGCTGGATAATCAGAATGGCGCGATCCAGTCCGGCGGCGACCTCAGCCTGGATACGCACGGTGCCGATCTGCATAACCAGCAGGGAAAACTGCTGGCCGACGGATCGCTTGCCATCAACAGCGGCAGCCTGAGTAATCAGCAGGGCCTGATCCAGGGTGGCGCTGGCCTGTCTGTGCAGGGGAGCCGCGTTGATAATCAGCACGGCCAGATGCTTTCGGGCGCGGATCTGACGGCCAGCGTGGATTCGCTGGACAACACCGATGGCCTGCTGTTTGCCGCCGGGGATGCGCAGCTGGCGGTCCGGCAGAACGTACAAAACCAACAGGGGCTGATCAAAGCCGGCCAGGCGCTGAACCTGAGCGCCAGCCAGATTGACAATCAGCACACGCGCGGCAGCAAACAGGGCATTGAGGCGCAGGATCTGACGCTGAGCGTCGGCAGCCTCAACAATCAGGACGGTGCCCTGCGTGCGGGCGATACGTTGCAGGCCAGCGTGCGCGAGCAGCTTAATAACCAGAACGGCCTGATTTCGTCGCAGAACAGCCTGAAAGTGGGCCAGCCGGGATCAAAACTGGTGCTGAGCAACGCGGGCGGCGACATCGTTGCCAACGGCGACGCCAGCCTGTGGCTTGGGGCGTTTGACGGTGCCGGGAGGATCGTCAGCGGCGGCAGTCTTGGCCTGGATATCACTTCCGCTGTAAACCAGAGCGGGACGCTGGCCGCGGGTGACGATCTGACTTTCAATACCCACGGCAACGCACTGAGCAACAGCGGCGCGCTGAGCGCGGGCAAGCAGCTGACGCTGACCACCGGACAGCTGAACAATCAGCAGAGCGGCGACATCAATGCGGGCACGACCCATATCAATGCTTCCGGCATCCTCAATCAGGGGCTGATCGACGGTGGCGATGTGCTGTTGCGCACCGACACGCTGCATAACACCGGAACGGGGCGACTGTACGGCGACCGGCTGGTGATTGATGCGCGCACGCTGCTGAATGATAAGTCCGGAGAAACGGCTGCGACGATTGCCGCCCGCGACGATCTGACAATCGCCACCGATCGGCTGAGTAATCAGGATCACGGCCTGATCTACAGTAACGGCGGGCTGAGCATTGGCGGCAGGCTGAACGCTGCGGGCGAACTGACCGACCAGGCATCGCAGGTTGAGAACCTGAGCGCCACCATTGAGGCGATGGGCGATCTGCGCATTGACGCCGCGAAGACGGAAAACCGTGACATCCACTTAACGGTCAGCAGCGATCTGAAAACCGTCTCCGTTACCCCGAACGTGCTGGAAGTTGAGCTGTGCACCGGGGAAAAATGGACCGAGGGCTGCGGCAGGACGGACGGCCAGCACTACAGCTTCAAAGGGTATCTGGTTGAATTCAACCAGGATGAAACCAGCCCCGTTGCCTTTGACTTCGACCAGGACGGGCGCAGCTACGCGCTGGATGAACAGGGTAATCGCATCACCGTCGACGTTGACGGAAAGCCGCAGTACATCTACCTCTGGCAGGATAACGATAAGGATATCATCCGCTTTAATCTGCCGGGCGTGTCCGGTGACGGGCGTCGATTCGATATTTTCTCCTACACCCAGAGCGTAAAAGAGCAGCAGGTCAGCGGTCAGGACAGCGCGGTGATCCGCAGCGGCGGCGATTTAACGCTGAACGGCGATCTGCACAATAAAGACAGCCAGGTGGTGGCCGGGCAGGATCTGCTGATTAACGGCAGCGTCGATAATGATGAAACCACCGTCCGGCAGGAAATCACCAAAGACGGCGTGGTGGTCAGAGCGGGTAAACGCAAGAGTCACAAGCAGACCCACTTTGAGGGGCAAGGCGTTTATCAGGCACCGGTGCAGGAAACGGATCTGCCGCTGCATCTGACCGTTCAGCAACAGGGGCAGGGAGCGGGTGAAGGCCGGACGATCGCCCAACAGCAGTCAACATCCGGTGCGGGCGGGCAGGCATCGGGGCTGAACGGCGCTGAAACTCTGGCTCGGCTTGGGCAGCAGACGCTGGTGAGCGAAGTGCCGCTGCCGTCCGGGCCGTCCGGGGATACGCAGCTGAAACCCGTGTCGGATGCCCTTTCCGACGGCAGCGGCGCTGCCGATCTGCAAATGCGGAAAACCGCGGACGGCATGACGGATGCCGCGCTCACCGGCGCGGCGGACCTGACGGCCACCTCGGCGGGCAATACCGGCAGCACGCAGGACGGCGCTCAGATTGATGATACGCACAGCGGGCTGCCGGTGACGTCTCCTTCGAAGGATAACTGGGTGCTGCGCAGCGTGACCGGGCCGGTGAAACTGCCGGATAACAGCCTGTTCAGCCTGCATCCCGGCTCTGACAGCCATTACCTGGTTGAAACCGATCCGCGCTTCACCGACGGTAAACAGGCGCTGAGCAGCAGTGCCTTCTACAGCCAGGACCAGCTGCAAAAGCGGCTGGGGGACGGTTTCTACGAGCAGTCGCTGGTGCGGGATCAGGTGATGAAGGCCACCGGCCAGCGCTATCTTTCCGGCTACAGCGACGATGAAAGCCAGTACCGGGCGCTGCTCAGCAGCGGCAAATCCTTC